>NZ_JAHXYO010000068.1:0-210 GCF_019969905.1 Rahnella sp. GSA61A | reverse complement strand
GGCATGCAGAGGCAAAACATCCTCTCTGGCACGGACTGATACTCAATGCCGTCGATGGCGTAGTCTGGCATACGCAGGACACACCTGAAAATGCAGAGGCCTTCGGTAAGGCTTCGAACCAGCACGGTGAACGCGGATATCCTCAGGTCCGCATGGTCTGCCTGATGGAACTGAGCAGTCACCTGTTGCGGGCCAGTGTGATGGACAGTT
>NZ_JAHXYO010000067.1:0-210 GCF_019969905.1 Rahnella sp. GSA61A | reverse complement strand
GGCATGCAGAGGCAAAACATCCTCTCTGGCACGGACTGACACTCAATGCCGTCGATGGCGTAGTCTGGCATACGCAGGACACACCTGAAAATGCAGAGGCCTTCGGTAAGGCTTCGAACCAGCACGGCGAACGCGGATATCCTCAGGTCCGCATGGTCTGCCTGATGGAACTGAGCAGTCACCTGTTGCGGGCCAGTGTGATGGACAGTT
>NZ_JAHXYO010000066.1:0-265 GCF_019969905.1 Rahnella sp. GSA61A | reverse complement strand
GTACTGCGTGTTCTTTTTCAGCGGCGTCAGCCAGTGGCGATTTTCGCCCGCATTATGCCAGTCATGTAGCAGGCCTAAAGAGTAAAAACCCTTATCGAACAGCGTAATACTGTTATCCGGCGCGCTGGCTGCCAGCTTTGCCGCCAGGCGCATCTCGTTCACGTCGTAACTGTCCATCACACTGGCCCGCAACAGGTGACTGCTCAGTTCCATCAGGCAGACCATGCGGACCTGAGGATATCCGCGTTCACCGTGCTGGTTCGAA
>NZ_JAHXYO010000065.1:0-308 GCF_019969905.1 Rahnella sp. GSA61A | reverse complement strand
CAGTAAATCCGTGACGGGGGCGAGGGCTTTACCCAGCATCCGGTCCGCGTTGCGACGTACTGCCATCAGCATGTTCCACAACGCGGCTACGGGTTGCTTTAACGATGCCGGGCCCCAGGCCGTGACTTTATCGAGCAGTTTTTTGGTGACGGAGAGGAGTTCATCAAAAACACTTAACAGATCGAAGACGTCCAGGCTGTCGATCACGCCGCGTAATTTCTCCTCGAGGAAACGGTAAGGGTTATAAATTTTCAGATACTTCAGCGCGCTGCGCGTGGCGGGCATATTCAGAAAATCGTTCAATAAGC
>NZ_JAHXYO010000064.1:0-317 GCF_019969905.1 Rahnella sp. GSA61A | reverse complement strand
ATCACCAATGGATGACAATTTCGAAAAGGCGCTGGCATTTTTCACCCCGCCACCTGACAGCTGGGTCTGCAGCGGACAAAGAAAAATTGAGGCCGCAGGCCAATGGATTTGGGAAACCCTGCAGGGAGATTTCAATACCGGACAAACTACCGGACAGGTCGTCACAGGGACGGTGATTTCCATGATCCCATTTGTGGATCAGCTCTGCGATATCCGCGATCTGGTGGCGAACTGCAAAAAAATTAATGAAGACGACAGCGACACCTGGGCATGGGTCGCGTTGTGCTTGACGCTGATCGGCTGCTTCCCGGTGTTAG
>NZ_JAHXYO010000063.1:0-365 GCF_019969905.1 Rahnella sp. GSA61A | reverse complement strand
TTTGTGGATCAGCTCTGCGATATCCGCGATCTGGTGGCTAACTGCAAAAAAATTAATGAAGACGACAGCGACACCTGGGCATGGGTTGCGTTATGCCTGACATTGATCGGCTGCTTCCCGGTGTTAGGGTCGCTGTGCAAGGGCGGATTTAAAGTCCTGTTTTTGTATTTGCGCAAAAGTCATCTGGATCAGCTAAACAACCCCGGCCAGCTTTACCGTGCGCTTGAAGGCGCCATCGGCTTATTGAACGATTTTCTGAATATGCCCGCCACGCGCAGCGCGCTGAAGTATCTGAAAATTTATAACCCTTACCGTTTCCTCGAGGAGAAATTACGCGGCGTGATCGACAGCCTGGACGTCTTCGA
>NZ_JAHXYO010000062.1:0-378 GCF_019969905.1 Rahnella sp. GSA61A | reverse complement strand
ACGGACTGACACTCAATGCCGTCGATGGCGTAGTCTGGCATACGCAGGACACGCCTGAAAATGCAGAGGCCTTCGGTAAGGCTTCGAACCAGCACGGCGAACGCGGATATCCTCAGGTCCGCATGGTATGCCTGATGGAACTGAGCAGTCACCTGTTGCGGGCCAGTGTGATGGACAGTTACGACGTGAACGAGATGCGCCTGGCGGCAAAGCTGGCAGACAGCGCGCCGGATAACAGTATTACGCTGTTTGATAAGGGTTTTTACTCTTTAGGCCTGCTACATGACTGGCATAATGCGGGCGAAAATCGCCACTGGCTGACGCCGCTGAAAAAGAACACGCAGTACGAGGTGGTGTGTAAGCTGGGCAAACAGGACG
>NZ_JAHXYO010000061.1:0-402 GCF_019969905.1 Rahnella sp. GSA61A | reverse complement strand
ACGGACTGACACTCAATGCCGTCGATGGCGTAGTCTGGCATACGCAGGACACGCCTGAAAATGCAGAGGCCTTCGGTAAGGCTTCGAACCAGCACGGTGAACGCGGATATCCTCAGGTCCGCATGGTCTGCCTGATGGAACTGAGCAGTCACCTGTTGCGGGCCAGTGTGATGGACAGTTACGACGTGAACGAGATGCGCCTGGCGGCAAAGCTGGCAGCCAGCGCGCCGGATAACAGTATTACGCTGTTCGATAAGGGTTTTTACTCTTTAGGCCTGCTACATGACTGGCATAATGCGGGCGAAAATCGCCACTGGCTGACGCCGCTGAAAAAGAACACGCAGTACGAGGTGGTGTGTAAGCTCGGCAAACAGGACGAGCTGATACGGCTGAAAACGTCAC
>NZ_JAHXYO010000060.1:0-432 GCF_019969905.1 Rahnella sp. GSA61A | reverse complement strand
GCATGGAGCCAACTGTAGAATGGGATAACGACAAACCGACTGTAGTTTCTTTGCGCGAAATCGCGGCAGGACACGTTACGAAAGAAATTCTTAAACAACGTGAACAAGATTATCAAACTTCTAGTCTTGATCTTGCTCTTTCTACAAACAGCTTGAATTTAGAAGGTTTTTCTTTCTAATTAATTCTGTTTCATAAAAAAACCATCGTTTTTCTGCGGTGGTTTTTTATTTGGCTTTGTCTTGAATTTAAAGATATTGAAAAAAGCAATTATTTTCATTGAAAAAAAAATACACTTTTTCAAATGAAAAATTTGACAAGTTCCGCAATATGCTTTTCATTAAGAAGTAGATAGATTTAGTTTCTCAGCATTAGGAAAAAAGGGTGATTTATGCCAGGCGAAGAGGTCAGCCAAGCCAAGCAACAGCTTAAAT
>NZ_JAHXYO010000005.1:0-300391 GCF_019969905.1 Rahnella sp. GSA61A | reverse complement strand
TTAGCCAGATCGATACCCAGATAGACGATATTCATGTTTACTCTCCTGCTGAACGTATTTTGTTCAGTTAAGCGCAAAGGGAGGAGGTAGTCCATCCCATTACCTGGCGTAAGAAGTATGGCGGTATGGAGGTGCCCGAGGTTAAGCGCCTGAAGTCGCTTGAGGAAGAGAACGCCAGGCTCAAGAAGCTGCTTGCCGAAGCCATGCTGGATAAGGAGGCGCTTCAGGTGGCTCTGGGGCGAAAGTACTGACGACAGACCAGAAGCGGGAAGCCGTGATGTTGATGTGTGATGCGACCGGTCTGTCGCAACGTCGTGCCTGCAGGCTTACAGGTTTGTCCCTGTCGACCTGCCGTTATGATGCTCAGCGTCCGGCTGCTGATGCACATTTATCAGGGCGTATTACTGAGCTGGCGCTTGAACGCAGACGTTTTGGTTATCGGCGTATCTGGCAGTTGCTGCGTAGGGAGGGCCTTCACGTCAATCACAAGCGGGTATACCGTATTTACCACCTTAATGGACTGAGCGTAAAACGCAGACGACGCCGTAAAGGGCTGGCGACCGAACGGTTTCCGCTTCTTCGCCCGGATGCGCCGAACCTTACATGGTCGATGGATTTCGTTATGGACGCACTGGTCAACGGTCGCAGGATCAAGTGCCTGACCTGTGTGGATGATTTCACGAAGGAGTGTCTGACGATCACCGCTGCTTTCGGTATTTCAGGCGTTCAGGTCACGCGTATTCTGGACAGCATCGCGTTGTTTCGGGGCTATCCGGCGACAATAAGAACCGATCAGGGCCCGGAATTTACCTGCCGCGCGCTCGATCAATGGGCCTTTGAGCATGGTGTGGAACTACGGCTTATCCAGCCAGGTAAGCCAACGCAGAACGGATTTATTGAGAGTTTTAACGGACGCTTTCGCGATGAGTGTCTGAACGAACACTGGTTCAGCGATATCGTTCACGCCAGGAAAACCATTAACGACTGGAGGCAGGATTATAACGAGTGTCGTCCACATTCGGCACTGAATTATCTGACGCCATCAGAGTTTGCAGCACGGTGGCGAAATGGAAAATGTGAAGGTAAACAAACCGACATTACTAACTGACGGTTGTATCTAATCCTGGGGGCAGGTCATGGGGACCAATTTTTCATCGAAACACACTCCAGCAGTAGAACATAATCTGTTAGTGTTGAACTTCCCAGACTTACTCGATTTAAGCAAGTTTCAAAGACTTAACCGATGACAGCGACATAAAAATTCTTTGTTGGTATTAATGTTGGAACAATTATGACTACCTATAAAAATTCTCTTTTAAATCATGAAAATATTTATACGTTCGATTCCTGTAGGGGACACCATTCTCGCCATTCATTTCCGCTCGCCCTGCTCTGCCAAACCTCAATAATATCCATATCCGGCACCCTCCGGCTCGCACCATTTTCTGCGTACAGGCACGCCTGAAATGACTCCGAAAACCATTTCCTGTACGCATTAAGACGCTCAGTAAGACGATTAACTACTGTTCAAATATCAGCATTGTCTATGTGGGTATCAGGAGTATTCTCCTCGCAAATCATTCAGGTAATACAACCACAACAGGGAAAAGTGCAATCATGCGCTTACTGGGATTTGTTTTTTTTGCAGTTGCCCTTTTATGCAACACGGCAGTGGCCAGACAGCATACGCAGCCTTCGTCGCAGGATAGTGAACTCATTGAGCAAGGGAATTACACCAACTCAGACGGGCAGGAAATTCACCGTCCGGCGCATACCAAATCGGGAAAAGCGCCCGATGGCGCATCGGCTCAGTGCAGGGACGGATCTTATAGTTTCAGTACGCATCATCGGGGAACCTGCTCCAGACACGGCGGTGTGGCGGCCTGGCTAAACTGAATGAAAAAGCCCACGGTTAAGTGGGCGATTCAGAATTAACAGCGAGTTAGCTGGTCCGGTTTAAGCCGATCACCAGCCCGGCACTGCCCCGCCGTTAAAGATTTTTTCTGCCGCTTTTGCCACTTCCGGCGACTGATAGGATTTCAGAAACTCCTGCACATTTTCAGCATCTTTATTGTCCGGGCGCGAAACCAGAATATTCACGTACGGCGAATTTTTATCTTCGATAAACACGCTGTCATGCACCGGTGATAATCCGGTTTGCTGGATATAGGTTGTGCTGATGATCGCCACATCGACTTTCGGGTCATCCAGCACACGCGGTAACTGCGCGCCTTCCAGTTGCATAATATTCAGATGATGGGGGTTTGCAGTGATATCCAGCGCCGTTGGCAGCAGGCCTTTGCCTTCTTTCAGCGTGATCAGTTTCTCTTTTTGCAGCAGCAAAAGTGCGCGGCCTAAGTTGGTCGGATCGTTAGGGATCGCCACGGTTGCGCCGTCTTTCAGTTGATCCACGGTTTTGATTTTTTTCGAGTAGCCCGCCATCGGGAACACAAAGGTGTTGCCGACCACCACCAGATGGTAGCCGTGGGCTTTGTTATCCTGCTCAAGGAACGGACGGTGCTGGAAAACATTCGCATCCAGATCGCCATGTTCGGTCGCGTCATTCGGTAATAATGAGCCGCTGAAACCAACCAGTTCGACGTCCAGACCGTATTTATCCTTCGCGACCTTTTTCGCCACTTCCGCCACATCCTGCTCTGCGCCATTAATCACGCCGACTTTGATATGTTTTGCATCACCACTTTTTTGATCACAACCCGCCAGCAGTAATCCTGCCAGCAAAAACACAACACCCGTGCGTAAATGAGATAACGTCAGTTTCACTTTTTTTCCTTAAAAAATAACCGCTAATGCGTAATGAAAATGACTATAACAGGAAGATGGTCGCTGTTTAAAAAACCAATAAAGCATCGCTTATAAGATAAAATTATATAGACAATACCATCGATTTCCTCATAACTCATGTGGCGCGCACGTCCTTTGCTTTATTTATGAAATTTGTGACTCAAAGATGTTTCATTCATTTGCAAAAAGATGGGGATAAACTGTATTTTAATATCAACTTCATAGGAAGTGGAAATATAAAATGGATGAATATATACTACATAGAGATAATGCTCGGGCAAATGATTACTATCAAATAATGGGTAATCTTGAAATCAGAGCATTATTACAAGAAACACTAATAGCATCGAATTACTTAAAAAATGTCAAAGTTAAACAAGATTTCATCAATAACCTCTCCCTTTTCATTGAGCACCAGAAAGAAATAATCAACGATGAATCAACACCTGACAAAAAACTTCAAGCTATACGGGTTTTAAAACAGGAAAGAAGATATCTTTCCGATCAGGTTTTTAAGCTAAAATATAAACAAGTCAGACTCATGATTTTACTGTCACTTGATATCATTGACCGTGCTCTGGAAACACCACTTTATTATTTCGTAAAAGGCATCGGCATTGTTTCAGGCGCTCTTCAGATACATACTGGTATTGGATTAATTGGAGGCGGTTATGTTACCGGGCCAGGCGCGGTCATTGGTAATATTGCGGGCATTACATTAGTCATCCATGGACTTGGAGCGATTCAGGAAAACTTTACCGCCATTATTACTGGAAATAGAACCTATAAAGGATATTTAAGGAAAGGTTATGAAAGCGCAGCGCAACACGTTGGCCTAACAAGCGCACAAGGGGATATCATCTATGGCGGCGTTGACTTACTATTATCGACATATACCCTCTCACGATCCGTTCTTAAACCGGAAAAAAACAGGCTCTATTATTATATGTATGATGATACCGTATTTGGATTCAGAAACATGACAAACAGAGCATTGAAAATAGAAATAGGGATAGACGGATTAACAATCAAATCGATGAGTGATTCGCTGCAACCTGTCACTACAATTATACCCTTCCCATTCCCATTCCCATTCCCATTCCCATTCCCATTCCCAACGGAATGAAATAAATAATTCGATCATTAAAAATCCCTACTAATAATAATTACAGGCCACGAATTTTATGATTTCAAAGTTTTTCTTTTCTTAACATTCTAAACGATTTAAAAGATATAATTAAAGGACCAAACATTGTAATGATTAAACAAGCGACAGCATAGGTGAATATCAGAGAGATCAACTCTGGCTCTTCCATATCCTGATAATTCAACACGATTGTGAGCACAAAAATAATAACAACCAGACTATGAGACAGTATCAATTTAAGAAAAACTGCTGATAACTCCGACAGAAGTGCTGAGGGTGTTATGCTTAATTTCTTCGCCCGGTTGCTTACCCACTCGATTTCACTATTGCGAAACCCGGATGTTTTCATTGATACCAACAACGCTTTGTTTTTCATTATTTTCATCCTTAAAAATAACAACCACAGAAAGAGTAAAAGCATAACATAATCAATTTTGAGAAAATGCTTAACTCTATAAATCTGCTACGTTTGTCCCAAAATTGTTTGCTAAAAAGACGACCTTCGTTGTTCAAATTCCGTACTATATCCAGATCTTTTCCTTATATCAGTCATAAAAAGTTTGCCCTCCCTGACGCATTTGGGAAAGAGTAGACGGAAGAGAAAACACTGATGAGAGCCTGCAAGAATGGAAATTATTGAAGCCGGAGAGCAGCATATTCCCGCGATACAGAAAATTTATGCCTGGCACGTTCTCCATGGAACCGCCTCGTTCGAGACACAGCCCCCGGATGAACGCGAGATGGCGGGCCGGCTGAAGAAGATTAAAGAGGCAGGTTTGCTCTGGCTGGTGGTTTTACATGAGGATGAAGTGAAGGGATATTGCTATCTGGGTCATTATCGCGAACGTTATGCGTATCGCCACACGCTGGAGGATTCTATCTATATTGATCCTGCTTTTCAGAAACGCGGTGCGGGTAAAGCGCTGCTGCGACGGGCGATAGACTGGGCGGAAACTCACGGCTATCGTCAGTTGATCGGTAACGTCGGTGACAGCGAAAATAAAGCCTCAATTGGCTTACATCTCGCCGCCGGTTTTCAGATGAAAGGCACCCTGCATAGCGTTGGATTTAAGCATGGCCGCTGGCTGGACACCGTGTTTATGCAGCTCGCGCTGGGTGACGGAAACCAGACCCTGCCCGCGCAGGATCACTGACAGAAAATACCTGCGGGCCGGTTGCGGCCCGCAGGTTACGGGTTACTCAATCGCTAACTTTTCCCTCGCGGTTTTACGTGTCGCGCTCCCGCCCCAGACTTCGTTATATTCGTAACCGGTCAGATCTTTAATCACCTTACGTGACACCTCATCGCAGTCTTCCTGCGCGCCACCCAGTTTCAGACGGGCGGTTTCCTTGATCAGGATTTTATGTGTGTCCCGCGTCAGCTTGAATTTGAAGGTCATGTAGAAGCTGATCGCCAGCAACGCACCGGTGGCGAAGATCATCAGGCCGATGATCGCGTGTAACGCGCTGAGCGGCTGAGCACCCTGCCCTTTCACAAATCCACTTTCTTCCAGCACCAGGCCAATCACCATGATGGCAATCGCAACGGTACTTTTACGGGTAAACACCATCACACCGGCAAAAATTCCTTCACGACGTTTTTTGGTGACTATTTCATCGACGTCCGGGATAAAGCTGTAAATATTCCACGGAATATAATAAAGCCCTGAACGTCCAAAGCCTAAAATAACGAAGATGGAAGTAAAGAGAATTAACGGCACCGTTGCGTTGGTGATATAAATATAAAACAGAGCAGCCAGCACGAAGAATATACAACCATAGGCGATTCGCAGCGCGGCAGAAGGCGAAAGATTCATTCGTTCCATCACCATCATATAAACAATCGTCGATGGCACAGAAACAAAGGCCGCCACACTTAAATATCCGGAAACCGATCCCACATCCTGATTCAGACCATAAACCACATAGTAGGTAAAGACAGCACCGAATACGTCCATGGCGGTAAAGGAAGCAATATAAATAATAATATGCTGGCGGAACATGCGGATATTAAAGGATGAGATAAAATCTAAAACCAGACTCTTCAGATGATGCCAGAGACTGCCGCCTGTTTCCATTTCCGGTTCCGGCTCATTCGGATCCCGCACGTCTTTGGCTTCCCAGGTACACAGCCATGTGGTGAATACCGCGATACAAAATACCGTGGCGAAGAATATGCCGGTATAGGTATACGTCATCGGATTATCTTTACCGGTAAACATCATGATGACGCCCGGCACAGACACAGCCAGGAAACCGCCGAGCTGCGAGCAAATCATACGCACACCGGCGAGACGGGTACGTTCGCCGAAGCGGTTGGTCATCTCGGCGGCCAGCGTTTCCCACGGCACCAGCACCATCGCTGAAAGTAATTCAATCGACAGATATGTGCCAAGATAATACCAGTAGCCCATGTCCTTTACCCAGACCAGCGCATACAGGAACATCAGTGGCGAACTGATCAGCAGGAAAAACCGGCGGCGACCAAACCGTTTTCCGAGCCAGGTATTTCCGAAGTGATCGGTGATATAACCCATGATCGGACTTAATACGGCATCAATGACACGGGCAATAGCAAAAATAGATCCCGCTTCTAAAACGGTTAATCCGCAATACATGGTATAGAAGAATAAAAGCCAGGTACCGATAACGGCGAATGCACCACCGCCAAATAAATCAGTTACGCCATAGCCTATAGCCGTGCCGTAACCTACTCTGCGTTCAGTAGGTTTCATTATTATTATCCTGTGAATGTAGGGTTATTATTAATAGAGATTTAATCAGCCAGCGTGATCCATTTCCCTGATTGTGAGGAGCGGTAAATCGCACCGACAATATTCAGGGAAACTGCGGCTTGTGAAACAGAGATATAATTTTGTTCTTCAGGATGACGTACAGAATGATAGAAATTCGAGACTGCCTGACGATGACTGTCGCCCCAGTAGCTTTTGGCTGTTCCTGACGGGCTGTCATCACTTATCAGCAGCGTTTTATTTTCTCCTTCAATCAGCCACAACACGTTGTGATACAACTGCAACAGTCCTTTTTCACAATGAATTTCCAGCAGCAACGGTGAATCGGTGCTGTGGCAGTTCGTTGCGTAAAACAATCCATGCGCACCGTTGCCCATTTTCAGGCTGACCATCGCTGTGTCTTCATTTTCAGTCAGTTCACTGAGAAAGGTTCTTTCCACCACGCCTTTCAGCGCGAGAACACCGCCGCCAAACCACTGCATTAAATCCAGCGTATGTATCGCCTGATTGATCAGCAGGCTGCCGCCTTCAGTGGCAAAACGCCCGCGCCACAGGCTTTCGCTGTAATAAGCACCACTGCGCGACCAGGTCAGAATAGCTTTGATGCTCAGCATGTTGCCCAGTTGCCCGCTTTCCAGCAGCGTTTTAATTTTCTGACTGGAAGGATTCAGACGGTTCTGGTAACACACGCCTGTCAGCCCCGCAGCCTGTGACGCCGCGAGTTTAATGGCGCTGACTTCTCCGATATTCAGCGCCACCGGTTTCTCGGTAAAAACATGCTTTCCCGCCGCCAGCGCGGCGAGAATAGCCTCCTTGTGCAGATGATGCGGCAGGCAGATATGCACCACGTCAATCTGCGGATCGCACAACATTTCGTGATAATCCGTGTAAAAATCACAACCATATTCCTGCGCCAGCGCCCGGCCTTTGCCAATATCGCACTCCGCAATCGCCCTTAACTGGCAATCCGGTTCGTGCCGGATCGCTGCCACATGGCAGGTATGGATAGACCCGCAACCGATCACCGCAGCCTGGAGAGTTTTCATCATCTGCTCCCGTTTAGTGGGTTCCGTTTGCCAGCATCTGTGCCCGGATGCACAGCTCGGCAGCTTTAAACGCATGCTCCTGGGTCATGGCGTGCTCGGTGCGGTTCAGGCAATCGAGGATCAACTGACCAAAGAACGGGAAGCCGACGTTGCCGGAAACCGGGTAACGGAACTCGCCTTGTTGATTCACCAGATACACCACGTCCTGCTCGCCGAGCGTGAGATCAACATATTTGCGGATCTCGATATAACCTTCGGTGCCAAGCAGCGTCAGACGGCCGTCGCCCCAGGTGCTCAGCCCTTCTGGTGTGAACCAGTCGCAGCGGAAATAACCCCGTGCGCCGTTATTGCCTTTCAGCATCGTGTCGCCAAAGTCTTCGAAACGCGGATACTGCGGGTGATTGAAATTAAGAGCCTGAGCCGCCACAACCTGCGCGTCACTGTTGCCGGTATAAAACAGAAATTGTTCAATCTGATGGCTGCCGATATCGCACAGGATGCCGCCAAAACGCTCTCTCTCGTAGAACCAGTCGGGGCGCCCTTCGCCCTCACGATGCGGGCCGGTACCCAGCGTCTGGATCACGCGTCCGATCGCTCCTTCATGCACCAGCTGGCCTGCGAAGACTGCACTTTCTACGTGCAGGCGTTCGCTGTAATACACGGCATATTTGCGCCCGGTTTCGGCCACTTTGGCCTTCGCTTGCGCCAGTTGTTCCAGCGTGGTCAGCGGCGCTTTGTCGCTGAAATAGTCTTTCCCGGCTGCCATGACTTTCAGCCCCAGCGCGCAGCGTTCAGACGGAATGCCCGCCCCCGCGATCATCTGCACTTCACGGTCATCAAGGAGTATCTGCAATGACTCCGCGACCTTAACCTGCGGATACTGGGCGACGAACTTCTCCACTTTTACCGGATCCGGATCGTAAACCCATTTCAGGCTGGCGCCCGCCTCGATCAACCCGTTACACATACCGTAGATATGCCCGTGATCCAGGGCCGCAGCAGCAATCACGAATTCACCGGGCTTTACCACAGGTTGCGGTTTCCCTACCGGCGCATAATTCATACCGTCTTTATTGCTCATGTTCAGGCTCCTTTATCCATATTTTTGCCGAGAGGGATCGCATCTTCATTGGCGAAGTTTTCCACCGATGCTGATTTTTCGTAAAAGTGCGGTGCCAGCGAAACCAGCCCGCCGGTCTGATAAAACGGATCTTCCGGCGACAACGGCAGTGACACAATGCTGCGGGTAATGGCGGATTTATAAATCGCGGCAATCAGTTCCAGTGAACGCTTGCCCTGAATGCCGTCAATCAGCGGCGCGGTACCGGTTTCCAGTGCGGTCAGGAAATTGTCGATCTGGCCGGTGTGCAGGGTATAAGTGAGTTTGGGAATCGACTGGTAAATGTCTTCAAGCTGGTTTTCACGATCCGTGTCACGCGCATCAATCGGGAAACCGTTCGGCGCAGAAATGCTGGCGTATTTGTCCCACGGGGCTGAAATTCGCGCTTTCTCGCCCTGAATAACAATCTTCTGATCTTCGCCGTGATGCACCACGGAAGCCGTCAGTTGGGTCAGCGCGCCGGAGTCATATTTGAAAATGGCCGCCGAGAGATCTTCCACTTCGGCATTATCATGCGCAGCGTTGGTAATCATCGAGACCACTTCAGAGGGAAAACCGAGCATCCACTGAATCGCGTCAATATGGTGAACGGCGTGATTGAGCGTGCAACCGCCCGCTTCTTTTTCCCAGGTGCCGCGCCACCACAAATCGTAATAGGAATGACCGCGCCACCAGAAAGAATCCACCTGTGCATGACACACTTTGCCGGTCTCACCGGAATCGAGCACTTTTTTCAGCCGCCAGAACGCGTCGGTAAAACGGTTTTGCGCGATGATTGACAGCGTTTTCCCGCTCGCCTGCGCCGCGCTGATCATCGCGTCGCATTCCTGTAATGACGCCGCCATCGGCTTTTCACACAACACGTGTTTGCCTGCGTTCAGCGCATTAATCGAGATTTCGGCGTGGACATACGGCGGCGTGCAGACGTCAAAAATGTCGATATCTGCATCATTAAGGATTTCCTCATGGCTGGCATAGACCCTGGCGTTCGTCAGGCCATAATGCCGTTTTTTCTCTTCCGCTTTTTCAGGATAAATATCTACCAGCGCAACAATCTGGCAACGATCAGCAAACTCTAAATATCCCTGAATATGGTTATGTGAAATATTACCCGTACCAATAATGGCTATTTTCAGCATTCTCTTACTCCTTATATTTAACCGAACAGCTGGCGGATTTAAGCCGCATAAAGGGCGTCACCGTGTTGAATTCTTTATAGATTCAGCACAGATAAATACCTTATTTTTTGTTTCTGAGGTTTATATTCTGGAGAGTAATAATGGTTTTTTTTTCCAACAACTGTTATTTGTGACAGGAATTGCAGTGCCGTTTGCGGAATTTGCTATCATGCTGAATAGCCCATGAATTACAACCAGTTAACCATGGCAATAAGTCCATCTCCATTTGAGGCATTGATCACAAAATGACGGGAAAATTAAAAATCAGGCAAATAGCGGAGTTAACCGGGCTTTCTCCGAGCACCGTTTCCCGTGTGCTGGCAGGGAAAGCCAATGTCAGTCTCCAGGCAAAAGAGAAAGTATTTGCCCATGCCAGAACAATGGGTATTTTGCGTGACATTCCGGCCAGCCGTTTGTTAATGAATTGCCTGTTGCTCTGTGCGCCACCCGCCGCCTTCTCTCCCCATGAAGATCGTTATTATTATGAAGTGATTCAGGAAATAACGGCGGAAGTTGCGCGTTTTGATATTCACATACGTAAATGCGCGCTGGCAGTCAATGAACCGGATATCGCTGTTTTTATGCAGGCACTTCATCAGCCGGATGTCGACGGCATTGTCATTATCGGTATTGATGACGTGATGCTGTATCGGCTGGCAGCAGAATCTAACAAACCGGTGGTAATGATCAACGCCAAGGACAGCGAGATGCGTCTGGACTGTGTTTCTGCCGATCATTATTCCATCGGTTACAGTGCTGCCAACTATCTGTTTACCAGAGGTCACCGCCCCGTTTTATTGTTCACCGACCTGCGTCGTGAAACCATGATGCAGCGCCTCGATGGCTTTAAACGCGCCTGCCTTGAACACCATGTGGTGTTCGACGAAGCCCTGCATTTGCTGGTCAATCATGGCAGCGGAGGGGAACAGGCGAGAGAAAATATTGAGAAGTATCTCCGGGGGCATAAACGGGAAACCATGCCGTCAGCCATCTTATGCGGAGGCGATCAGATTGCACAGGCCACCATTGATGCCCTGAACGAATACGGATTTAAAGTCCCGGAAGATATTTCGGTGATGAGTATCGATTTTGCGCACGACATGAAAACATCAGCGGCACAAAGTTTCACTGCCGTGCATTTGCCGTGCCGCGAGCTGGGCACCGAGGCAGTGTATATTCTGCAAAGCCGCCTGATGCGCGCTACCGGCGCGAAATTCAATTTGCTGTTACAGGGGAGAATTCACAACGGCCAGTCAGTGGCCGATGTGAAATGGAAGCGCAAAGGGTTGTATCCTGCCGCCAGTTAGCCGCGCCCCGAAGGCACATTCTCAGCGTCGCCATTGATTATCTCCTGCTAGACTTTTGAGTCTTAACCTCAAAAAAAGATGCGGAGAATGCAATGTCAGAACAGTATCAGCCCCCTGAAGTCTGGACCTGGAATAAAGATGAAGTCAGCAAGTTCTCGAACATCAACCGCCCGATAGCCGGTCCGACGCACGAAAAAACGCTGCCGGTCGGTAAGCACCCGCTTCAGCTCTATTCCCTTGGCACGCCGAACGGCCAGAAAGTGACGATCCTGCTGGAAGAGTTACTGGCGCTGGGCATCAGCGGTGCGGAATACGATGCGTTTATTATCCGCATCAATGAAGGCGATCAGTTCTCCAGCGGCTTTGTTGACGTCAATCCGAACTCAAAAATCCCGGCGCTGCTGGATAACTCAACCACACCGCCAATCCGCGTGTTTGAATCCGGCAACATCCTGCTGTATCTGGCGGAAAAATTTGGCCAATTCCTGCCAAAAGATCTCGCCGGTCGCACTGAAACCCTGAACTGGTTGTTCTGGCTGCAAGGTTCCGCGCCGTATCTTGGCGGCGGTTTCGGTCATTTCTACCATTACGCGCCGGTCAAAATCGAATACGCCATTAACCGCTTTACGATGGAAGCCAAACGCCAGCTCGACGTATTAGACCGTCAGCTTGCTGAACACCGTTTTATTGCCGGGGAAGAATACACGATTGCTGATATCGCCATTTTCACCTGGTATGGCAGCCTGGCGCAGGGCGGTCTGTATGAATCGGCTAAATTCCTCGACATCGAATCTTATAAGCACTTCCAGCGCTGGGCGGCTGAAGTGGCGGGCCGTCCGGCGGTGAAACGCGGACGCATTGTGAACCGCACCTGGGGTGATGAACAACTGGAAGAGCGCCATGATGCCTCGGATTTCGATGGCATCCTGAAATCATAACGGGCGTCTGAAACGTAAAAAAAGGGCGGGATTTTGCGATCCCGCCCTTTTCTTTTATGCGCTTTCTGTCTGCGGTTCGAGGTACTTTTTAAACCAGGCAATGGTTCTTTCCCACGCTAAATCCGCCGCCGCTTTGTCATAACGCGGCGTCGAATCATTGTGGAAACCGTGGTTCACGCCGGGATAAATATGCGCTTCATAAACTTTGTTATTGGCCTTCAGCGCCGCTTCATACGCCGGCCAGCCTTCGGTAATGGGTTTATCCAGTTCAGCATAATGCAGCAATAACGGCGCTTTGATACGCGGCACATCTTCCGCTTTCGGCTGACGCCCGTAGAACGGCACGGCGGCCGCCAGTTCAGGGTAAGCCACCGCCGCCGCATTCGCCACGCCACCGCCGTAACAGAAACCGGTGATGCCGACTTTGCCGGTGCCAGTCTCGTGGTGCATCAGAAATTCTACCGCCGCAAAAAAGTCGTTCATCAGTTTGGCCGGATCAACGTGTTTTTGCAGTTCGCGCCCTTTCTCATCATTGCCCGGATAACCGCCGACCGAACTCAGCCCGTCCGGCGCCAGCGCGACAAATCCGGCTTTCGCCACCCGCCGCGCGACATCTTCGATATACGGATTCAGCCCGCGATTTTCATGCACCACCACCACACCAGGCACTTTACCGGTCACTTTGGCCGGACGCACCAGATAGCCTTTCACGCTGCCGTGTCCCTGCGGCGACGGATACTGAATGTATTCCGCAACAATATCCGGATCAGTGAATTGCACCTGTTCGGCGTAGGCATAGTTCGGCGTCATCAGCGTTGTCAGTGCAGCCAGCGACAATCCGCCTGCCACAAACTTCGCCGAGAGATCAAGAAACTCACGTTTGGTCATTTTGCCGTGCACGTAAAAATCAAAATATTCGAGGAGTTCAGGCGGGAAATCTTTCGCTGTCATTCGGGTCATTTTTCAGGCTCCGTTCCGGTCAGGGGAAGGATAAATAATGGCCTGTTTTTGGCGATTTTGTAAACCCGTTGTGAGATGGGATGGCTTTCCAGGCCGCATCAACACTTTTATGCACTGAAAATGCTAAACTTTGGTCATAAAGGGAGAAACAATGAAAAACTATCTTTCGCAACCACCGAAAATACATTTCATCGAATGGAACTCAGAGTACGAACGGATGATGACCTCTGCACTGAAAAAAGAATTTAATGTGCATACGATTTATCACGTCAAAAAACACTTTAAATCTGTCCACTCTTTGCTGCCGGGAAAGCGGCTCAAACACTGGCACCGGAAATTTCAGATTGCTATCAAGTTCCGCCGCGTGCGTGAAACCGACATCATCATTTGTAACGGCTACAGCGCATTTCTGATGCTGGATTTACTTTCCCTGCCCAAATGCAAAAAAATATTGGTATTGCGCGACTCAGTGGCCGCGCTTACGTCTAAAAGACGTCGGCTGAAATTACTTTCCCATGACGAAAATTATCTCGACCGGGTCACCGCTGTTTTTGATGTTATTTACAGTTTTGATCCCGAAGATTGCCGGAAATACGGACTTTCTTATGTTGACCAGTTTTTGCCGTTCACCCGCCATAACATGGCTGCGTGGCAATCGGAACCGGCAAATACGCCGTCATCCTGCTCATGCTTTTATGTCGGCGGGTTTGATGATTATCGGGCAAAACTCATTAACGACCTGACACCGGTATTGCGCCAGAATCACTGCCAGACCGACTTTTATCTGGTGGGCGATTGCAACGGAACCCCGGATTACCCGGACTGTTGTATCAATCAGAAAATCAGTTATCAGCAAAATATTGAAAAGCTGAAGCGAGCTTCTGTCGTTCTTGAGATCAACAAGCCGGATCAATGCGGATTAACGCTGCGTGCTCTCGAAGCCATGGCTTTTAATAAGAAACTGATCACCAATAATGCCTCAATAAAAAAACATGCTTTTTATCATCCCGATAAAATCTTTATTTGGGGAGAAGATGATCGCAACGCTATTGCCAAATTTCTTTCATCGGAACATCAGAAAACCGACCCGGCGTTGCTGGAGACATATTTCGCTGACGGCATGTTAAAGACACTGGCCGGAACCGCAGTAGAATAGAGGCTTTGCCCGACAACCTAACAGAACAATCAAAAGGAGAAACCATGAACAAAGCACTCGCAGGACTGAGTAAAGAGGAAATGGATAAAGTCAGCGCCGGGCTGGCGGCCGGGACTGTCGTGGTGCGTGAGCGCAACCATCTGCCGGTCAACGCAGAAGAAGTGGAGATGGAGCAGCCGGAACATCTGCGCGCTTATTTTCGCGAACGTCTGGAACATTATCGTCAGCAACCGGCTAAAAAATAGTCACAGCGGCTCAGTGCTGCTGCGTAAAGAAGCCGACAATCGACTCTCTCAGGCTGACGGCCGCCTCGCCCGGGGGCGTCAGGCTCTGATGAAGGCTGATCCCCACCTCACCCGGCGCGGGCAATTCCTGCAAAATCCGTACGGTTGATGGCATACCGAAATCCGTACGAACAGTCACCCCCAGCCCCGCCGACATCGCCGCCCAAATCCCGCTCAGGCTGCGGCTGGTGAAGGCTATCCGCCACGCAATACCGGCGTTATCCAGCGCCGTCGTTGCGGCATTCCGCATCAGGCATGGCGCTTCGAACACCAGCAAGGGCAACGGTTCGCCGGTTTCCTGATAGTGCTTCAGGTCGAAACTTTCAGGGCCAATCCAGCGCAGCGGAATCCGTCCGAGCGAGCGGCTTGACGGGAAAAGTGGCGTTTCATCAGCCTGCCAGCACACCGCCAGATCAAACTCGTTATGCCGGATCCCGTCCAGCAATTGCTGATTACGGGTAATACTGGCGGAAACCTGCACCTGCGGATGTGCGCGGGTGAATGTGCCGAGAATGGCCGGTAACAGGGTTTCGCCGAAATCCTCCTGCATACCCAGATTCAGGCTGCCACTCAGCGTACTGGCGAGCAGCACAGCGCTGGCCTCATCATTCAGGCTGAGGATCCGCCGCGCATAACTCAGCATCACTTCGCCGCGTCCGGTCAGGATCAGGTGCCGTCCGGATTTCTGTACCAGCTCCGTGCCCGCCTGTTGCTCCAGCTTTTTCAGCTGTGCGCTGACGGCAGATGTGGAGCGTCCCAGCCGGTCGGCGGCCAGCACAAAACTCCCCAGCTCAATGCCGGTAACAAAACTGCGCAAGGCTTCTGAATCAAAAGTGACCGGTCTTTTCGCCATGCTTAATCATCCCGTTTTTATGGACTAATGCTGCTGTTATTTTCGATATTCAGGATAATCATAACGCCTTATGCTCCTTTTCACACCGACAAAAAGGAGCCTGATATGAGCACGACCTCGTCCCAAACACAGACGCTGGATACCATGGCGCGTCTGACGCCCAAATTTGCGGAACTGACGGAACAGGTGCTGTTCGGCGATCTGTGGAAAAGAAATGAATTGTCTGCGCGTGATCGCAGCCTGATCACCGTTGCCGCACTGATTGCCCTCAATCGCGTTGAACAACTGCCTTTTCATCTGAGCCTGGCGGTAAAAAACGGGGTCTCACAGGCCGAACTTTCAGAAGTGATCACCCATCTGGCATTTTATGCCGGCTGGCCCGCAGCGGCATCCGCCCTGAGCCGCTTCGCCGCTCTCAATGACCAGTAACCCGCGCCCCGTAACCGGAGGAACAACCGATGCCTTTTAGCCGAATTTCTTTACCAGCCCACCGCGCGGATGCCTGGCAGGATGCCATTTCAGCCATATTACAGGAAGCGCTGGTTGATCACTTTTCCGTGCCCAAAGATGATTGTTTTCAGTTGTTCGAACCGGTCAGCCGCCACCAGCGGGTGATCAACCCGACCTATTTAGCCGGTGAAAATGACCGGCGTTCAGACGATTTTCTGCTGTTTCACATCACCGCAGGCAAACCGCGTAACGGTTATCAGAAACAGCAACTGTTCCACCATCTGGCCGAAAAATTAAACCTCACACTGGGAATTTCTCAGGCTGATGTGATGGTGGTGGTGAGTTTTACTCAGCCGGAAGACTGGTCATTCAGTCACGGTGAAATGTTCAGAATTGCGCAAGGAGCCCGGTCATGATTGCCATGCAATACAGTTTTACCCTGCCTGCGGACTACGACATGGGCATTATTGAAAAGCGCATTGCGGATAACGGATATCGGACGGACGGTTTTGCAGGGCTTATTTTCAAAACCTATCTCTATGCCCGCCGCAACTGCCTGCAAACCGGCAGCGCAGAAAATATCTACGCGCCGTTTTACCTGTGGCAGGACGTATCAGATATGAACCGTTTTATTTCAGGTGCAGGTTTTCAGGGCGTCGCCGGCGCCTTCGGCTGGCCGCAGATCCGGGTTTATCCGGTGCTGACGGCACATGTCAGCGGAAACGTCGCGGAGGCGGTATATGCGAAAAGAGAGATAACGGATATCGCACCGTTCAGTGACCTTGCGCCATTCAGTGAGCAAACGGTGAGCGACAGACTTATCGACGTCACCGCCTGGGACACGACAAACTGGAAGAAAATCCATTTTACGGCGGGGAGAAATCCGCTGGCAGGCGACGGGCAGCATTACCGCATCGGCCATATTTCATTGTCCGGTGCGGTAAAAACAGCCTGACCCGGTTAATGCGCGGCAATCCCCAATTTTTTCATTCTCGACAACAACGTCGTACGTTTTAATCCCAGACGTTGTGCCGCACCACGCGGACCGGCGACCACGCCGTTGGTCTCCTTAAGTACCTGAAGAATACGTTCGCGCTCGTCTTCCTCATTCAAATGCGGGGCGGGCGCAGTATCAGGCGCGGGCATCACCCTCTCCGGCTGAGACACCGGCAACGGATAATTCAGCTCAGGAAGTTGTAAATCCAGCACCGTTCCGCGGGTCAGCAGCACAGCGCGTTCAATAACATTTTCCAGTTCACGCACATTGCCCGGCCAGGGCATCCGGCTTAATAAACGCAAGGTCTCGGCGGGAATACTGTCGATGGTGCGTTTCATGCGCTTGGCGATTTTATAGGTCAGGAATTTCACCAGTTGCGGAATGTCTTCAGGGCGCTCACGCAACGGCGGGATGACAATCGGGAACACATTCAGCCGGTAATACAGATCACTGCGGAATTCTTTATCGGCAACCATCTGGCACAGGTCGCGGTTGGTCGCAGCGATCATCCGCACATCCACCGAAATCAGTTTATTGCCGCCGACACGCTCGAACTCCTGCTCCTGCAAAATGCGCAGCAACTTGGGTTGCAGTTCAATCGGAATTTCACCCACTTCATCGAGAAATAAGGTGCCTTTATCAGCCAGTTCAAAACGCCCCATCCGCTGAGCGGTAGCCCCGGTAAACGAGCCTTTTTCATGGCCGAATAAATCGCTTTCCATTAATCCGGCAGGCATGGCCGCGCAGTTCATTTTCACCATGCGCTGATCACGACGATCGCCGAGATTATGGATCGCACGGGCGATCAGCTCTTTACCGGTGCCGGTTTCGCCGAGGATCAGCACAGAACAGTCGCTTTTCGCCACGATCTCAACCTGTTTCAGCACCGCCGACATGCTGGAACTGCGGCCGACAATGTCGCTGAAATCCGGGTTATTGCTGTTTATCTGCTCGGTGAGATACAGGTTTTCGTGTTGCAGTTTTTCCTTCAGGCTTTTAATTTCCTGATAGGCCAGTGCGTTATCCACGGCAATCGCAATGCGTTCGGCGATCTGCTGCAACACGCGCAGATTAGCGGAATTAAAGTTATCCGGCTGGCACTGTGCCAGTTTCAACACCCCCAGCGTTTTATGACCAAAACGTAGCGGCAGAATGCACAGGGTTTTGGTCTGATCCCGCCATAACAGCTGGAACAACGTGCTTTCATCGTTATCCGGTTCTTCGGCGGACCGCACGTTAGTCAGCAACATTTCGCCATTTTTCATCACCTGCTGTTCCAGGGAACCCTCCAGCGTCATGCGCGACTGTTCACGCTCCGCGACGTGCGTTTGCACATAATGTGTCGCGTAAACACTGGCCTGTTCGCTGTCTTTATCGGCATCACACAACACAATGCTGATGGCATTAATGTGAAAGAAATGGTGAATAGTCTTGGCGATTTCGCCGGTCAGTTCGTCGAGATCCAGCTTGGACAGGACGGCGTTGGTGATATCCACCAGAATGCGGAAATCGTCACGTTCATGGCGCAGCAGGGATTGCTGGAGCGAGGCGTTTTCGCGCAACTGGATTTGTTCGACCGCAATGGCCGCCAGCGTACAAAGCTCATAAAGACCGTTCTTGTCTTCCTCACTGAACGGGGTCGCGTGCTGACGGGTAAACTCACAGCCCCCCAGCAAGCCGGAAGAGGCCAGCAGAGGCACCAGACAATAATCGGTAAACGCCGGATACAGGTTCAGCGCCGCCAGTTGCGGATAGCGCAGATGCAACGCTTCGCTGCGCCAGACCTGCGTTTTAGGATTGCTCAGCAAGGCATGTACCGGCCCGGTCGCCAGCAGCGTTTCATCTTCATAACTGACCGGCTGATGATGCGGATCGATGCCATAAAAACTGACGCGTTCGCTGTTATTGTCGAACAACACCAGCGTCACAGCCTCCGCAATACCGGCGCTCTGCACCACTTGCGTCAGGGTTTCCAGCAGCGATGTCATGTTCTGTTGCAGCAGCAATGTGCGCGTCAGTTCCAGTAATCCTTTGTGTTTTGTGGTGCTCATTGTTGCACTCTGCATACCGTGGGCTCTGGCTTTTGATGTAAAGCGTTTTTGAAGAAACGATTAAGAAAGTTTACGCCTTCGCGGCGGCGCGCTCCCCTGACGAGATCAACAAATGCGGGGTAATGGCTCCGCATGGGGCAACATTAACTGGCGGGAAACACCCAGCGCGCCGCGCAGACACACCTGCGGACTTATCGTCACCTCGCCGATAGTCGCCGCATCAGCGCCCAGCGGATGACTGCGTAACAGGTTCAGCACCTGCTCTTCGGCCCGGTCGGACACGACGATCACCAGTTTGCCTTCATTGGCAAAATTCAGCGGTTCCAGCCCCAGTAATTCACAGATGCCACGCACAGCCGGTTTCACCGGCAACGCGGTTTCGTCGATGCATATCCCAAAACCACTGGCGGCGCTGAATTCATGCAAAATCGCATTCACCCCGCCGCGCGTGGCATCACGTAAGGCATGCACGCCAGCCAGCGGTCGCAGTGGTGCAATCATCGGCGCAAGCACCGCGCAGTCACTTTCCACGCCCAGATCCATCCCCAGCTTTTCACGCAGATTGAGGATCGCCGCACCATGATCGCCGAGCGTCCCGCTGACGATCACTTTATCGCCTGCTTTTATCGTACCGGCGGCCCAGTTAACGGCCGTTGGGATCACGCCGATCCCGGCGGTATTAATAAAGATTTTGTCGGCGGCACCTCGCTGCACAACCTTGGTGTCGCCGGTCACAATGGCAATGCCCGCAGCATGTGCGGTCTGCGCCATCGCGCTGACTATTTTTTGTAAGTCATCCAGCGCTAATCCTTCTTCCAGAATAAAACCGCAGGAAAGATAGGCGGGTGTCGCCCCGCAGACCGCCAGATCGTTTGCCGTGCCGCACACCGCCAGCTTGCCGATATTGCCGCCGGGGAAAAAGATGGGATCAATCACGTAACTGTCCGTGGTAAACGCCAGCCGGTCGCCCTGTGCACTCAGGCTGGCAAGTGACAATCGTGCGCCATCTTCCCGTTCGTTAAGCCAGGGATTATCAAATGCGCTGATGAACATCTGTTCGATCATCTGTTGCATGGCGCGGCCGCCGCTGCCATGCGCCATTGTGACGACTTCTTTGCGATCACTCATCCTGACTTACCTTCTGCTGTTGATGCTTTTGCTGCGGTTTATCCGCCATTGCCGTTTCCTGATGCCGGTACTGATACCACGCCGCGCACGCACCTTCAGAAGACACCATCAGCGCACCAAATGCATTATGTGGCGTACAAGCGGTGCCAAACAGCGGGCACTCATGCGGCTTGCAGCGCCCGGTCAGCACTTCACCGCAACGGGAGCGGGGATCGTCCGCTACCGGTTGTGCCTGCGGGTTAAAGCGCCGCTCTGCATCAAATGAGGCATAGGCGGGGGCCAGGGAAATCCCTGAGGCTTCAATCACGCCCAGACCGCGCCACTCGCTGCTACCGGCAAGCGTAAACACTTCGCGCATCGCTTCCTGTGCCAGCAGGTTACCCTCTTCCGGCACCACGCGGCGATACTGGTTTTCCGTTTTACACGATGCCTCGCAAACTTGTTCCACCAGCATCAGCACGCTTTGCAGCATATCGAGTGGCTCAAAGCCGCTGATCACCAGTGGCTTGCCGAATTCTTCATTGATGAAATGATAAGGTGCGGTGCCCGTCACCATGCTGACGTGACCGGGAGCCAGAAAAGCATCAATCCGCACATCATCCTGCGAGAGCAGGCTGCGTAAGGTCGGCATCAGGCTGATGTGCTGACAGAACACGCTGAAATTGGGCAGACGTTCGCGCCGTGCCTGTTGCAGCGTGACAGCGGTAACCGGCAGCGTGGTTTCAAAACCGAGGGCGAAAAACACCACCTGACGTGCCGGATTTGCACGGGCCAGTTTCAGCGTATCCAGCGGGGAATAAACCACACGCACATCGGCACCCCGTTCGCGCGCCTGCAACAGCGAGCCTTGCTTGCCGGGCACGCGCAGCGCGTCGCCAAAGGTGCAGAAAATCACGTCGGGATGTGCGGCAATTTCACAGCAGGCATCGATACGCCCCATCGGTAACACGCACACCGGACACCCCGGCCCGTGGATAAATTCCAGTTGCGGGGGCAGCAGTTTATCCAGCCCGAATTTGAAAATGGCATGGGTATGGCCGCCGCACACTTCCATAATCTGCATGGGTTTTTCAGCGGTGTAAGGCAGTAATGCCGCCCGCTGATGCAGCCGTTCAATCAGCGTTTTCGCCAGTTTCGGATCACGGAATTCATCAACAAAACGCATTATCGGGCCTCTCCCGCACCGAGAAACAGGGCGACATCGGCTTCTACTTCTTCCATCGCGTGCAGCGCAGCCAGCGTTTCTTGTGCTTCCTGTTCATCAAGTTTGCTCAATGCAAAACCGACGTGGATTAACACCCAGCCGCCGATCAGCGTTTGTGGCTGGCCGTCGCACACCAGCGCAATATTCACTTCGCGGCGCAGACCGCAGACTTCTGCCCAGGCGTGATCAGGCTGCTGGTCATGCAGCGCGACGATTTGTCCCGGAATGCCTATGCACATCGTTGCTGCTCCAGCCAGACCAGCCACTGCTCCATACCTTCGCCGGTAGTGGCAGAAAGCCGGATCACTTCAATCTGCGGATTGACCTGGCGCGCATTGGCAATACAGGCTTCGACGTCAAAACTGACATACGGCAACAGGTCGATTTTATTGAGGACCATAAGGCGCGATGCGGCAAACATATGCGGATATTTCAGCGGCTTGTCCTCGCCTTCCGTGACGGACAGCACCGCCACTTTGTGCAATTCACCGAGATCAAAACTGGCCGGACACACCAGATTGCCGACATTTTCGATAAACAACAGGCTGTTATTGTTTGGCGACAGCTGATGCAGCGCATCATGAACCATTTGCGCGTCCAGATGGCAGCCTTTACCGGTATTCACCTGGATCGCCGGGACGCCGGTGGCACGGATACGATCGGCATCGTGAGTGGTTTGCTGATCGCCTTCTATCACCGCGCAGTCGAAATACGGTGCCAGCCGGGTCAGGGTACTGGTCAGCAGGGTCGTTTTACCGGAGCCGGGGCTGGACACCAGATTCAGTGCCAGAATGCCCGCCGCCGCAAAATGCTCGCGGTTATGGGCAGCGATATGGTTATTCTTCGCCAGCACGTCCATTTCGATGTCCACCAGGCGTCGCGGTGCAAACGGCAGACCGTGGCGATGATCATGTGAATCATCGTGATCATGGGAATGGTGATGAGTGTGTTCAGGGCTGACGCCTTCGATACGAAGTTCGCCGCTGGCACAACCGCAGGTACTGCACATAGCTTTCTCCCCGGGCACATCGGGTGCCCGTTATTCGATTTCGATTCGTTTAATTTTCATGCCGTCATCGGCCACCACCCGCACATCACGTCCGCCACAGTGCGGACACAGCAGCACGCCGGGGCTGAGTAAAGTGATGTCCTGCTGGCACGTGTAGCACCAGCTTTCTGCCGCCGGTGTGTGGAGATGCAATTCACAGCCTTCAGCGAGTGTTTCGCGGCACGCCAGTTCGAAGCAAAATTGCACCGCTTCAGGTTCGACGCAGGAAAACGCGCCAATTTCCATCCATACCGCCGTAATTCTCCGGGCATTATTTTGCCGTCCAAACTGTTGCATTATTTCCACGGCGTTCTGGCACAACGTAATCTCGTGCATTATTTCCCTCTCCGTCAGGAGATTAATAAACAGCGCATGGGAAGGTAAGTAGCAATATTGATGCCACAATTTTTCGACACGGAGACACGGAGAAGAAAACCGGATAGCGAAATAATCCCGGCGCAGTCCGTCATATATGTCGAAATACCGTGTCATCGACATGTCATTATGTTTTTCATGCGACCGGGCACACAGGTTTTAAATATCTTAACCTTTTAATAATAAAGCAGTTTTTAAACAAAACCGGAAACTGGCACGTTTTATGCCAGCAGGGATGTATGCGCCGTATTTTCGTCGTCACTTTCTGCATAAAGACGGACCGGAAAGGCACCTACGCACACCTCAATAACGGGTAATGACAATGAGCACTCTCAGCGAACTGACCAGTAAAGCGGATTATATAGCCAGCAAAAACAGCCATCTGAAATCACAATGGCGCCTGTATCAGAACAGCCTGACACAGGCCATAACCCATTCAAATAAAAAGATAAACCATGAATTCAGTTGCGGCGAAGATCAGGATATCCGCTTCACCCTGTTTAACCATTTTTCCGTCAGTATTCATCTCAGCGACGACTTCTACAGTCAGGATATCGTTTACAGCCTGAACATGGCGCACAGCGGTGAAGAACCCGACTTCAGAGCGTTTGCACACGCCACGCTGAGTGAAGAAGGCCGGGTTGATGGCACCGTGGATATTAAAGATAAGAACGCCGTGCTGGAACATTATCTCAATAAAATATCGGCTATTTATCAGTGTATTTTCGACTCACTGAAAACTAATCAGCCCATTCATTCGCAACTCGATAAATTACTCGACCACGCCTGATTTACATTCAGAAATACATTATCACACCGGCATAACAGGAATGTTTTCATTGCCGTTTTTTTACTGGGATCTATTCCGACATAAATGTCGAAATGTCAATTTAAGTGCCGATTTCGTCACCTTTGACGAAATACCAAGGAGACTTCATGAGCTTTAAAAATGCCATGAATCAATATGTGATAGCTGATCCGAAACTTTGTATTGGCTGCAATACCTGTATGGCCAGTTGTTCGCAGGAACACCAGCGTCACGGTTTACAATCTGCCCCCCGTTTGCAGGTGATGCGAAACCGTCTGGATTCCGCGCCGGTGATGTGTCACCAGTGTGAAGATGCCCCCTGCGCACAGGTGTGTCCGGTTAATGCTATCACCCGTGAAAACGACGCGATTCATCTCAATGAAAGCCTCTGCGTCAGTTGCAAACTGTGCGGGCTTGCCTGCCCGTTCGGTGCCATCACCTTTTCCGGCAGCACGCCGCTGGACATGCCCGTCGACTGTAACACCTCAAAAGCGCCGCCCGCGCCGCGCCCGCCACGTGCGATCAGCCCTTTCCTGGATTGTGTGCCGGGGGTTCGCGCGGTGGCAGTGAAATGCGATTTATGCAGCTTCAGCCCTGAGGGTCCGGCATGCATCAAGACCTGTCCCACACAGGCCATCCGGCTTATCACGGCCAGTCTGTCTGACAATGCCAGCCAGCAAAAACGCCTGAATGCGATGAATGTATTCCCGGCCGGGCTGACATCCTTTAGTGCGCCTGACACGGAGGCCAAACAATGACGGCACTATTAGCGTTGGATCCGGCGTCACTGTTGACGCTGGCGCTGCTGGTCTGGGTTTTCAGCGGCATTATCTGCGGGTTACTGGCAGGAGCCGCGAAATTAAGCAGCCTGATTTCAGGCGCTGGCAGCATGGTGGCATCCGTGGCGGTTATTATCGCTGCGATTCAGATGGTTAACAGTGGCGCACCGATGACCCTTACACTGCCGGTTCTGCCTTACCGCGCCAGCTTCAGCCCGCTGAATGCATTGTTGTTACTGGCGATGTCGGTAACGGCCTTGTTCAGCAGCCTGTATGCCTGCGCATGGCTGGCGAATGCCCGTCCACGGCAGCGCGCCCGTACCGGGTTGTTATGCAATCTGCTGCTGGCGGCGCTGACTGCCGCGGCGATTTCCGCCAATGCGGCTGAACTGATCCTGATGATGGAAATGGCCGCGCTGTGTGCGTATTTCATGATCGTACAAGCCGACGATGTGAAAAGCCGCCGTGCCGGTCTGAATCAGTTTTTATCCGGCCGCCTCGGCACGCTGTGTCTGATCCTGGCGTTTGCGCTGCTGCATCACGCCAGCGGCAGTCTGGATTTTGAGGTTCTTCGCCACACCACGTTTACGCCAGGCATTAAATCGCTGGCTTTCCTGCTGGCACTGGCCGGTTTCGGACTCTACGCCGGGATTATCCCGCTGCACGCCTGGGTGCCGCAGTCGCATTCCAGCGCCCCCGCCCACGCTGCTGCCCTGTTCTCTTCGGCACTGATGAAAATCGGCATTATTGGCATCGTAAAAGTCGGTCTGGACTTGCTCGGCGCACCGCCACTCTGGTGGGGCCTGATGGTATTGCTTCTGGCAATCCTGACCGCATTTATCGGCGGCCTGTACGCGCTGATGGAGCACGATATCCGCCGTCTGCTGGCCTATCACACGCTGGAAAACGTCGGGATTATTTTGCTCGGCATCGGCGGCGCCATGGTGGGCGTGGCGCTGAATCTGCCGCTGCTGGCTTCGCTCGCCCTGCTGGCCGGATTGTTTCACCTGTTTAATCACGGGTTGTTTAAAACCGCGCTGTTCCTCGGTGCCGGTGAAATCGAAATGCAGACCGGCATTAAGGACATGGAAAAACTCGGCGGGATCGCCCGTCTGATGCCGTGGACCGCCGTGTCGATGCTGATTGCCCTGATGTCGATGGCTGCCCTGCCGCCGCTGAACGGCTTTGCCAGCGAATGGCTGCTGTATCAGTCGCTGTTCCAGCTGAGTGCGGGTCACGTGTTTATCGCACGTCTGCTCGGGCCGCTGCTGGCGGTCGGTCTGGCCCTGACCGGTGCGCTGGCGCTGATGTGTATTGCCAAAGTTTTCGGCGTCACTTTCTTAGGCACACCACGCAGTCCGGCGGCGGCAGACGCCACGCCTGCCCCGCGACTGATGACACTCAGCAGCGTATTGCTGGCGCTGTTGTGTGTGGTTTTCGGTGTCGCCTCGCCGTGGTTGATTCCGCACTTCTCCGCCGTTGCCGCCTCAGTGCTGAACGTGCCTGTTTTACAGGCCGCCGGACATGGCGCGGCGTTCTCCGCCACGTCTGCGGTATCCGCGCCGATGGTCGCCATTCTGCTGCTGGGCATGCCGCTGCTGCCGTGGATTGCCGCCACGGTATTGCGCGGTTCCCGTCTGCCAAACCGTTCACGCGGCGATGCCTGGGCCTGTGGCTACGGCCATTCCGCTGACATGGTGGTGACAGCGACGGGTTTTGCCCAACCGCTGCGCGTGATGTTTGCCCCGCTTTATCGCCTGCGTCAGCACATGACACCGGCTCCGCTGGTGGCCGCGCTGCACCGTGGCTGGCTGGGTGCCTTCTGCCGTCGTCTGGCTTTCATCGAACTGGCCGTGTTGCTGGTCGTGGCTTTTGCCTGAGGAACTGACTATGAACACTTCATTCTTACTCGCGGGTTCGTTGTGGCCGCTGGCGCTGATTCAGGCGATTGCGTTGCTGGCGCTCGCGCCGCTGTTTGCCGGATTCAGCCGCGTAATGCGCGCACGGATGCACAACCGTCAGGGACCCGGCGTGTTACAGGAATACCGTGATATCACCAAACTGCTGACCCGCCAGAGTGTCGCACCCGCTGCGGCCGGTGCGGCGTTTCGCAGCATGCCGTACCTGCTGACCGGCGGCTTACTGGTGATCGCCACCGCCCTGCCAGTGGTGACGCTGGCGTCGCCAATGGGCGCGGCGGGCGATCTGATCACGGTCATCTACCTGTTTGCCGTGGTGCGTTTTGTGTTTGCCATCGCCGGGCTGGATACCGGCAGCACCTTCACCGGCATCGGCGCCAGCCGTGAAGCGGTGCTTGGTGTGCTGGTCGAGCCCATTCTGCTGCTCGGGCTGTGGATTGCGGCGCTGGTCGCCGGTTCCACCTCGCTTGGCGCCATTGCCGCCCGTGTTCTGCACTGGCCGCTGTCGTCTTCCTTAACCCTCGTTCTGGCCGGTCTGGCCTGTGCATTCGCGACCTATATCGAAATGGGCAAGCTGCCGTTCGACATGGCGGAAGCCGAGCAGGAATTACAGGAAGGCCCGCTGACCGAATACTCCGGCGCGGCGCTGGGCGTGCTGAAAATCGGCATCAGCCTGAAACAACTGGTGGTGTTGCAGCTATTCCTTGGTCTGTTTTTCCCGTTCGGACTGGCGGAGCAACTCACGCCGCTGACGTTGCTGACCGCCGTGGTGCTGTGTCTGGTGAAACTGCTGATCGCGGTATTTGTGGTGGCGCTCATCGAGAACAGCGTCGCCCGTCTGCGCTTTCTTAAAACTTCCCGCACCACCTGGGCGGGTTTCGGGCTGGCGTTTCTGGCGCTGGTTTCCTGGCTGGTCGCAGGCTGACCTGACATTTTTCTTGTCCCGCTGCGGCGGGAAGAGGCTTTGTAATGAGTGAGTTCAATACCGCATTAAATCAAAACCCGGTCGGTAAAGAGTATCTGGCCGCGCTGGCGAAGCAGTTTCCGTCGGCGATCTTAGGCAGTGAATGGCAGACCGACACGCAGGCGACCGTCACCATCAGGCTGAACTGGCTGCCGGAAGTGGTCGAATGGCTGTATTACCAGCAGGGTGGCTGGCTTTCCGTGTTATTCGGCAATGACGAACGTACGTTGTGCGGCAACTACGCGCTGTATTACGTGCTGTCGATGGAAAAAGGCGTGAAGTGCTGGATCACCGTGCGCGCCGAAGTGGATCCTGTGTCGCTGGAATTCCCTTCCGTGACACCGCGCGTACCGGCAGCGGTCTGGGGCGAACGTGAAGTGCGTGATATGTACGGGTTGCGCCCGGTCGGGTTGCCGGACGAACGCCGTCTGGTGCTGCCGGATGACTGGCCGGACGATTTATACCCGCTGCGCAAAGATGCGATGGATTACCGCCAGCGCCCGGCACCCACCACGGACGAAGAAACCTATCCGTTTATTTCCGAAGCCAAAGAAGGCAGCAAAATTGTGCCGATTGGTCCGCTGCACGTCACTTCTGACGAACCGGGACACTTTCGTCTGTTCGTTGACGGCGAAGACATTATCGATGCCGATTACCGGCTGTTTTACGTGCACCGTGGCATGGAGAAACTGGCCGAAACCCGCATGGGCTACAACGAAGTCACCTTCCTCTCAGACCGTGTTTGCGGCATCTGCGGCTTCACGCACAGCGTGGCGTACACCTCTTCGGTCGAAAACGCGATGGGTATCGTGGTGCCGGAACGCGCCCAGATGATCCGTTCTATTCTGCTGGAAGTCGAACGTCTGCACAGCCATCTGCTGAACCTCGGGCTTGCCTGTCATTTTGTCGGTTTTGATTCCGGTTTCATGCAGTTTTTCCGCGTCCGTGAACAGTCGATGAAGATGGCAGAAATCCTGACCGGCGCGCGTAAAACCTACGGCATGAACCTGATCGGCGGCATCCGCCGTGACATCCTCAAAGACGACATGATCGCCACGATTGCGCTGGCGGGCAGCATGCGCCGGGATCTTAACGAGCTGGTGGATATCCTGCTCAGCACGCCAAATACCCGGCAGCGCAGCATCGGCGTCGGTATTCTGGATCCGCAGGTGGCGCGGGATTTCAGTAATGTCGGCCCGATGGTGCGCGGCAGCGGTCACCGCCGCGATATGCGTCAGGATCACCCGTATGCCGGTTACGCCAAACTGCCATTTGAACTGTGCAGCGAAACCGGTAACGACGTTTATTCCCGCCTGAAAGTGCGCATCCACGAAGTGTTTAACGCCCTGAATATGATCGAGTTCGGCCTGCAAAGCCTGCCCGGCGGCCCGCTGGCGGTGGAAGGCTTTAATTATATTCCTCACCGTTTCGCCCTCGGTTTTGCTGAAGCACCACGCGGTGACGACATTCACTGGAGCATGACCGGCGACAACCAAAAGCTGTTCCGCTGGCGTTGCCGTGCGGCGACTTACGCCAACTGGCCGACGCTGCGTTACATGTTGCGCGGCAATACGGTCTCCGATGCGCCGCTGATTATCGGCAGTCTCGATCCTTGTTATTCCTGCACCGACCGCATGACGGTTGTCGATGTGCGTAAGAAAACGTCCATCGTCGTGCCTTACAAAGAGATCGAACGCTACGGCATCGAACGCAAAAATTCGCCGCTTTGAGGAGCTGCTCCCATCATGCTGAAACTGATTAAAAAAGTGCTTAAAACCGGCACCGCAACCGTGGCTTATCCGTTTAAGCCGCTGGATCTGGCAGCGAATTTTCGCGGCAAACCGCAATACACCGCACAGCAGTGTATTGCCTGCGGCGCGTGTGCCAACGCCTGCCCGTCTAACGCGCTGACCATGACCACGGCAGAAGACGGCGAAACCCTCCGCTGGCAACTGTTCTTAGGCCGCTGCATTTTCTGCGCCCGCTGCGAGGAAGTCTGCCCGACGGCGGCCATCAGACTGTCGCAGGAATTTGAACTGGCAGTCTGGCGTAAAGAAGACCTGTTTGAGACCGCGGATTTTCCTATCTGTCACTGCCGTGCCTGCGGCAAACCTTACGCGGTACAAAAGGAAATCGACTTCGCACTCAGCCTGTTGCAGGAAAGCGCCGCCCTGAGCGACCGGCAAGTTGCTGACCGCCGGGAGCAGTATGAAACCTGCCCCGAATGCAAAAAACTGCACAGCCTTTCTTCCTCCGACCGTATTGATATTGGCCGGCACATGACCACGGAGGCTCATTCATGAGTCATAACCTGATTGCTCCGCGTGACGAAAATGGCCTGCCGGTACCCGTCACGCTGGATGAAAGCATTGCCAAACTGAAATCCACACTGCTTCACAGCATCCGCCGCTCAGCTTACGTTTACCGCGTGGACTGCGGCGGCTGTAACGGCTGTGAAATTGAGATTTTCGCGGCCATTTCCCCGCTGTTCGACGCCGAACGCTTTGGGATTAAAGTGGTCCCGTCGCCGCGTCACGCAGACATTTTGCTGTTCACCGGTGCCGTGACCCGCGCCATGCGTATTCCGGCGCTGCGCGCCTGGGATTCTGCGCCGGATCCGAAAATCTGCATTTCCTACGGCGCCTGCGGCAACAGCGGCGGCATCTTCCACGATCTGTATTGCGTGTGGGGCGGCACTGACAAAATCGTGCCGGTGGATGTGTATATTCCGGGTTGCCCGCCGACACCGGCCGCCACCATTTATGGTTTTGCGATGGCGCTGGGTTTGCTGGATCAGAAGATCAAAGGCCAGCAACACGATGAGGCGGCCACCGAACCGGCTCTGCTGCTGCACCCGGATTTACCGCAGCCGCTGCGCGTGTTGCTGGACCGCGAAGCGCGCCGGATGGCCGGTTACCGTTATGGCCGTCAGATTGCCGACACCTTTATGGATATCGTGGCCGCGCCCGGCTTACAACCCGTGGAACAGCGCGTTTCTGCATATCTTGAAGAACAAGGCGATCTGCGTCTCAACGAAATTGTCGGCAACCTGCAGCACATTTATCAGCAGGTTCTGCGTGGCGAGGTACACCTGTGATGACCTCCGTCAACGACCAGCGCTACGCGCGACATCAACCCTACGCCGGTCATCAGCCGGACAAGAACAAAGTGATTTTCTATTCGCTGAGCAGCAAGTTTGTCGATGAGAAAAGCGCCCTGAAACGCAGTTCGCAAAAAGTGCAGGAAGTGGTGTATTACAGCCTGGCGATCGGCCATCACCTCGGGGTGATCGACTGCCTGAAATCCCGTCTCGAATGCCCTCTCGACGGGTATATGCACTGGATTGACTGCCTGCCAGAAAACAGCGAAGCATATCGAAAACTGGCCGGTGTGCAGCGTTTCGGAGAGATCATTATCGACAGCAGCCACACCCACCTGCTGGCGCTGGCGCTGAGCGCTGCCCGCCCGTACATGAGTGATACGCAACAGGGCTGGAGCGATGCGCTGATCACCCTGCTTGCCCAGATTGAAAACGACCCCGCCATGTACCTGATGGTCAGGAGATACGATGCCTGATTTATCCTCCCGCTACGCATTGCTGTGCGTGGGCAACAGCATGATGGGCGACGACGGTGCCGGCCCGCGGCTGGCCGAACTGTGCGCTGAAAAACCGCTGTCCGGCTGGACTGTGGTTGACGGCGGTGCGGCACCAGAGAACGACATCGGTTATTTACGCGAACTGCGGCCTGCGCATCTGGTGATTGTCGATGCCACCGACATGGGGCTGACGCCCGGTGAAATGCGCATTATCGATGAAGATGACATCGCTGAGATGTTCATGATGACCACCCACAATCTGCCGCTGACGTTCCTTATTCAGCAATTGCGTGAGGATATCCCGCAGATCACCTTTGTCGGCATTCAGCCGGACGTGGTGGCTTTTTACTTCCCGATGAGTGCCGCCGTTGAACAGGCCGTGAACCGCCTGTATCAGCTATTGCCTGCGCTGGATCAGGGGCTGGGAATCACCCCTTTCCGGCCCGAAAGCCTCTGACAGCGGCTGTCGACATAACTGTCGATGCGGTGACGAAACAGACATGACATCAGCCCGACATTTCGTCATCGTTACGTAATTTTTATATAACCAACTGAAATACATAGATAAAAACAAGCATCCGAAACTGGCACGTTTTATGTATAGAAGTAGATGAAAACTTTTAACCCCCTGAATTAAAAGCACACTGAAATCCCCTAAGGCATTGGCATGGCAGGAAGGCGGCAAGCGAAGGAGTCCCGATGAGCTGACATGAGTCAGTGATTCGGGCGAGTGAACGCAGCCAACGCACCTGCGATGTCAAGGACGACGGGGATTTGGAGAGAAAAATGAACCGGTTTATCATCGCCGACCCTAAAAAATGCATCGGCTGTCGTACCTGTGAAATTGCCTGCGTGATGGCTCACAGTGAATCGCAGGATATCTCGCTGCTCAACGCCGCGACATTCGCACCGCGTCTGCACGTTATTAAAGGTGTCAATCTCAGTACACCGGTGATGTGTCGCCAGTGTGAAGATGCGCCCTGTGCCAACGTCTGTCCGAACGGCGCCATTCTTCGCACCGGAGATCATGTACAGGTGATGCAGGAACGCTGCATCGGCTGTAAGACCTGCGTTGTCGCCTGCCCGTACGGCGCCATGGAAGTCGTCACCAAACCCGTTTTCCGCCAGAACGGCGCGGCGATGGTCACCACCTCGGATAAAGCCGAGGCGCACAAATGCGACCTGTGCCACACCCGCGCTGAAGGCCCGGCCTGTATGGAAATCTGCCCGACCAAGGCACTTTTCGCTATCGACCGTAACCACTTACAGGAAATGAACGCAGAAAAACGCCGCCGCGCTGCGCTCGACAGCACCTCCCCGTTGCTGTTTTAACCCCGGATTAAGGAAGCAAGACCATGAAAAAAGTCACCACTGTCTGCCCGTATTGCGGCGCCGGATGTAAATTAAATCTGGTTGTAGATAACGGAAAAATCATCCGTGCGGAAGCCGCGAACGGCGTCACCAATCAGGGCGAACTGTGCCTGAAAGGCTATTACGGCTGGGATTTTCTCAATGACACCAAACTGCTGACCCCGCGCCTGACCCAGCCGCTCATCCGCCGCCAGAAAGGCGGAAAATTCGAAGCCGTCAGCTGGGATGAAGCCATCCGTTACACCGCACAGCGCCTGAAAGACATTAAACAAAAACACGGCCCGCGTTCCATTATGACCACCGGTTCTTCCCGCGGGACCGGCAATGAAACCAACTATGTGATGCAGAAATTTGCCCGTGCAGTGATCGGCACCAATAACGTCGACTGCTGCGCCCGCGTGTGTCACGGCCCGTCGGTGGCCGGTTTGCAGGCCACGCTCGGTAACGGCGCGATGAGTAATTCCATCGGCGATATCGAAAACTCAAAATGTCTGCTGGTGTTCGGCTATAACTGCGCGGATTCCCATCCCATCGTCGCGCGCCGTGTGATCAAAGCGAAAGAAAAAGGCGCGCAGATCATCGTCTGCGACCCCCGCCGCATCGAAACCGCACGTATTGCCGATCAGCATCTGCAAATCAAAAACGGCTGCAACATGGCGCTGGTAAATGCCTTTGCCCACGTGTTGATCGAAGAAGATCTGTATGACCATGACTATGTCGCGAAATACACCGAAGGCTTTGAGGAATACCGCAAAAATGTGGCGGATTACTCACCGGAAGCCGTGGCAGAACAGACCGGTGTTTCTGCGCAGCAAATCCGTCAGGCGATGCGCACTTACGCCGCTGCACCTTCAGCCACCATCATGTGGGGCATGGGCGTCACCCAGTTTGGTCAGGCGGTTGACGTGGTAAAAGGTCTGGCAGGGCTGGCTTTGCTGACCGGTAATCTTGGCCGCGCCAACGTCGGCGTCGGACCGGTACGCGGTCAGAATAATGTGCAGGGTGCCTGTGATATGGGCGTGCTGCCGAATGAATTCCCGGGCTATCAGTCCGTCACTGATCCGAAAGTTCGCGCGAAATTCGCCGATGCCTGGGGCATTGACGTGAATCAGATGGACACCGAAGTCGGTCACCGTATCACGGAAATCCCGCATCTGGCCCTTGAAGGCAAAGTTAAAGCCTATTACATCATGGGTGAAGATCCGTTGCAGACCGAAGCCGATTTAGGTCTGGTGCGCAAAGGCTTTGAAGCACTGGAATTCGTGGTGGTTCAGGACATCTTCATGACCAAAACCGCCGAGCAGGCCGACGTGATTTTACCGGCCACTTCCTGGGGCGAACACGGCGGTGTCTTCTCCTGCGCAGACCGTGGCTTCCAGCGCTTCGAGAAAGCCATCGAACCAAAATATAACGTCAAGCGCGACTGGGACATTATCAGCCTGCTGGCGACCGAAATGGGTTATCCGATGCATTACAACGATAACCAGGAAATCTGGGACGAAATGCGCAGCCTGTGTCCGCTGTTTTACGGCGCCACCTACGAAAAAATGGGCGAACTGGGACACGTGCAGTGGCCTTGTACCACGCTTGAAAGCCCAGGGACGCCATATCTGTATGCCGACAATCACTTCGATACCCCGACCGGTAAAGGCCAGTTGTTTGCCGCACCGTGGCGCGCACCGGCTGAAGTGCCGGACGGCGATTATCCGCTGGTGTTGTGTACCGTGCGTGAAGTCGGTCACTACTCCTGCCGTTCAATGACCGGTAACTGTGCGGCATTGCAAACGCTGGCTGATGAACCGGGCTTCGTGCAGATGCACCCGGTGGACGCCCAGGCGCTGGGTATCCGTGATCAGCAACTGGTCTGGGTGGCATCACGCCGTGGCAAAGTCATTTCCCGCGCCAACTACAACGAACGTATCAACCCGGGTGCGGTGTACATGACGTATCAGTGGTGGATCGGTGCCTGTAATGAACTGACCCAGGACAATCTCGACCCGATTTCCAAAACGCCGGAAACCAAATACTGCGCGGTGAAAGTCGAGCAGATCGCCGATCAGCGCTGGGCAGAGAACTACGCTCATCAGACTTACAGCGACATGAAAGCGCGCCTGCGCAGCGCCGTGGAAGATGTGATCCCGGTGGTTGAGGTTTAGTTTTTAAGCTCCTCCCCCTTCGCAGGGGGAGGAGCAACCCCCCCCTGAGATTTAAGAGGTATTTATGTCTGATTCCGGTCTGCTCATTCGCGTCTGCGGCAAAGTCCAGGGCGTCGGTTTCCGACCTTTTATCTGGCAACTGGCCGACCGTCTGCAGCTCCGGGGGGAAGTGTGTAATGACAGCGCGGGTGTGGAAATCAGGCTGCTTCAGCCGGTCAATCTCGAACTTTTTATTGAACAATTACAGCGCGACTGCCCGCCGCTGGCGCGCATCGACAGCATCAGCTTCAATCCTTTCGACTGGCAGACGCTTCCGCAAAATTTCACTATCGCTGACAGCCGTCACAGCCGGATGGATACGCAGGTGGTGCCCGACGCGGCAACCTGCCCGGAATGCCTGAAAGACATCACCCGCCCGGGTGATCGTCGTTTCGGCTACGCCTTCACCAACTGCACACATTGCGGCCCGCGTTTTACACTGATCCGCGCCATGCCTTATGACCGCCCTTCCACCAGCATGGCGGAATTTACATTGTGTCCGCACTGTCAGCAGGAATATCAGAACCCCGCCGACCGGCGGTTTCACGCACAGCCGGTCGCCTGCCCGCAGTGCGGGCCGCAGGTCAGCGCGACGTTGCAAAATGGCGACATGCTGGCGCAAGGAGATGCGGCGGTGGAATACGCGGTTGCGGCATTACGCGCGGGTAAAATCGTCGCTATTAAAGGGCTGGGAGGCTTTCATCTGGCCTGCGATGCCACGCAGCAAAACGCGGTGATGCGGCTGCGCGAACGTAAACAGCGTCCGTCAAAACCGCTGGCGGTGATGCTGCCGGACATCGGCTGGCTGGCAGAATGCAGCGATGAAAGCCCGCCATTTGCACTGCGCGAAATGCTGGAGTCACCGGCCGCGCCCATCGTACTGGCAACGAAAAGCGCGATGTCGCCGCTGTGCGCGGCAATCGCGCCGGAACTGGACGAAGTCGGACTGATGCTGCCGTTTACCCCGCTGCATCATTTGCTGATGCAGGCAGTGGATACTCCGCTGGTGATGACCTCCGGAAATGCGAACGGTTGTGCCCCCGTGCTGACTAATGCGGCTGCGCTGTTGCAACTCGATGGCATTGCAGACATGTGGCTGTTGCATAACCGCGATATCGTCCAGCGCGCCGATGATTCGCTGCTGCGTGTGACGCCGCACGGTACTGAAATGCTGCGCCGCGCACGCGGCTATGTGCCCGATGCTTTTACGTTGCCTGACGGATTCGATGCCCAGCCGTCGCTGCTGGCACTGGGCGGTGACCTCAAAAATACCTTCTGTCTGGTGCGCGGTGATCAGGCGATTCTCAGCGCACATTTCGGGTCACTCACCCGCAGCGATATTGCCGGACAGCAGCAGCAGGCGATTGAACATTTTCAGCACCTTTATGACTGTATGCCGCTGGCGGTGGCCCGTGATGCACATCCGGCGTATATCAGTCATGTGCAGGCGGAAAGTCACGGTGTACGCATGATTGATGTTCTTCATCATCACGCTCATATCACCGCGTGTCTGGCGGAACATCACTGGCCGCTGGATGGCAGCAAGGTCATCGGGCTGGCGCTTGACGGGCTGGGTTATGGTATTGCTGACGATAAAACCGGTGCCCTGTGGGGCGGTGAGTGTTTACAGGTGGATTATCTGCACTGTGAACATTTAGGCGGATTGCCTGCCGTTGCGCTGCCGGGTGGCGACCGGGCCGCGCGGGAACCGTGGCGAAATTTGCTGGCGCAGTGGCAGGCGTTTGTGCCGGACTGGCAGACACGCCCGGAGGCAAAGGTGTTGCAGGCATATCCGTGGTTGCCGCTCTCCAGAGCCATCACCGCCGGGATTAATGCCCCGCTGGCGTCTTCCTGCGGGCGCTTGTTTGATGCCGTCGCCGCCGCACTCGGCTGTACGCCTGCGCAACTGAGCTGGGAAGGCGAAGCGGCATGCCGTCTGGAAGCGCTGGCACAACGTGCACAGGGTATTTCGCATCCGGTCACGATGCCACTGCGGCATACGCCGTCGGGCACTTTTCTGGATTTAGCGACGTTCTGGCAGCAATGGCTCGGCTGGAATGCCACGCCTGCCGCACGGGCTTTCGCTTTTCACGACGCGCTGGCGCAAGGCTTTGCCGCCCTCGCCTGCTACCACGCGGTGAGAACCGACACCCGCACGGTCGCACTGGGTGGCGGCGTGCTGCACAACCGCCTGCTGCGCCAGCTTTTACATCATTATTTAGCCCCCCTTCGCGTGCTGATGCCGCAAAACGTGCCCGCCGGAGACGGCGGGCTGGCTTTGGGTCAGGCCGTTATCGCCTGCGCCCGTCTGCAATTTTCTTCTGGTTTTAACAACAAGGACTCCCATGATTAACCGTGATTTTTTTCACACGCACCGTCGTGCTTTCTGGCTGCTGATCGGGCTGCTGGCAATCAATTTACTGGCCTGGGGCTGGGCACTGGTGGTGTTTCGCCACAATGCGGCGCTGGTGGCGGCGGCCTTGCTGGCTTACGGTTACGGGCTGCGTCATGCCGTCGATGCCGATCATATTGCAGCTATCGATAACGTTACCCGCAAGCTGATGCAACAGGGTCAGCGTCCGGTGGCCGTCGGGGCATTTTTCTCCCTCGGACATTCCAGCATTGTGGTACTGGCCTGCGTGGCGATCGCCGCAACGTCACTGATGTTTGGCAACAAAATTGGCTGGTTGCACGATTATGGCAGCACCATCGGCACGATGGTTTCCGCACTGTTTTTACTGATGATGGCCCTGCTGAATGCGCTGATCCTGCGCGATGTTTACCGCCGTTTTCAGAAGATCAAACAGGGCAAAAGCTTTCCGGACGCCGGAGAAACCCACGCGATGCAGGGAGGTGTGATGAGCCGGTTATTCAGCTTTGCGTTTAATCTGGTGAATAAAAGCTGGCAGATGTATCTGGTGGGATTTTTGTTCGGGCTGGGTTTTGATACCGCCACGGAAATTGGCCTGTTGGGGATTTCCGCTGCGGGGGCCTCTTCCGGCATGTCCGTATGGAGCATTCTGGTATTTCCGGCGTTGTTCGCCAGCGGCATGGCACTGGTCGATTCGCTGGATAACTTTGTCATGGTCGGCGCTTACGGCTGGGCGTTCGATAAACCGGTGCGAAAGCTCTATTACAACATGACGATTACAGCCACCAGCGTGATGATCGCTCTGTTGATCGGCGGCCTGGAAGCACTCGGACTGATGGCCGATAAACTGGATTTACACGGCGGAATATGGGCGGTTGTCGAACGCCTGAATGAGAATATGGGCAGCGTCGGCTATGCGGCTGTGGCGATTTTCGTCGTGTTCTGGGGCATCTCTGTCCTTAATTATCGCCGCAAAGGCTATGACAATCTGGCGGTGTGATCCGCCCGGTATCAGGCGTCATTCGGCAAGGTAAGCTGCTTTTCCAGACGCAGTTTGTCGCCGTCTGTAATGGTTATCATAATTTGTGTTTTCCCGCCGGGCTGGACGGCAAAACGCATCTGTCCCAGAGGCTGTGGCTGATTGGCGGAAAGATTCACATTGTGGCTCTGGCGGCTGGTGCTGGTGCCTGCGGTGCTTTCCTGCAAAACAGAAACCGCCACCTGACAGGAACAGGCTTTGGTGAGACTGACCATCGGGGTAATAACATAATTCTGCGCCTCGTTGTGCGTATCAAACCAAAGCTGGTTGGACATCACGGCGGCGATCAGCAGTAAGTGCATAGCGTTTATCCTCAGGGTTCCGTCGAAAAAAAACAGGGCTAGTGCCCTGTTCTGCTTTACTCCTCCCCTTCGCAGGGGAGGGAACACTAATCAGTTTTGTGACGCGTAGGCCAGGTTCGCGGTACCGACCTGAGTAATGCTGGTCAGAGATCCATTGGCACCTTGTGAAGCCTGGGCATAGTTGCCTGAACCGTTCTGGGACACGAGCACTTTGCTGCCGTTAGCGCTCTGAGAAACGTTAGCGCCGTTGTATTCACCTTTTTGTACCACACTGATCAGGCTGCCATCACCGGTCTGAGTCGTCCCGGCGCTATTTCTGTAGCCATCCTGACTGATTGCGGTCAGCGATTTTTGTGCGCCAGATTGAGTGGCATTCGCCAGGTTTGCCGTGCCCTGCTGGTAAATCTGAATTTCAGAATTCCACTGAGTGGCAGTGAATGTCGGCACAGTTGATGAAGGTGGATTATGACCGTGGTCAGAGCCACCCCCGCCATGACCAGGACTGGTTGCAAATGCACTGCCACTGACGACTAAAGCGGAGACTGCCACAATTTTCCAAAGTTTCATGATGCTACCCCATTGGTTTAATATCGGATGTTTGGTGTGTTAATGCTGTGTCACTCTAATCGCCATTCCTGACGAATTTTGCACGACGCCGCTGCTCTGGTTCGTACCATTCTGGCGAATTTCCGTCACACTCCGGCCTTTTTGCAGAATGTATGCGGTATTGCCAAAATTCTGTTGCGTAATGGATGCATCCCCGCCACCGGTTTGCGATACGTAGGCGAAATTATCACTGCCGCTTTGGGATATATCCGCGTTATTTCCATTACCTCGCTGATTCACCAGCGCAGTATTCTCTGACCCGGACTGACGGATAACGCCGGAATTTCCAGAACCCGTCTGATAAGTGGTGGCCAGATTGTTATTACCGTTCTGATAAATCACTGACGAATTCCCCGATGAATTCCTTACGCCAGCAAAAATCTGATCCGGCACCTCAGAATTCATTTCCGGATAGGCCATATCAAATTGCTGTGCATGAATGCCCCAGGAGGTTGAAAGTAACGCCAGGGTCAATAAAGTCTTTTTCATTTCGTCACCCTGTATATACCGGCACCACACTTTGCTTACCGGCTAATTGCTGCTGACGAATTGATTATGGTGTTTGCTCAAAATAAGGAACTCACCCGCTCGTCGTATTTTAATTTCAGACGTCATCAAAAAGCATGAGGCGGTATTTATCATACGGATTGACCAGCGCGTCTCAGTAAAAGGTCAGCACGGCTAATCAACCCATGGCATTAATCCTAAAGTTACAGAGCAAACCGTTTTAAATAATCACACAAATGCAACTATTCTTAATTCTCTCTGAAACTAAAACAGCCCTAAAAGAGATCCCCCGCACATTTCCACCCCTTAACAGTCGCTTAAAAATGCCTTCCCGCTGCCTTGCGGCGCGGTTTAACAGGGCATAAAGAAGCCTGCAGATGTGCTCACCTAAGTAAAATCAATACGAAAAGATAAACCAGTTTGAGTTATTTAAGGCGAAATACGCAGCCGGCTGGTGTTTGAGCCCCCTTAATTCGCAGCGCTATCTGACAAATATGCTGTCTTAACAAGGCCAAACGTTAAGATAGTGTAAATTTATTACTTAAGCCCTCTTTAATAGGGCGGAATTTAATTTCCCGGAATACATAAGGAAAGCTTTATACATTTTCAGTTACATTTTGAAACATAAATAAGCCTTGCGTAAGGTAAACCAAAAGCTAAATTGAGTCAGTACCGCACATAAACCACCTGAAAATATTATGTGCCTCAGGTTGTGAATATTTGCTACTTTCAGATATGCACAGCAAACATACAGCTATAGATTTAGCAAAATAAAATCTCAGTCTATTCCGTGCCTTTTCAATATTCAGGCAGTGGCAGACTGTGGCTATAAAAATCAGGGCAGGGTTTCATTATGAGTAATGAAGCAGCAATCAATAATAATATTCTTTTATTAGTGACCAAACCATCATTACAAGCCAGTGCTTTATTGCAACAATTAAAACAGCAACTTTGTGTCAATACCCGGCTGCATAATATCCATAAATCACTTGAGGATCAGGCGCTTCAACAGGCATTAATTCTCTTCGATATGATGGAAGCCGATCGCCGGACAATTGAACTGTGGCAAACCGCTATTAACCGCTATCACGACAACGTGAAGTTATTATTATTAAACACACCTGATAATTATCATTTTCGGGAAATTGAAACCTGGCCGGGGATCAGCGCCGTTTTTTATCTCTCCACTGACGAAGAACATCTGGTGGAAGGGATCAGAAGCGTGATCCGCGGAGAATGTTACTTCTCTCAGGGCTTCGCCAGTTACCTGATCAATCAGTCCGGTGCTTTCCGTCATCTTCACTCAGAAGAAACCGGCCTGACCCATCGTGAAAAAGAGATCCTCAATAAGTTACGTGTGGGCGCCTCGAACACGGAAATCGCGCGTTTGCTGTTTATCAGCGAGAACACCGTCAAGACGCATCTCTATAATTTATTTAGAAAAATCTCGGTTAAAAACCGTACCCAGGCGGCGTCCTGGGCGAATGACAATCTCAAGCGCTGACATCATGACTATTTGCATAAAGGGCTTCTGGCTCTGGCTGGCGCTGTTATGCGCCACCTGCCTGCATGTTCAGGCTGCGGATATAAAAGACCCGGGGCTTATCACCGACAGAACCGTGACATCGGTCGGCCACGATTTTTACCGTGGCTTTACCGGCAAATGGGAACAGAACTACCCGGAAACCATCACCATTTCAGAAAGGCCCAGCGCCCGCTGGGGGAGCTGGATCACCATAAAAATAGGTCAGGACACCCTGTATCAGACTTTGCTGTTTCCCAACCGGCGCAATTTTAATAAGGACGTCGATACCGCCATTGCCGGTGTAACCGAAGCGTTATCACGGCGGCAATTAGACAAAGCGTTACTGGGCACCGGGGATCTCGCCCATGACGAATTTTAATGCACAGCCTCTTAAGGAGAGCATCGTGAATATTCCAGTCTCAGCTTCGCGTTCAGTCATGCTGCTGGCATTGCTGACGGCGTCCCCGGTTTCCTGGGGCGGCAATATGGTTTTCCAGTTCATCAACCCGAATTTCGGCGGCAACCCGAATAATGGCGCGTTTCTGCTCAACGAAGCTCAGGCGCAAAACTCCTATAAAGACCCCGATGCGTATGACTTCGGGTCCACCTCGACGTCTGCACTGGACAATTTCACCGCCTCGATTCAGTCACAATTGCTGGGCAGCCTGATGGGCAACGTCAATCAGGGAAAACCGGGGCGGCTGGTAACACAGGACTTTATCGTGGATATCCAGAATACCGACGGACAGCTGGTGATGAATGTCACTGACCGCAAGACCGGTAAAATTTCCACTATTCAGGTTCAGGGTTTGTCCGCCACCACCAACTGATTCCGACGATCAATAAAAACAGGAACGACATCATGCGCAGCTATTTATTACTCATCGCAGTTTTTGTGTTGAGCGGGTGCCTCACAGCAGCACCGAAAGAAGCCGCAAGACCGACATTATTGCCCCGGGCGCCAAGCTATACCGATCTGACGCATTTGCCTTCGCCGCAGGGCCGGATTTTTGTGTCGGTCTATAACATTCAGGATGAAACGGGCCAGTTCAAACCGTATCCGGCCAGTAACTTCTCGACCGCCGTGCCACAAAGCGCCACAGCGATGCTGGTATCGGCACTCAAAGATTCAAAATGGTTTATCCCGCTGGAACGTCAGGGGCTGCAAAACCTGCTGAACGAACGCAAAATTATCCGTGCCGCGCAGGAAAATGGCAGTGTCGCGATCAATAATCAGCGGCCACTTTCCTCGCTGGTGGCAGCGAATATTCTGATTGAAGGCTCGATAATCGGTTACGAAAGTAATGTGAAATCAGGCGGCGTGGGGGCGCGGTATTTCGGTATCGGTGCCAGTACGCAATACCAGCTGGACCAGATAGCCGTGAACCTGCGCGCTGTCGACGTCAATACCGGCGAGGTTTTATCTTCCGTAAATACCAGCAAAACGATTTTGTCGTATGAAGTGCAGGCCGGGGTGTTCCGCTTTATCGATTATCAGCGGTTGCTGGAAGGCGAACTGGGCTACACCACCAATGAGCCTGTGATGTTATGCCTGATGTCGGCGATTGAATCCGGCGTGATTTATCTGGTGAATGACGGTATCGAACGTAACCTGTGGCAGTTGCAAAACCCGTCGGAGATCAACTCACCCATTCTGCAACGCTATAAGAACAACATTGTCCCTGCCGAATCCTGATGAGAGGCAGTTGGCGAAGGGGAACCGTGGGTTGAAACGGTTTCCCTTCTTTTTTTATCCGACAATCTCAGGTTTTGCTTTCCTCGCTTTTCATCACCTGCCGGTAATTATTCACCCGCTTTTTATCCTCAAGATTAAAGTCCGGATCGAGATAAATGCTCAGCCGTTTGATCAGCAAATCTTCAAAGACAAAGACAGTGCAGAAATGATGGCTGCCGACTTCGGACGTCGGCCAGCGGTCACCGTTTTGCATCACGCCGCGCATCTGCCCTTCCAGCACAATGGCATCTCCGTCACTCAGAAAGCGGAAAGCGTTCTGAATATGTTGGATCTTGTCGATTTCAAGCGCAAAGCGTTTACCCAGTTCCCCCAGTGAAGACTTTCCCTGCGCAGTGCCAAATTTCGGAAAAAACAGCACCACATCTTCAGCAAAGAGATCCAGTAAAGAGGCATCTGCCTGATCCAGTTTGGCGTAGAAATTCTTAACAATTTCAATGCGCTTTTCTTTCAGTTCATGTTCTGCCATTTTCACCTCGAAATTCTCCATCCAGTCCATAAGCCTAGTGACTGCCGCTGATTTTGCCAGTTATGAAGGGTCGCTCACAAAACGCTGAGGCCGCTCAGGTGAAGAGTTTTCTGCACCGGAAGCCGGAACCCTCTACACTGGCATGCGTTTTTAACAACATGTCCTCTTACACTTTCGGAGAGTCACGGATGTCTCAGTTCAACAGAGCAGGTCGCGCGATGCCGCCTCTGCCCGTTCCCACCCGCTGGTTAATCCTTGCGATTTGCCTGTTGCAGGGGTTCCTGCTGTATTACTTCTTTTCAGATCACGCGGCCATCAGATATGCCGGGTTCTCTCATAATATTTACGGCCAGACTATGGCATTAACATTACCGGTGCTGATTTCTCTGTCAGTAGTACAGCCTGGTGATCGCCGGTTCTGGGGCGGAACGGGGTTACTCATCCTGTTACTGGCGGGCATGGCAGCCTGGGCGAAAAGCAATATCGCGGCAACGTCCGGGGACAGCGTGATGGTGCCGTTTAACCTGTCGCTGACGCTGCTGGTCTTTTTTGTTTTGCCGTGGCTACAGGTGCAGGCGTTCCCGGCAGAAAGCCGTTACCGTTACGCCAACCTTTCCGCCTGCTACAGCCAGAATACGCTGTGCGCCATGCTGACGTTGCTGATGATGCTGCTGGCCGTTGGCGTGATGGCATTATGTGCCGGGCTGTTCCGGGTGATCGGCATTGAATATTTCCATGAGCTGTTTTTCGATACGCCGCTGTTTATGCATCTGGTGTTCGGCCTGCTGCTGGGCATCAGTATCGTCACCTGCCGCACGCAACCGGCGCTGATGAATACCACCCGCAATATCATCCGTTTTATTCTCAAAGGCCTGCTGCCGCTGGTGGCGTTCGTTGCGCTGATTTTCCTGTTCGCCCTGCCGTTCACCGGCCTGACGGTGTTATCGCAAGCCTGGTCCGCAGCCAGTTTGCTGACCACCATGGCGCTCGGCATTCTGCTGCTGGTTAACGTGGTACGCGAAACCGATCACGCTGAAAAACCGTATCCGCGGGCGATCCGTTTGCTGGTGAATGCGGCGATTTTACTGCTGCCGGTGTATGCCGTGCTGGCGCTGTATTCCACCGGCCTGCGCGTTTCGCAATACGGCTGGACGCCGCAACGTCTGTGGGCGGTGCTGGTGATCAGCGTGACGCTGATCGCCGCCCTTTGCTACAGTTTTTCGGTGATCGATAAACGCCCGGACTGGCTGCCGCGTATTACCCAATTCAATAAGCCGTTGTCGCTGCTGGTGGTCATTCTGTTGATGGCGGCCAACAGCCCGCTGCTCGATCCTTACCGTATCAGCGTCAACAATCAGATTGCGCGACTCGACAGCGGCAAAACGCAGGCGAAGGATTTCGATCTGAAGATGCTGCGTTTCGATACCGGTCGCCGTGGCAACGAGGCGCTGACAGCGCTGCAACAACACCCCGCGTTTACTGCCGATCCGCGCCTGCAGGTCACACTGAAAAATATGATCGCGCAGACATCACGCTGGGGCGCTTACGATGATAAAGAGCATGCTGCACTGGCGGAAAATTATCGCGTGGAAGATGCTAAGAAGATGATTCAGCTCGCGAAAGGCGCGGTATCCCCCGACGACACCTGGTGGAAAAACCTGCCGCAGCTGGATGAATACCGCAACACACTGCGCGACTGTCACAGCCTGCAGGGCGCGTGTATCGTCAATACGCTGGATTTAAACAACGACCGGCAGAAAGAAGTTTTCCTCTGTAATACGCTGGATACGCCTTCCGTCAACTGCCGTATTTACGCCAGACAGGCCGGGAAATGGGCGCAAACGGGAGAACTTTATCTGTATGAAGAAAAGGATAACCCTGCGCTGATCACTGCCCTGCGCAACGGCGAGGTCAAACCGGTAACGCGTAAATGGGCTGACGTACAGATTGACGGTAAACGCCGGGTCATTCATTACAAACACGACGAAGAATAACCGCCTCCCCTTCACCGGCAGATTTCTGCCGGTGAATCCCGCTTTATTTTCCCGGCATCATGCGCAGTAAGGTGTCATCTTTGCGCAAGTAATGATGATAAATCGCTGCCAGCGCGTGCAGGCCAATCAGGTAATAACCGCAGTTTGCCAGGAACTCATGCGCCGTTTTCACCGTGCGGCGTACATCGGGATCCGGCGTCACAAACTGTGGCACCGGCCAGCCGAATAAAAACCACTCCCGCCCGCCAAACTCCAGCGTCAAAATCCCCAGCACCGGCAACGACAGAAACAGCAGATATAACACCCCATGCACTGCATGGGACGCGGCTTTTTGCCAGCGCGGCACGGGCGGCGTGATCGCCGGTGTCGCATGGCGGGTCCGCAGGAAAATGCGCACAAACATCAGCAACCAGACACAAATCCCGAAATTAAAATGCAGCAAACGCACCAGCGGCTGATTATCTTCAGGGAAATAATCACGGGTCAGCATCGCCGTGTAGGTCAGAATAATCATCAGTAACGTTGCCCAGTGCAGGCTGATCTGCGACAGCGAATAACGGGTTTTCATGAGTAATTTCCTCGCCGGAGGATAACGTGTGGAAAACAGGAATATTGCCCTGAGTATAGAAAGGAATTGCGCAGACTTTGTGGATATACCCGCAACAGGGATTAAACGCGGCAGACATTCACCTTTCCGCTCATAATGACAGGAAAAGTGAATAATTTGACCGGTGATGTTCCCTGTCTGTCCGCACCGCTCTTTATAATCAACGCACACTGAAATAGCATTGTCTGATGCGGAGTTTACGATGAAATTGATTAGCCAGAGTTTTGAGAACGGTGCACCTATCCCGGGTGAGTTTTCATTTGCCGTGAAAGATACCCAAAACCACATTGCACTTTCCGATAATAAGAACCCGCACCTGGCGTGGAGTGATGTGCCGGAAAATACCCGTTCGTTTGTGCTGGTGTGTGTGGATCCGCACGTACCAGGCCGCCCGGACGACGTGAATCAGGAAGGCAAAGTGGTGCCAGCTTCGCTGCCGCGCATCGATTTATTCCACTGGCTGCTGGTGGATATTCCGGCAGATGCTCGCGAAATCGCCGCAGGCAGTCACAGCAACAGCGTGACGCCGCACGGCAAACCCGCGCTGCCCGCCAGCGCCGGAATGCGTCATGGCATCAACGGCTATACCGCATGGTTTGGCGATGATGAAAACATGGGCGGCGACTATTACGGTTACGACGGCGCGTGCCCGCCGTGGAACGATGAACGGGTGCATGACTACGTATTTACGCTGTATGCGCTGGACATTGAAAAACTGGATTTGCAGGATAAATTCTTTGGCCCGGATGTGTTGCAGGCCATCGAAGGTCACGTTCTGGCGCAGGCCAGCCTGACCGGCACCTACACGTTAAATCCCAATCTGGATTAAAGTCCGCAGGCAGGAGAAACCATGTCCTCTGAGCAGCACAGTCACGCCGTGAGTCTTTTGCCAAATAAATTGCCGGTCAGTCATGACCGGCTTTTTTCACGGGCCGAGCCTTATCTGCAACAGCCTCATCAGGTGTCGAATTTTCGTTTTTTTGAGCCTTCGCTGCTGCGGGTAAATTCTGGTCAGCTGGCGCTGCGCCATGAAAACGGCACGTCGGTGCAGCTTGGGAATTCGGAACATCTGATCGTGGTGTCGCAGCATACGCTGGCGCACGTCAGTAAAACGCCGGACGCGGCAAACGGTTTTTTCTCGTCGCTGTATCTGGGGTTTTCACCTGCGCTGGTAGCGGAATTTTATCGCGATAACGCCCGCCTTCTGACTGCGCTGTCGCCGCTGAACGGGTTTGAAACTCTCCCGCTGGATGACGAATTACGCGATACGCTCGATTTTTGCCTGCGCGGGATCGGCAATCCGGCCAGTCATACAGTGCAGCGAAATCGTCTTACCGCCGTACTTATCGCGCTGGCAGAACGCCGCATATTGTTTATGCCGCGCGCCGCAGAACCGCTCGGTACACGTCTTACCGCCCTGCTGGCGGCCGCGCCGGAATTTGCCTGGACGGCCGCCAGCGCCAGCCAGCAACTGGCGATGAGCGAAGCCACGCTGAGAAGGCGTCTGGTGGAAGAGCAAATCAGTTTTCGCACGTTGTTGCAGGATATCCGCATGCATCATGCGATCACCCTGCTGCAAACCACGCGCTGGAATCTTTCGCAAATCGCGGATGCCTGCGGTTATCGGGCCAGCTCGCGTTTTTCCCTGCGCTTCAAAGAGCGTTTTGGCTGTTCGCCTGCCGATATTCGCTGAACAAACCGGCCGCATAAAAACAAAAAAGCCAGTCATCTGAATGACTGGCTTTCATTTATCGCTTTCAGCGCATCAGAATATTATTCGTTAACGGCCTGTTCCGGCTCCACAGGCGGTTCACCCGCCGTTTTTTTCGGTGGCAGCAAACCGTCTGCCCGGAACATCGCTTTGATGCCGCGCACCGCCTGGCGGATCCTGTCCTGATTCTCGATCAGGGCGAAACGCACATGGGTATCGCCGTAATCACCAAAACCAATGCCCGGCGACACACAAACTTTAGCGTCGGCCAGCAGACGTTTGGCGAATTCCAGTGACCCTAAATGCGCATATGCAGGCGGAATTTTTGCCCAGACATACATCGACGCTTTCGGATTTTCCACCATCCAGCCCGCTTCATGCAGCCCGCGTACCAGCACGTTACGGCGCTGGCGATATTGCTCAGCAATGTCTTTCACGCATTGCTGATCCCCTTCCAGCGCCGCGATGGCCGCCACCTGCAACGGCGTGAAGGTGCCGTAATCGTGATAACTTTTGATACGCGCCAGCGCGCTGACCAGTTCAGGATTACCGACCATAAAACCGATGCGCCAGCCCGCCATGTTGTAACTTTTCGACAGCGTGAAGAATTCCACCGCAATGTCTTTTGCACCCGGCACCTGCATGATTGACGGCGCTTTCCAGCCGTCGTATACGATGTCGGCATACGCCAGATCGTGGATCACCAGCACGTTGTATTGCTTAGCCAGTGCCACCACGCGCTCGAAGAAATCCAGCTCCACGCACTGCGCCGTCGGGTTGGACGGGAAGCCGAGGATCATCATTTTCGGCCGCGGAATGGTTTCGCGAATGGCTTTTTCCAGCTCGGCAAAGAAATCTACACCTTCAGCCAGCGGCACAGAACGCACCTGCGCACCGGCAATCACGGCACCATAAATGTGGATCGGATAACTTGGGTTGGGCACCAGAACGGTGTCGCCGTGATCGAGCGTCGCCAGCATCAGATGTGCCAGCCCTTCTTTCGAACCGATAGTGACGATAGCTTCACTTTCAGGGTCGATCTCTACCTGATAACGATCGGCATACCAGCGGGAAATCGCACGACGCAGACGCGGAATGCCGCGTGAGGTCGAGTAACCGTGCGTGTCTTCACGCTGCGCAACCTGCACCAGTTTTTCCACAATGTGCGGCGGTGTCGGGCCGTCGGGGTTACCCATACTAAAATCGATAATGTCTTCGCCACGATGGCGTGCGGCCATTTTCAGTTCAGCGGTAATGTTGAAAACATACGGGGGAAGACGATCAATACGTGAAAAACGACGGGGTGAACTGGAATCAGCCATAATTTCCTCTGGGATACGTAAGCGCCCGGACCGTCCGAGCGACGCTGGCCGCGTAACGGCCTTCTACGAACATAACGCAGAGGAAAATGGCTGTCGAGATACTGCGCATTATTTTTTTACTGCGGACGCGGATCGGTCGCCAGCAGCCCCAGCAGCCAGTCGTTTTTCCACTCGTCGCCGATCCGGTAGCTGTCCCGTAAACGGCCTTCCATGAGGAATCCGCATTTTTCCAGCACACGGCGCGAAGCGTCGTTGCCTTCAAGCACGTTGGCCTGCAGACGGTGAAAACCACACTGGTCAAACGCAAAGTTCAGCACTTCGCGCAGGGATTCCGCTGCATAACCTTTGCGCTGATGTTCAGGCGCCAGAATGAATCCGACTTCGCCCTGTTTATAGGGCCGCCAGTCCGGGAAAAATCCGGTCAGTCCCACCGCCGCGCCGGTGTCTTTTTCGCGGATCAGCAGGCACAGCCAGAAATCACTGTAGCGATCCCAGTGACCAAGACGTTGTTCAAAACGGCTATGAACCTGTGCGTGGGTTTCGATATCGCCGATAAAACGCATGACGTCCGGGGTCTGATACAGCCGCAAGAAAAATGCCCAGTCGTCAGCCTGGATGGGCTGCATGATCAGCCGCGGCGTGGATAACAAAATCATGTCGGAATGTGCTCCTGTGTCTGGCGATGGTGAAAGTCTGACCTTTTACATATAATAACCGCTGAATCCATTTGGCACGCTTATCTTTCAATCGTGCAAAGAGCCTAATCTGCCATGCCTCACATGTTCGATATGCTGCTGGCGGTCTTCGACCGTGCGGCGCTGATGCTCATCTGTCTGTTCTTCCTCACGCGAACCCCGCTGTTCCGCAAACTGCTGCACAAAGAAAATGAAACCCATACGCCGCTGGAACTGACTGCGGTCACCGCCATTTTCTCTCTGTTCGCCATTTTCGGTACGCTCTCAGGGATCAACGTCGAAGGCTCACTGATCAACGTGCGTACGATCGCGATCATGTCGGGCGGGATCCTGTTCGGGCCGTGGGTCGGGATCATTACCGGCCTGATTTCCGGCACGCACCGTTTCCTGATCGACATTCACGGACCAACGTCTGTTCCGTGCCTCATCACCAGTATTACCGCAGGTTTCCTTTCCGGTTATATCAATAAGAAAGTCAAAAAATCACTGCACTGGAAAGTCGGCATTCTGGGCGGCATGCTGTGCGAAACGCTGACCATGATCCTGATTTTACTGATGGCGCGACCGTTTTCGCTCGGGCTGGATATCGTCATGAACATCGCTGCACCGCTGATCCTCGGAGCCAGTTCCATCGGCCTGATTGTGTTGCTGGTGCAAAGTGTCGAGGATGAAAAAGAGGTGATTGCCGCACGGCAGGCGCGGCTGGCGCTGGATATTGCCAATAAAACGCTGCCGTACTTTCGCAATATAGATGGCCGTAACATAGAAGGCAGGAATATCAACGCCGAATCCCTGGCCAGTATCTGTAGCATTATTCGTGATGATATCGACGCCGATGCGGTGGCGATCACTGATACCAAAAACATTCTGGCGTACGTCGGCGTGGGTGCTGAAGAGTATAATATCGGCCATGAAACGCTGAGTGAGATGACCAAAGCGACGCTGGAAAGCGGTGAAATCACGGTCAGAAACAACGATGAAATGCACCGTACGCCGCAAATTCACTCGCTGATTATTATTCCGCTGTGGGAAAAAGGCGAAGTCACCGGCTCGCTGAAAATCTATTATTGCGACCCGCACCGCATCACTTATTCGCTGAAAGTGATGGCGATCGGGCTGTCGCAAATTATGTCGACGCAGATGGAAGTATCACGCACCGAACAGTTGCGCGAGATGGCCAATAAAGCCGAAATGCGGGCGTTGCAGAGCAAGATAAATCCCCATTTTCTGTTTAACGCGCTGAATGCGATTTCATCGTCTATCCGCGCCCGCCCCGACGTGGCGCGCCAGCTCATCATCAACCTTTCCCGTTATCTGCGTTATAACCTGGAACTGAACGATGAACTGATCGACTTGCGCAAAGAACTTCATCAGGTACAGGATTACATCGCCATTGAGCAGGCGCGGTTCGGCAGCAAACTGACGGTGATTTATGACATTGATGACGACATTTCGGTGAAAATCCCCAGCCTGCTGATCCAGCCGCTGGTCGAAAACGCCATTGTGCACGGCATCCAGAAATGCAGCGGAAAAGGCGTGGTGGTGATTTCAGTGAAGCATCAGGCTGACGGTATCAGGGTGTCAGTAAAAGATACCGGCCACGGTATTAATCAGGAAACCATTGACCGTGTGGCACGCAATGAAATGCCCGGCAACAAAATCGGCCTGCTCAATGTGCATCACCGTGTTTCATTGCTGTATGGTCAGGGCCTGAGCATCCGCCGTCTTGAGCCAGGCACCGATATTTCGTTTGTTATTACCCACGCTCCTGCAAAAGTCACGCAAGCCCTTGAGAGCAAAATAGCCTGACTACAGGGACGCTTTTTCATTTTACCCGCCCGCCTTTCGGGCCATCGCACCGGGAGATAATTCAGTGAAAGCGATTATCGTCGAAGATGAAGTACCGGCTCAGGAAGAGCTGAGTTATCTGATTAATACCCACAGCAGCATCAGCATTGAAGCAATATTGGATGACGGGCTGGACGTGCTTAAATACCTGCAATCACATGAAGTGGACGCGATTTTTCTCGATATCAGCATCCCTTCCCTTGACGGCGTATTACTGGCGCAAAACATCAGTAAGTTTGCGCATAAACCTTATATCGTGTTTATCACCGCCTATAAGGAGCACGCCGCAGAAGCCTTTGAAATCGAGGCATTTGATTACATTCTTAAGCCTTATCACGAGTCACGCATTGTCACCATGCTGCAAAAGCTGGAGTCACATTTTCGCCGGGATAAAGAGCTGACAGTGAAGGAACCGGGCGATAAACCGGAAGGTGTTGCCCCCGTCGCGGGCAGCACCCCGCGTGTCAGTCACAGCATCAATCTGATCAAAGATGAGCGGATTATCGTTACCGATATCAACGATATTTATTACGCCGCCGCGCAGGAAAAGGTCACGCAGGTATATACCCGCAAAGAAGAATTCACCATGCCGATGAACATCACCGAATTATGCAACCGCCTGCCGGAGGAGCATTTTTTCCGCTGTCATCGTTCGTACTGCGTGAATCTGTCGAAAATCCGCGAGATCGTGCCGTGGTTCAATAACACCTATATTTTGCGCTTAAGTGATTTAGATTTCGAGGTGCCGGTAAGTCGCAGCAAGGTGAAAGAATTCAGGCAGTTAATGCGGTTTTGATCGGGCTTTTGAAATAGAAAGCCCGATTCTTCCGCTAAGTCATTGGAGTTGCAGCAAGGCGGCAAGTGAGAAGATCCCGATGAGCTGACTGATGTCAGTGATTCGGGTCTTCGAGCGCAGCCAACACCGCTGCAACTTCAAGGACGAAGAGGAAGGCCGATAGACTGACGCAGGTACGCCCCGGCACCCACAAGCCCCGGCTGATCGTGCGTGATCAGGAACACCGGAATATCCATCAGATAATCTTTGAAGCGGCCTTTGTCTTCAAACGCGGCACGAAAACCGGAAGCTTTGAAGAAGTCCAGGAAGCGCGGAACAATGCCGCCGGCAATGTACACGCCGCCGAAGGTCCCCATGTTCAGCGCCAGGTTGCCACCGAAACGCCCCATGATGACGCAGAACAGCGACAGTGCGCGGCGGCAGTCCAGATTTTCGTCTGCCAGCGCCAGTTCTGTCACGTCTTTCGGTTTGAAGTTTTCCGGCACGCGGTTATCTGATTTAACAATGGCACGGTAGAGATTCACCAGCCCCGGACCGGAGAGAATACGCTCGGCAGAAACGTGCCCCATTTCGGTACGCAACTGCTCAAGAATGATGTCTTCTTCTTCGCTGTTTGGCGCGAAATCAACATGGCCGCCTTCGCCCGGCAGACTCAACCATTGGTTATTGGCATGAATTAAGTGTGCGACGCCCAGCCCCGTGCCAGCACCGTAAATCACTGCCGGTTTGCCGTCCTGCGCTTTTTTACCGCCGAACTGCAACAGGTCATCTTCTTTCAGCATCGGGATCGCCATCGAAACAGCGGTGAAGTCATTGATCACTTCCAGATGTTGCAGGCCAAGGTTTTTCTTCATTTCGGCAATGGAAAAGGCCCACGTATGGTTGGTCATGGCCACCCAGTCGCCAGTGATCGGGCAGGCGATGGCAATACATGCATCCTCAACATCCTGATGCTGCTGCGCGAGGTACTCACGCACCACGGCTTCGAGGCTGTCGTAATCCAGCCCGGAGAAAGTCTTAGACTGAGAAATATCGCCGCTGTCCAACGCGCAAAGCGCCAGGCGGCAGTTGGTGCCCCCGACATCGCCCACCAGGGAGTATTTGGTCATGTTATTCTCCGCAAAAGTAAATTCATTATGCTGCGCATTTGCGCCAAATTCGTGTGGGCAAAATAGCGGTAATTGCTATACGCTGCAACGCAGTTTTGAAGCAACCCACATTTATGCAGCATGCCACACAAAATAATGTCGACAGCCCGCAAACCGACTTTGCCGGGATTCATCTAAGCTATCAGAGCAAACAAAATTATAAATAAGGAAATACGTGCATGTTCCATCCCCGCACCAGAGTCATGTTAGCTTTTGCCCTGCCCGCGATCATTATTGGCGTGATGTCCAGCCTGGTTCTGGTATTCGTCATGATGATTTCTGGCGCGCTGCAAAATCTGCTGTGGGAGAACATTCCCGCCGTGCTGAATATCAATACACAATCCGCCAGCTGGACGCTGTTTATGCTGACACTGACCGGCATTGGCGTCGGCGCCATCATTAAGTATATGCCAGGCCACGCCGGGCCGGATCCTGCCACGGAATCTCTGATTGGCGCCCCGGTGGCAGTCAGCGCTTTACCTGGGCTGGCGCTGGCGCTGATGGTCGGACTGGCAGGCGGTGTCAGTCTGGGGCCGGAACATCCGATTACAGTGATTAATATCGCGCTGGTGGCGGCAATAGGATCCCGTTTATTGCCCGCAGTGCCAACGACGGACTGGGTGATCCTGGCGGCGGCCGGGACTATCGGCGCGTTGTTCGGCACGCCGGTGGCAGCCGCGCTGATTTTTTCGCAAACCCTCGGCACCAGCAAAGATGTGCAGTTATGGGATCGCCTTTTTGCGCCATTGCTCGCCGCGGGCGCTGGCGCCATCACCACCGATCAGTTTTTTCAGCCCGATTTTTCGCTCAGCATTCCGTCGTATGACGCCGCCAGCCTGATGGATATTTTCAGCGGGTCAGTCGTGGTGCTGATTGCCATCGCGCTGGGGATGATTGCCGTCTGGTTGTTCCCGCATGTTCACCGGATGTTTAACAATATTCAGAATCCGGTATTGCGCCTGGGTATTGGCGGGTTTGTGCTGGGTTTACTGGCGCTGACAGGCGGGGAAATTACCCTGTTTAAAGGGCTGGATGAAATGAAGGAACTGGCACATTCCAATGCGTTGTTTGAGATGGGGCCGTTGCTGGCGATCACCCTGACCAAACTGGCGGCGTTAGTGGTGGCGGCAGCCTGCGGTTTTCGTGGCGGACGCATTTTCCCGGCGGTGTTTGTCGGGGTATCGCTTGGCCTGATGTTGCATCAGTACGCACCGGATGTGCCGGCGGCGGTGACCGTTTCATGCGCCGTCATGGGCATGGTACTGGTCGTGACACGCGACGGCTGGCTCAGCTTGTTTATGGCCGCAGCGGTGGTGCCGGGGCTGAAATTATTGCCGCTACTGTGCATCGTGATGCTGCCAGCCTGGCTGATGCTGGCAGGTAAACCGCTGATGCAGGTGGCAAAACAGCGGCTCAACCGGCCGGTCCCGGAAGAAGATTAATCCTGCTTTAGTGCAAACTCCGCCGCCGCCAGCGCATGAATGGCGGTGGTGTCAAAAACCGGCACGCTCGCGTCTTCAGCGCCCACCAGCAGGGTGATTTCGGTACATCCGAGAATAATGCCTTCCACGCCCTGCTGTTCTAATTTGCCAATAATCCGCCGGTATTCTGCGCGGGAATCCTCCTTAATCCTGCCCAGGCACAGCTCTTCATAAATAATGCGATGAACAATCGCGCGGTCAGCTTCATCCGGCGTCACCACGTCAATCTGATGTTTTTCCTGCAAACGTCCGCGATAGAAATCCTGTTCCATGGTGAAACGCGTGCCGAGCAGACCGATTTTATGCAGCCCCTGTCCGGTGATTTTGTCAGCCGTCGCATCGGCGATATGCAGCAGCGGCAGGCCGCCGATCCGCTCGATATTGTCTGCCACTTTATGCATGGTGTTGGTACACACAACGATGACCTCCGCCCCTGCACGCGCCAGTGAATTCGCGGCGTTACCAAGAATTTCACCTGCCTGCTGCCAGTCACCGGCCATTTGCAGCTTTTCGATTTCATAAAAATCGACGCTGTAGAGAAACAGTTTGGCAGAATGCAATCCACCCAGTTGCTGCTTCACATGCTCGTTAATCATGCGGTAATACGGCACGGTAGATTCCCAGCTCATGCCACCAATCAACCCTAACGTTTTCATTTGCACACCCTGTGTTTATGCGGATGGCAAAACCATAACCGACAAAAAGCCCGCGGACAAAGAAAATGTCGGCGGGCTTTTTTGTGCATTCAGCGATGCGGATTAATGTTTGGCCGGGCAATCCTCTGCGGCCAGACGGCGGTCCATCCAGCGCTGGCGCAACGTGTCGTAAACCCAGTTGTAGGCCACGGTATACGGCAGGAAGAACAGGAAGAACCCGACTTCCAGCATAAAGGCGTCCAGCAGCCCGATCCCCAGCCACAGTGCGGCAACCGGCAGACCAATCATAATAAATCCACCTTCGAACCCCAGCGCGTGCGCCACGCGGATTTTAAATGTCCGCACCACGCGGGAAACCGGCCAGAATTTGTCGAACAGGCTGTTATAAACGATGTTCCAGACCATCGCTGTCGTCGACAGCATGATCGCCAGCGCGCCCATTTCCCAGACCGGTTTGTTCAGCGCCCAGGCTGCTGCCGGTGCCGAAATCAGTACCGCGATTGTTTCAAAACCCACCGCGTGGAAAATGCGTTCGCCGAACGTTTTCTGAGAGATATTCCGTGTTTGCTTAGACATAAAAACCTGCCTGATTCCTGATCATTGTTACGTGACGGCTGTCACAGGCAGTCATTATCATCACTAAATAAGATAGTTAAAAGATAGAAAGTATCGATAAAATAGATAGATCAGAACCAGAAGGAGTACCTGATGCGCTATTCACCGGAAGCCCTGATGGCTTTTGTCGAAGCGGCCGATACCGGATCGTTTTCAGCAGCGGCGCGTAAACTGCGCAAGAGTCAGTCGAGTGTCAGTACGGCGATCGCCAATCTGGAAGTGGATCTGGGCGTAACACTGTTTGACCGCCAGAGTCGCCAGCCGGTGCTGACACCAGCCGGACAACGCGTGCTCAGCCACGTTCAGGCGATTCTGGCGGCCAGCGAACGCCTCGATGAACTGGCGGTGCGTTTATCGACGCAGGTGGAAACTCGCCTGACGTTTGTGCTGTCTGACACTTACCAGCCGACTCACCACGAGGCGCTGCTGCGCCGGTTTGAACGCCGGTATCCGGATATCGAATTTGAATGTCAGATCGCCGAAGATCAGGATGTGATCGACCTGTTGCAGTCTGGCCGTGCCCATGTCGGCATGGTGGAAGTACAGGCGAGTTATCCGCCGGACATTGGTGTGGCGCGTTTACCGGAACAAACGGATATGTCGGTATTTTGCAGCCGTGAACATCCGCTGGCAAAAATCACCGATCTGCAACCGGAGCAGTTGCACACCTTCCGCCAGCTTTGCCTGCAGCCTTACAGCCGTCGTGAAATGCCTCGGGCGCGGGGTCAGATCTGGTCAGCGCCCAGTTATCTGATGTTGCTGGAAATGGCGGAACAGGGATTTGGCTGGGCGACACTGCCGCACTGGCTGGTGAAACAGTTCGGACATGACAAACTGGTCAGCCTGCCGATGCGCGGCTGGCCGAAGCAGATATCGGTGGATGCGGTCTGGAGTAAAAACAATCAGCCCGGTCCGGCGGGTTGGTGGTTCATCGACCAGCTGACTGTCCCGCCATCACCGGAAACTGATTTATTGCCCTGAGTTACGCTGCGCCAGCGATTTAGTCACTGAGTTGAGCAGTTCAGGAATATCCATTTTTGGCAAAATGACTTCTATCCAGGCCATCTGCCGCCGTGCGGTGGCCTTTGCTATCGCTTTTTTCAGCGCCTGCGGCGAATCCGCCCGCGCACTGAAGACTTCTTTACCGCCGAAGGCCGCCGGGAACTGTGTCCAGTTCCACTGCGCGATGTCGTTGTAGCGCTGGGTTTCGCCGTGTATCGCCCGTTCGACGGTATAACCGTCATTGTTAATCACAAAAATAATCGGCGGCAGGCCATAACGGATGGCGGCACCTAATCCCTGCAAGGTGAGCTGTGCGGAGCCATCGCCAATCAGCAGCACGACACGGCGGTCCGGTACGGCAATCTGTACACCAAATGCGGCGGGCAGCGTGAAACCGATTGAGCCCCATAACGGCTGGACGACGAACTGGCAATCCTGCGGCAAATTCAGCGCCGCCGCGCCAAAACAGGCGGTGCCCTGCTCAGCGACCAGCACATCTCCCGGTTGCAGGAAATCCTGAATCTGTTGCCAGAAGGCATATTGCCCGAGGCTGTTATCGTGCGACAACGGCAATGCGTTGTGTTTAACAGGATAAGGCGTCCGGCCGGAAGCCAGTTCAGCGGTGAGGCGGTGCATCACGCTGACCGTTTTTTCGAGCGGCAGCTGATGGAAGATCTTATCGCCCACGCGGGCAAAAAAGGGCTGAAGGTCGATGCATTTTCCGGACGGAAGCTGCTGGGTAAAACCGGCGGTGATGGTGTCAGTAAATTTCACCCCGACCGTGATCACCACATCAGCCCCTTCAATCGCTTCTTTCGTTGACGGTGCGCTGGCGGCCCCCGAATAAGTGCCAGCAAAATGCGCCTGCTGCTCGTTGAATAAACCTTTACCCATCAGCAACGTTGAATGCGCCAGCGGCACTTCTTCCATCCACTGTTCCAGCGCCTTTTTAACCTTGAAGCGGTCTGCCAGAAAATCCGCCAGCAACGAAACACGGTTTGCACCCCGCAACTGCGTTTCAGCGGCGGCAGTAAAAGCTTCCAGAGAAGAAGCCGAGAAAGGCGGCTGACGCGCAGGTAACGCATGCGCACGGGTACTGACCGGCAACGCGGCCACATCGCTGGGCAATAACAGGTAACCCGGCCGCGAGCTGTACATCACTTCTTCAATCACACGGTCGATTTCAGCTAGGGCATTTTCCGGTGTGAGGGACGCCTGCGCCACGCTGACCGGAGCTGACATCCGCATGAAATGACAGAATTCGCCATCTCCCAGCGTGTGATGCAGCAGCTCACCTTTACGCTGAGACGTCAGTGCTGGCGTACCCACGATATGCACGACGGGCACATATTCCGCATAACTACCGGCAATGCCATTCAGTGCGCTCAGTTCGCCGACACCAAACGTCGTCAGCAACGCCGCAATACCTTTGGTACGGGCGTAACCATCTGCGCCATAGGCGGCATTTAATTCATTGGTACAGCCAACCCAGGTGATTTGCTGATGATTAATCACACTGTCGAGGAATTTCAGATTGTAATCGCCCGGCACGCCAAACAACTCGGAGATCCCGCTGAGTGATAAACGATCTAAGAGATAGTCACCTACTGTGTATTCATTAACCATGACGATCCTCTGTGAAAAATAAAGTAACCAGTTAATCCCACTAATATGAGTATTACTCCAAACCGGGGGACAGCACATTTATTATTCGAAATAAGGCATGGCAACGCAGAGTTACACCCCTGCACTGTGTTAATGCAGGGAAGCGGATTCAGCAGTAAAGGTAATAGGCAGGAAGAATAGTCACGGTAATCAACGATCCTGCGTACAAGGATTGTTCCGGATGTGATCTGATTAGCTGGAAATGCTTGTGAAAGCGCATACACTAAAATTGGTTTTTTATGACATTTATAACCTTCTGTTCACTTCTGAATTTATTATAAGGACTCACATGGTGTATCAAGCCAGTCCAACCCGTTACGAGAATATGGAATACCGTCGCTGTGGCCAGAGCGGTCTGAAACTGCCCGCCATTTCCCTGGGTTTGTGGCATAACTTCGGCGATAACGCCCATTTTGAGAATGGCCGGAAACTGATCCGCCATGCTTTCGACCATGGGATCACCCATTTCGATCTGGCCAATAACTACGGCCCGCCTCCGGGTTCGGCAGAACAGCATTTCGGCCGCATCCTGCAGGAAGATTTATTGCCTTATCGCGATGAGCTGATTATTTCCTCCAAAGCCGGTTACACCATGTGGGACGGCCCGTACGGAGACTGGGGCTCGAAAAAATATCTGGTCGCCAGCCTGAATCAGAGCCTGAAACGCATGGGGCTGGAGTACGTGGATATTTTCTATCATCACCGTCCTGACCCTGATACACCGCTGGAAGAAACCATGGCCGCGCTGGATTTGATCGTGCGTCAGGGCAAAGCCCTGTACGTCGGTTTGTCGAACTATCCGGCAGAACGCGCCAAAAAAGCGTTTGAAATCCTGAAAGATCTTGGCACACCGTGCCTGATCCATCAGCCGAAATATTCCATGTTCGAGCGCTGGGTTGAGGCTGATCTGCTGGATACGCTGGCGGATAACGGCGTCGGGTCTATCGCCTTCTCACCGCTGGCGGGCGGCGTGCTGACTGACCGTTATCTGGCGGGCATTCCTGAAGATTCCCGCGCAGCCAGCGGCAGTAAGTTCCTGACAGCAGATCAGCTGACGGAAGAGAAGCTGGCAAAAGTGCGTAAGCTGAATGATATTGCGCAGGCACGCGGTCAGAAGCTGTCGCAGATGGTGCTGGCGTGGGTTCTGCGCGGCGACCGCGTGACGTCCGTCCTGATTGGTGCCAGTAAAACCAGCCAGATCGACGATGCCGTGGGCATGGTCTCTCACCGTCATTTCAGCACAGAAGAACTGGCGGCGATCGAAGGGATTTTAGTGTAAGCGATTACCCTGCGGTATAAAAAACGCGCCTTTATGGAGGATTCGTAAGTAAACCGTTAAGGCGCGTAAATCATTCAAAACAGGATTGTAAGCAATAGTACCGGTGCCCTCTTCCCCTTATAACTGTCAGCATAAATTATAAGGAATCTGGGGCCACTCATGTTAAAGCCGGTACTTTTTGCCACATTGTTCTTTACCCTGCTCCCTGCGGCGGTACCCACCGTGCAGGCCAGCAGCTTCAGCCTGAATACGCCGGGCCTTTCTATCAATATCGGTGATCGCGACAGGCGGGGTTATTACTGGGACGGCTATGACTGGCGTAACCCAGGCTGGTGGAATGGTTACCGTGGTCACCACTATGGTGCACGCAGCCCGCGCGGCTATTACTGGGATGGTTATCGCTGGCGCGATCATGGCTGGTGGAACGAACGCCATCCTCCACGTCGTCCGATGCCGCCACCGCGTTATCATCACAGCGACCACGGACGTCCGCATTATGATCACCGCCGCGGGCCGGATCGGGGTCACGGCCATGATGATCGCCGGGGCGGGCATGGCGATCACCGCCATTAATCAACGGAATAAAACAAAAACGGGACAGCGCAAACTGTCCCGTTTTTTATTACCTGTTGCTGGCGAAGGCGTTATTTCAACATACCTGTCAGCAGATAAAGGTTAAGGCTGACGACGATCAGCACGATGACCCGCCCCGCCCACTGCACGGTTTTAGTATTCACCATCTCGCCCATCAGGCTGCGGTTACCGGTAAAAGCCAGCAACGGCAGCAATGCCAGCGCAATCCCGAAGCTCAGCAATACCTGGCTCATCACCAAAATACGTGTGGCATCTAATCCCATCAGGATCACAATAAAAGACGGCATCATGGTCACCGTACGGCGAACCCACAGCGGAATGTAGAATTTCACGAACCCCTGCATCACTACCTGTCCGGCCAGCGTGCCGACAACTGTAGAAGATAAACCGGCTGCCACCAGACTCAGACCGAAGGTGGTCGCGGCAGCGTGGCCGAGCAACGGTTGCAGCGTCAGATAGGCTTCATCCAGCTCACTGATCCCGCTGTGTCCGCTGAAATGGAATGCCGCCGCAGCCGTCGCCATCATCGCCAGATTCACAAAACCGGCGATGGTCATGGCAATACCGACATCCAGCTTGGTGGCTGAATAACGCTGCGCTTTGGACGCCTTGCCGCCCCGCTGAGTCAGCGAAGAGTGCAGATAAATGACATGCGGCATAATGGTCGCGCCGAGCACACCCGCGGCCAGATACACCGAATCAGCGGTTGGCAGTGCGGGGATTAACATGCCTTTGCCCAGCGCCAGCATGCTTGGCTGCGAGAAGAACAATTCAACAATATAAGCCGCAGCAACAAACAACAGTAAACCGGCGATCACCAGTTCCAGCGGCTTTTGCCCGCGTTTTTGCAGCCCAAGGATAATAAAGGTGGCAATCCCGGTAAGTACTGCGCCCTGTAACAGGGAAACCCCGAGAAGCAATTTGAAGCCTATGGCGGCGCCAATAAATTCGGCTAGATCGGTGGCCATTGCGATAATCTCCGCCTGCACCCAGTAAGCCCAGACGGCCGGACGCGGGAAACGATCGCGGATATGTTCGGCCAGGTTTTTGCCGGTCGCGATACCGAGTTTGGCAGACAACAACTGGATCAACATCGCCATGACGTTGGCCCATACCACCACCCACAGCAACTGATAGCCATAAGAAGCACCGGCCTGAATATTCGTCGCAAAGTTGCCCGGATCGATATAACCAATGGCGGCGATAAAGGCCGGTCCCATCAGTGAAAGCTTCATCTTTCTGGACGCGCGGCCTGCAGATTCGGCCCGGCTGTTCAGCATAGTTAGTTAACCCTTACAATTATTACGCTTACATCAATGATATCTAATTGATAATGATTATCAAGTGCATTTGGAATGATCTGAGTGATTACTCTGATAGGCAGCAGCAGTAAGCGAGAAGGTAATAACTGAGGGGGTGATTCGCTCACCCGGCTTCAGAAAGCCAGACGCAGCGCACTTTCCTAAAACAGACATTAACGGGCCAGATTCAGAACGCATTACGGCACATGATAAAACTAGCACAGGAATGCTAATTGTGCTTAGTTTTATTAACATCTTGATTTTTTGTGTGATGGGCCGCGATTTGTTGCAATTCGTGTCTGTAATTTCTATATTTGCAATCGACTTCACGTTTTAAATGTACGCGTTACATAAAATGACCGTCGAAATATAGCCTGCCTCTAATTTGGAGCACCCATGTCCCGAATATTGCACTTTGTATTAGCGTTGGCCGTTGTCGCTGCACTCGCTTTACTGGTGAGCCGTGACCGGAAAAATATCCGTTTACGCTTCATCGTTCAGCTGTTGGTCATCGAAGTCTTGTTAGCCTACTTCTTCCTGAATTCTTCTGTTGGTTTAGGTTTTGTGAAAGGCTTCTCAGACTTGTTTGAAAAATTATTAGGATTCGCTGCGGAAGGGACCGGCTTCGTATTTGGAGGCATGAGCGATAAAGGATTAGCGTTCTTCTTCTTGAAAGTCTTGTGTCCGATCGTGTTTATTTCTGCGTTGATCGGTATTTTACAACACATTCGTGTACTGCCTTTCGTCATCCGTATTATCGGTACGGTTCTGTCGAAAATTAATGGCATGGGAAAACTGGAATCTTTCAACGCCATCAGCTCCCTGATTTTGGGTCAGTCAGAAAACTTTATCGCGTATAAAGATATTCTGAGCAAAATGTCTGAAAAACGTATGTACACCATGGCTGCCACAGCAATGTCGACGGTTTCTATGTCGATTGTGGGTGCGTACATGACCATGCTGGAACCGCGCTTTGTTGTTGCTGCGCTGGTGCTCAACATGTTCAGTACCTTCATCGTACTGTCGTTGATCAACCCTTATAAGGTTGATTCAGAAGAAGACCTGCAAATCGGTAATACGCACCAGGGTCAGAGCTTCTTTGAAATGCTGGGTGAATACATCCTGGCAGGCTTCAAAGTGGCTATCATCGTTGCAGCCATGTTGATTGGTTTCATCGCACTGATTTCATGCCTGAATGCGTTGTTCGACGTGGTATTCGGTATCACCTTCCAGGGCGTGCTGGGTTATGTCTTCTATCCATTCGCGTGGATGATGGGCGTACCAAGTCACGAAGCCTTGCAGGTAGGCAGCATCATGGCAACCAAACTGGTTTCCAATGAATTCGTTGCGATGTTGGATCTGCAGAAAGTAGCAACCGAACTTTCACCACGCGGCGTGGGCATCCTGTCCGTGTTCCTGGTGTCTTTCGCAAACTTCTCTTCCATCGGTATCGTTGCCGGCGCTATCAAAGGCCTGAACGAACATCAGGGCAACGTGGTTTCACGCTTCGGCCTGAAACTGCTGTACGGCTCAACGCTGGTCAGCGTGTTGTCTGCTTCTATCGCGGGTCTGGTACTGGCGTAAGTAAGCAAATACAGAACGACGAGAAAGGCGCTCCGGCGCCTTTTTTTATGTCTGCGATTCAGCGCAGTAAAACAGGCAGGAGAAATGACAAAGCGCCAAAAGCAAAAAACCCGCCGAAGCGGGTTTCTTTAATATTTGGTGGAGATAAGCGGGATCGAACCGCTGACCTCTTGCATGCCATGCAAGCGCTCTCCCAGCTGAGCTATACCCCCACACGAGGTCGTACACATTTACTTTTTTGTTTCCCTGGGAAGGAAACAGCCAACTTGCTCTGGAAAGGAAGTTGGTGGAGATAAGCGGGATCGAACCGCTGACCTCTTGCATGCCATGCAAGCGCTCTCCCAGCTGAGCTATACCCCCAATTCATGCCCGTAAAAACGGGTGAACGGGGCGCATAATATGAAACGTCGCTACCCCTGTCAACGGCTAAATCCGTTTCTCAATTCAAGCGCTGAAAAAGCCGCCAAATCCCCCATTCCACAGGGAAAAATCCTCTGCCATCAGGGAAATTTTCAGACAGACGCTTTGTTTTACAATTTGTCCGCCAGCCCGCATTTTTCCTAGCTTTCTGATCTGCTTACGCATTTCCTTAACATCTATGTCCGAATGATTAATAAAATGTTAGCAGACTATGATAATCGCCTTGTTTTGAGATAAATCTCAGAATAGACTTCTCGCGCAATAATCATAACTTACACCATTCGAGCACTCCCATGTCCTTGTATTCACCTAAAGAAATCGCATCCATCGCCGTCACAGCGGGCGTTAATAAAAGCCGCGCCACCGTGTTGAATTTGTTAATTTTGGGCTTTCTGGCTGGCGCATTCATCGCCACCGGTTTCCTTCTGGATCTGCATGTAATAGGGACATTACCTGCATCCTGGGGTTCATTCAGTAACTTGCTTGGCGCTGCCGTCTTCCCGGTAGGCATCATTCTGACCGTGTTAGCAGGGGGAGAACTGCTGACCGGTAATATGATGACCTTACCTATCGCCTGGTTCGCGCGTCAGATCAGCCTTTACGCGGTGCTGCGTAACTGGTTCTGGGTCACTGTCGCTAACCTGCTGGGCAGCCTGGCAGTGGCCTATTTCTTCGGCCACGTTCTGGGGCTGACGGAAGGCGCTTTCCTGAGCAAAACGGTGGCAACCGCCACCGCGAAGGTCAACGCAGACTTCATGCATGCGTTCATTTCCGGTATCGGCTGTAACTGGCTGGTGTGTCTGGCAATCTGGCTGGCCTTCGCCAGCAAAGAAGTTGGCGGCAAAGTGATCGGCATGTGGTTCCCGGTTATGGCGTTCGTGGCCATCGGCTTCCAGCACGTGGTAGCAAATATGTTTATCGTGCCTGCGGCAATCTTTGCCGGTGCGCTGAGCTGGTCAGAATACCTGCCTAACTTCGTGGCCGTGTTCCTCGGTAACGCCGTAGGTGGTGCGGGCTTCGTTGGCCTGATGTATTTCCTGGCCTACCGCCCGACCGTTGAAACACCGGCAACTGAACAACGTTAATTAAGACGTTTTTCACACCCGGGTTTTACGAAAAGAAAAAGCCAGCCGGTTTCCCGCGCTGGCTTTTTTATCGCTATTTAACCGCCATTACTGTGCTTGTGTTTCGCGCTCAGCAATAAAGGCTAACGCCATATCGATACGCGCCAGCACACGGCTCTGGCCGATAGCGTGAACGGTGACATCAACACCTGGTGACTGGCCTGCGCCCGTTACCGCAACGCGCAGTGGCATACCAACTTTACCCATCCCTACTTCCAGCTCATCCGCCGTGCCCTGAATCGCATGGTGAATGTTTTCAGCGGTCCAGTCAGTGATAGCAGCCAGTTTGGCGCGAACCACTTCCAGCGGCTGACGTGCAACCGGGCGTAAGTGTTTCTTCGCCGCATCGGCATCAAACTCTGCAAAATCTTCGTAGAAGTAACGGCAGGACTCCGCCATCTCTTTCAGCGTCTTGCAACGTTCGCCCAACAGGGTCACGATTTCAAACAGCTGCGGACCATTACGGGTTTCGATACCCGCCTGCTCAACATGCCACAGCAGATGGGTCGCCACGTAATGCGGATCCATCGTGTTAATGTAGTGATGGTTCAGCCATTGCAGTTTTTCAGTGTTAAACGCACTGGCAGATTTGCTGACGTTTTCCAGTGAGAACAGCGCTTTCATTTCGTCGCGGCTGAAAATTTCCTGATCGCCATGAGACCAGCCCAGACGCACCAGATAGTTCAGCAGCGCTTCCGGCAGATAACCGTCATCACGGTATTGCATCACGCCGACCGCACCGTGGCGTTTGGACAGTTTTTTACCGTCGTCACCCAGAATCATAGAAACGTGCGCGTAAACCGGTACCGGCGCGCCCAGCGCTTTCAGGATGTTTATCTGACGCGGCGTGTTGTTGATATGGTCTTCGCCACGGATGACGTGGGTGATTTCCATATCCCAGTCATCGACAACGACACAGAAATTATAGGTCGGCGAACCGTCGGTACGGCGGATGATCAGATCATCCAGCTCGTCATTACTGAATTCGATCGGTCCGCGGATCTGATCGTCAAAGATGACAGAACCTTCCTGCGGGTTACGAAAACGCACCACACACGGCTCATCAGCAGCGTGATGTTCGTGGCTGTCGCGGCAGCGGCCGTCATAACGAGGCTTCTCGTTATTTGCCATTTGTTCTTCACGCAGCGCTTCCAGACGTTCTTTAGAGCAATAGCATTTATAAGCCGTGCCGTTTTCCAGCATCTCATCAATCACCGCGTTATAACGGTCAAAACGCTTGGTCTGGAAATACGGGCCTTCATCCCAGTCCAGATTCAGCCAGTTCATGCCATCCATAATCGCGTCGATAGCTGCCTGAGTGGAACGTTCGAGATCGGTGTCTTCGATACGCAGCACAAACTCACCGCCAAGGTTGCGGGCAAAGAGCCAGGAATAGAGCGCGGTACGGGCGCCACCGACGTGCAGATAGCCGGTCGGGCTTGGGGCAAAACGGGTTTTGATTTTCATCTGGGTGCAACCTTAATCACGCAACGCCAAAAAACGTCGCTATCAATTAACAAAAAGTGGCTGACATTCTACCACTCTGCCCTGATTCCTCAACGCACAACCAGGGGCAGTCACGTGGTTTAAGGCCATGAATGCGTAAAGAATCGACTACGCGGGCGAGAAACACGTCAGGTTGACTAAAAATAAGCCGAATGAACATTTTTGTTTTTAAAAAGCGTTGACGTAATTTCAAGTATCCCTATAATGCGACTCCATCACGACGGGGGCGATTAGCTCAGTTGGTAGAGCATCTCCTTTACACGGAGGGGGTCGGCGGTTCGAGCCCGTCATCGCCCACCACTCTTTAAGAGTGCCGCGTTGTGATAAGTAGGAAGAATTGAGAAATGGGCGATTAGCTCAGTTGGTAGAGCATCTCCTTTACACGGAGGGGGTCGGCGGTTCGAGCCCGTCATCGCCCACCATTTCTCAGCACGTTTCTTCTTACATGGGGAAGTACCCAGAAGTGGGCGATTAGCTCAGTTGGTAGAGCATCTCCTTTACACGGAGGGGGTCGGCGGTTCGAGCCCGTCATCGCCCACCACTTCTGCGGGCCGTTAGCTCAGTTGGTAGAGCAGTTGACTTTTAATCAATTGGTCGCTGGTTCGAATCCAGCACGGCCCACCAATTCAGAAAAAAGCGCCTATAGGCGCTTTTTTCGCATCTGTACTCCGAAGAAAAACCGTGATGGAGGCGAACCAGCAGCTGGTTCTATTTTTCTCCTCCCCCTACTCCAGTTTAAACATCGGCACGACCTTATTGTGTAGCGCCGGATTATCGCTTTCATCTTTCAGATTGACGCCCGACAACTGGCGATGGAAAGATTGTTCGAGCAGCCAGGCGAGTTTAAAAGCCGCCTGCGGATAATTCAGCCCTTCCGGCCGCACATTGGAAATACAATTTCGTTCCGATTCCAGTCTTTTGGTATGGGGCCCCCAGGTCATGTAAATGCCTAAACTGTCGGGAGATGACAATCCCGGACGTTCTCCGATCAAAATCGCTACCGCCTTCGCTTTCATCACCTGCGCAATATCATCGCCCAGTGCCACCCGCGACTGATGCGCCAGCACCACAGGCCCGATTTTCAGCTCCAGCGTGCGCAGATAGGGCAATAACGCCGCAATCAGCGGTACGGCCTGCCGGTGCACGGCTTTCGATGACAAACCGTCAGCGATGACCAGCACCACGTCGGCAGGCTCCGGCGCCAGACGCAGCAAGGCCTGACGGCTGCTTTCTGACAACTTGCGGCCAAGATCAGGACGACACAGATAGGTCGCCCTGTCCGGTGCAGCGCTGGCAACGGTCAGCGTTTCCACCCCCAGCGCGTAAAGTTCGGGTTCGAGCTTCTGGCTGTCAAAGGGCTGATGCACGGCATCACGCGCCTGCGCATGGGCTAAACCAAATCGCAGCAGCTCATCGGTGGGCAGACTCGAACCGGTACGTCCCAGCGCGATACGTGCGGCCGTAAACTGACGCAGAGTTTCCCACGGGTTGCTATGCACCAGCGGCGATAATCCCTGCTCTTTTTCTTTATTCATCAGCACAGACCTCAGCTCAGTTGCGGCAACTGACGCAGTAACGGATGGGACGCCCGGGTATCCTGCAAGACGCCCTGCGGATCGATAATTTTCATTTTCTCCAGCCATACGGCAAATTCCGGCGCATGTTTCAGCCCGAGTAATTCGCGGATATATAACGCGTCATGGAAAGACGTGCTCTGATAATTGAGCATGATGTCATCCGCGCCCGGTACGCCAATCAGGAATGTCAGCCCGGCAGTGCCGAGCAGCGTCAGCAAGGTATCCATATCATCCTGATCGGCTTCTGCATGATTGGTGTAACAGACATCGCAGCCCAGCGGCACGCCCAGCAGTTTGCCGCAGAAATGGTCTTCCAGACCCGCACGGATAATTTGTTTACCGTCATACAAATACTCCGGGCCGATAAACCCCACCACGGTGTTAATCAGCAGCGGTGAAAAATGGCGGGCGATGGCGTACGCACGCGCCTCACAGGTTTGCTGATCGACCCCAAAATGCGCATTGGCAGATAAACAACTGCCCTGCCCGGTTTCGAAATACATCACGTTGTCGCCGAGCGTGCCACGCTTAAGACTAAGCGCCGCCTGTTGCGCTTCCGCCAGCAGCGCCAGATTGATACCAAACCCGCTGTTCGCCGCTTCAGTTCCCGCTATCGACTGAAACACCAGATCAACCGGTGCGCCGCGCTCCACCAGTTTGATGGTGTTAGTGACATGCGTCAGAACACAGGACTGCGTGGGAATTTCAAAGCGCGTAATGATGTCATCAAGCATGTAATTGAGGTTTTCCAGCAGCGGTAAGCTGTCGCTGGCAGGATTAATGCCAATCACCGCGTCGCCGGAGCCATATAACAAACCGTCGAGCATACTGGCAGCAATGCCCTGTAAATTATCGGTCGGATGGTTCGGTTGCAGGCGCACGCTCATGTGCCCCGGCAGCCCGATAGTATTGCGGAATTGAGTAATCACCCGGCATTTTTTAGCCACCAGGATCAGATCCTGATTGCGCATCAGTTTGCTGACGGCAGCCGCCATTTCGGGCGTGATCCCGCGGGCGACGGCTGCCAGCACAACGCTGTCGGTTTTTTCACTCAACAACCAGTCGCGGAAATCCCCGACGGTGAGATGCGAAATCGCGGCAAACGCCGCGACATCATGAGTATCGACAATCAACCGCGTGACTTCATCGTCCTCATACGGCACCAGCAATTGTTGCAGGAAGGTTTTGAGCGGCACATCAGCCAGTGCCATTTTTGCCGCCATGCGCTCTTCAGCGCTGGCGGCAGCCACTTCAGCCAGATAGTCGCCCGACCGTGCGGGCGACGCCTTTGCCATCAGTTCGCGTAAATCCTTAAACTGATACCTTCGGTGACTTAATGTCGTCTGAAACATAACACTCCTTAGCGCGCCGGATTATTTGCTGCTTTTAGCGGGAACCGGGCGCAGGCCACGTAATTGCGGATCTTCCGCAGCATCAGTCCGCGACTGATGGGTGATACGGAACCAGGCATACGCCAGCAACATCATGGCGGCGAAGATCAAAAACAGTAAGGTGTTGTAGTAAATCATAGCGATCAGACAGACGACTGCCAGCACCAGCGCCAGAGCAGGTGCAAAAGGATAGAGCGGCGCACGGAACGGACGGATTAAATTCGGTTCGCTGCGGCGGAGTTTAAACAATGCAGCCATCGAAATGATGTACATCACAATGGCGCCAAAGACCGACATTGTCACGATATTGGCCGTCAGTGGCTGGCCGCCAATCACGATCAGTGAATCCGAGAAAATAGCCGCGATGCCAACAACGCCCCCCGCGATAATACCAAGATGCGGTGTCTGGAAACGGGCGTTGACGCTGGCAAGCCGTTTAGGCAAATAACCTGCCCGGGCCAGCGCGAAGATCTGACGGGAATACCCCATGATAATGCCGTGGAAAGAGGCAATCAGGCCAAAAAGCCCCAGCCAGACCAGCATGTGCAGCCAGCCACTGTTGCTGCCGACAATCAGTTTCATGGCCTGCGGTAACGGGTCGTTGATGTTCGACAGCTTGGTCCAGTCGCCCACACCACCGGCAAACAACATCACGCCGAGCGCCAGAACGGTCAGAGTCAGAATGCCGCCGATAAAAGCTTTCGGAATGGTACGCTGCGGATCTTTCGCCTCTTCAGCGGCCATTGAGGCACCTTCTATCGCCAGGAAAAACCAGATGGCAAAAGGAATGGCTGCAAAAATACCGGAAAAGGCTGCGGGACTGAAAGTGTCGCTGCCCGCCCATCCACCGTGAACAAAGTTCGACATTTCAAAGCCCGGCGCCACCACGCCCATAAAGACCAGCAATTCAAAAATTGCCAGCAACGTGACCAGCAGTTCAAAGGTGGCGGCGATACTGACGCCGAGAATATTGAGCGCCATAAATACCAGATACGCGCCAACAGCCACCCATTTCGGCTCAATCGACGGGAACTGCACATTGAGATACGCCCCGATCGCCATCGCGATAGCAGGCGGCGCAAAAACAAATTCCACCAGCGTTGCGAAACCCGCGACAAATCCGCCCGTTGGCCCGAACGCACGGTAAGCGTAAGCAAAAGGACCGCCCGCGTGCGGAATCGACGTAGTGAGTTCGGTAAAGCTGAAAATAAAGGCGCAATACATAGCCGCTATCACCAGAGCAGTGATAAGAAAGCCCAGTGTGCCTGCCTGCGCCCAGCCGTAACTCCAGCCAAAATATTCGCCGGAGATAACCAGCCCGACGGCAATGCCCCAAAGTTTAAAACTCCCCAGTGTACGTTTTAAAACAGGTGTGACTTTCGTGGTTTGCATAAATGATCCCCTGCCCGGTGATAATTCAATTTTTGTTGAAAAGAACTGCGACAGCCTTGCTCTTATTTGTGTTGCAAAGGATGGATGTTGCAAAGGCTGTACCACTTAAGAAACCCTCAGCAGGCGCGGCCTGTAGCCGTATTCAGGGGAGGCTTGCTACATTTTAGCGCGCCGGCGTAAGCCGCATATCCGAAATGGTGCGTTGGATAAGCGTCACAAAAGGGCGCTACACTTTGGCTTCTCAGAACGCTGACGTCGGATAAAAGGAGAACATCACGTGGCAACAATGGAACAGCAAATCATCACCTGGCTCAGAGAGGAACCGCTTCATTTGCTGGCACTGACGCAGGCACGCACGCAAAATCTTAACGATGCCTGGCTGGCGGCGGGCTTTGTCCGCAATCTGGTCTGGGACCGGCTACACGGATATGCGCAGGCCACAGCACTCAATGATATCGACGTGGTGTATTTCAATCCGCTGGATTGCTCGCCGGAAGCTGACGAGCGCTATGAACATCGCCTGAAAGCGCAATCGCCCGACCTTCCCTGGTCTGTGAAAAATCAGGCCCGCATGCATGAGCGCCACGGCCATGCGCCCTATGCCTCCAGCGCCGAGGCGATGAGCTACTGGGTGGAAATGGAAACCGCTATCGGCGCAAGAATGAATGCTGACGGGCAAATTGAGCTGAATGCGCCGCTGGGACTGGATGCTTTGTTTGCTTTCAGTATTACGCCAAACCCGCGGCATGCGATCCCCGCAGTTTTTGCCGAGCGGATCAGCAGCAAAGGCTGGCTGACCCGGTGGCCGAAGCTCAGAGTGAAAGCGTTAACCGAATGAAAGCCATAAATACCGTAAGGAATATGCAAAGCCTGTAAAGCCTCGCTGATTTTTGCCGATATAGCTTAAGCACTTTTACGTGCAAAATTTTATTCTTACTCAATGAGGCTTTTTATGACGACTATCAGCGCGACCAGCAGTTCGGTAAGCTCTGCGTCCACCAGCGACTCAGGCAGTGCCAGCCAGATTGCAAAGCTGACTAAGCAGATTACCAAACTGACTGAGCAGCTCAAAAACGTGGGCAATTCAGGCGGCGATACTGACGAAGTTAAGCAACAGCAAGAACTCCTGCAGCAGCAAATCGAAATGCTGCAACAGCAGATCGCGCAGATTCAACAGCAGCAGGCTCAGAAAGCACTTCAGCAACAGCAGCAACAACAAGCTGACGCTGAAATGAAGAAAGACGAAGGCGTGAATAAGCCTTCAGAAACCAACGCAGTCGATATCTACGTATAACCCCGGTCAAAGCCTGAAACAGCCGGCAAGGTATCAGTGGTTGTACATTCCCTGCTGGCTGCGTTTTTCCCGCAATAAATTCGCCTGCTCTTTCACCACCTGCCAGATGGCCTGTGCAGCGGGTGATAACGACCGGTTTTTACGTCTGACCAGCATCAGCACCCGGTTGATTTCCGGCACCAGGCTTCTGACCACCAGACGGCTCCCTTCCGGCATGGGCAACGCCAGCGCCGGGATAACACTGATACCAATTCCGGCTTCCACCATCGGGAATAACGTGGCTGGATGGCCGATTTCCTGAGCAATCTCCGCTTTCACTTTCTGCGCTTTCAGTGCGCCGTCGATCAGGATCCGGCTTCCTGATGCGTAATCCTGCAGCACCAGTTTTTGGCCGTTCAGTGCCTGCCATTCAACCTCCGGCAGCGCCGCCAGCGGATGATCCTCACGGCACATCAGCAAAAACGGCTCATGCAGAATCGGCTCGCAGTCCAGATCAGTGTTTTCACCCGGATCAATCACAATGCCGAAATCCACTTCCGCATTTCTGACGCTGTTAAGCACCAGTTGCTGCGCCTGATCGCGCAACAAAATACGAATGTCCGGATACTGCCGCTCGCCGCTGGAGATACATTGCGGCATCAGTTGCGCCGAAATCGTCTGGCTAGAGGCAATACGCACCCGACCATTATGCTGCGTGCCGAAGCTGCGGGTGTCGAGCAGCATGGCGTGGAGTTCGTCGAGCAACGGCTCGACACGATTCGCCAGACGCAGACCGGCATCAGTGAGCACGACTTCGCGCGTTGTGCGGTCCAGCAACCGCACGCCCATTTCGGCTTCCAGCTCTTTCATACTATGGCTGACCGCCGACTGGCTTAAACCAATGGACTCACCAGCCCGGCTGAAGCTGCCGTAGCGTGAAACGGTCACAAATACGCGAAGTTGCCTGAGCGAATAATTCATGAATTTTCTGCATTAATGGATTAAATAAATCAATTTTTTAATTGTATCGCAAAGACTCAGAATAGCCGCATTCAGAAACAACAAATCCGAGACTTGTTATGCGCTTCTTACCCGATCGCTTTACCCTGACACTCATCGCTACGGTTTTGCTGGCGACGTTCTTCCCGGCCAGCGGCATATTTGTGGCTTTCTTCAATAATCTGACCATTTTCGCCATCGGCCTGCTGTTTTTCATGCATGGCGCAAAACTCTCGCGCGAAGCTATTTTTCAGGGCAGCAATAACTGGCGTCTGCATTTGTGGGTGATGTTCAGTACCTTCATTTTATTCCCGATCCTCGGGCTGCTTTTCCAGTGGTGGCATCCGGTAGACGTCAGTCCGCAAATTTACAGCGGCTTTGTCTATCTGTGTATTTTGCCTGCGACGGTGCAGTCGGCGATTGCATTTACCTCACTGGCAGGCGGGAACGTAGCGGCAGCGGTGTGCAGCGCCTCCGCATCAAGTCTGCTGGGGATTTTTGTTTCGCCGTTGCTGGTCAGCCTGCTGATGCATGTGCAGGGGGAAACGGGGAATGGTTTAGAACAGGTCTGGCATATTGTTTTGCAACTGCTGGTGCCGTTTGTCGCCGGGCATTTACTCCGTCCGCTGATTGGCGGCTTTGTCGAACGTCACCGTAAAATGATCGGCAAAACCGACCAGACATCGATTTTGCTGGTGGTGTATTCCGCTTTCAGCGAAGCCGTGACGCAGGGGATCTGGCATCAGGTCGGCATCGGTTCACTGCTGTTTATCGTGGTGTTCAGTCTGGTGCTGCTGGCCTTTATCCTGGTGATCAATACCTATATGGCGCGCTGGATGGGCTTTAGCAAACCCGATGAAATTACCATCGTGTTCTGCGGCTCGAAGAAAAGCCTGGCGAACGGTATTCCGATGGCGAACATTCTGTTCCCGGTCAGCGCGATTGGCATGATGGTGCTGCCGCTGATGATTTTTCATCAGGTACAGTTGATGACCTGCGCGGTGCTGGCAAAACGTTATCAGAAAAAACAACAGGAAGCGGCGCTGAAACACGCGCCTGTTACTGAATAAGCTGGCTAAATAGCAGGCAGAAAAAAGGCGCTGAATTCAGCGCCTTTGTTTTATGAGTTGACCCGTTCTCAACAGCGTTTACTCGTCGGTGCCATCGAGTCCCGGACCATTGCGGCGCAGCGGATTGATCAGGTTTTGCAGCCCTTCGCTTTTAATCGTCAGCGTCAGCTGCATCAGTTCACCCAGTTTTCCTTGCGGAAATTCATCTTTGCGGGCGAACCACAGCAAATATTCTTCCGGCAAGTCGATCAGCACCCGTCCGGCGTATTTTCCGAACGGCATCACTCTATTGGCTATCTGGATCAGATCTTCTTTTTCCATGATTTATTCACCCAGCAGACGGATCATTTCCGCCTCGTCGATCACCTCAATGCCCAGTTCCTGTGCTTTCGCCAGCTTGGAACCCGCCGCTTCACCGGCAATCACCAGATCGGTTTTCTTCGACACGCTGCCGGAGACTTTCGCGCCCAGCGCAGTCAGACGGTCTTTGGCGTCATCGCGGGAAAGAATCGACAGCGAACCGGTCAGCACCACAGTTTTGCCGGCAAACGGACTGTCGATTTCTTCCGGTACAATGACCTGCACTTCCGGCCAGTGAATATTGATTTCAGGGCTTAACAACTCGTCGATGACCTGCTGGTTATGTTCTTCCGACAGGAAATTCACCACGTGTTTCGCCACGACATCACCCACATCCTGAACGCCTTTCAGCGATTCAATATCTGCCGCTTTAAGCGCCTCAACCGAGCCGTAATGCGCGGCAAGGTTAGCCGCCGTGGCTTCGCCCACTTCACGAATGCCCAGCGCATACAGGAATCTTGCCAGCGTGGTTTCTTTAGCTTTTTCCAGCGCACTGACCACGTTCTGCGCCGATTTCGGTCCCATGCGGTCCAGACCGGTAAGTTTGCCCGCCGTCAGACGGAACAGATCTGCCGGCGTTTTGACATATTCTTTCTCGACCAACTGATCGATGATTTTGTCGCCCATGCCGTCAACGTCCAGCGCCCGGCGGGAGACGAAATGCTTCAGCGCTTCTTTACGCTGTGCACCACAAATCAGACCCGCCGTACAACGCGCCACGGCTTCGCCTTCGACACGTTCAACATCAGAATGACAGACCGGGCAATGCGTCGGGAAAACCACTTCGCGGGCATCTTCAGGACGCTCATCCAGCACCACGCCCACCACCTGCGGGATAACATCTCCGGCACGACGGACAATCACGGTATCGCCGATACGCAGCCCAAGGCGCTCGATTTCATCTGCGTTATGTAGCGTGGCATTGCTGACCATCACGCCCGCGACCAGAACCGGCTCCAGACGTGCGACCGGCGTGATCGCACCAGTACGCCCTACCTGAAACTCGACGTCTTTCACCAGCGTGATTTGTTCCTGCGCCGGGAATTTGAAGGCTGTTGCCCAGCGCGGCGCACGTGCCACAAAGCCCAGCGTTTCCTGAATATCCAGCGAGTCAATTTTCACTACCACGCCGTCAATATCAAAGCCCAGTGACGGACGGTCGGCTTCAACCTGACGGTAAAACGCCAGCACTTCTTCGCTGCCGGTACACAGGCGGACGCGATCACTGACCGGTAAACCCCAGGCTTTAAACTGTTGCAGGCGGGCGAAGTGGCTGCGCGGCAGTTCACCCCCTTCCAGCAGGCCAACGCCGTAGCAGAAGAAGGTCAGCGGACGTTTGGCGGTGATACGCGGATCGAGCTGACGTAACGAACCGGCGGCGGCATTACGCGGGTTAGCGAACACTTTCCCTCCCGTACGACGCGCTTCGTCGTTCATCGCTTCAAAGCCCGCTTGTGGCATAAACACCTCACCACGTACTTCAAGGCGCTCAGGAATGTTGTCGCCATGCAGACGCAGAGGGATCGCGCGGATGGTGCGTACGTTCGCGGTGATGTTCTCACCGGTCGTGCCATCGCCACGCGTGGCAGCCTGCACCAGTTCGCCATTTTCATACAACAGGCTCACCGCCAGACCATCAAGTTTCAGCTCGCAGCAGAACGTCAGTGCTTCAGCGGTTTTCAGGCGATCCTGCACGCGTTTATAAAATGCCAGATAGCTTTCTTCATCAAATACGTTGTCCAGCGATAACATCGGTACCCGATGCCTGACCTGTTCAAATGCAGAAAGCGGTGCCGCCCCCACGCGCTGCGTCGGGGAATCCGCGGTGACCAGCTCAGGATGCGCGGTTTCCAGCTCGCGCAATTCGCGCATTAAGCGGTCATACTCGGCATCTGGCACTTCCGGTGCATCCAGAACGTGATACTGATATTCGTGATGGCGCAACTGAGTGCGTAATTGACTGATTTGTTCTTCGATAGTGGCCATGACTCACCGTGGAGATAAAAAACCCCCGGCAAGCGGGGGTCAGGGAAGTGGGTGTTTCACGAACGCCGGACTCAGGCGATCGCCTCGAGGACCTCGCGGATCCGCGCTTTGTACGTTTCGAGCTTCTGCGGCGTAATCATACGACGCTCATCGTCAAGCACCATCGCACCGACATCATCGGCAATACGCTGGGCGGACTGCAGCAACAGTTTGAAGTTCTGATGCGCATCACCGTAGCAAGGTACCATCATAAACAACGTAACGCCTGGGGTGGAGAAGTCAGACATATTGTCAGGGTCGAAGGAACCCGGTTTGACCATATTTGCCAGACTGAACAACACCGGACCGCTGCCCGCAGGGCTGACGTGACGATGGAAAATATTCATGGCACCAAACTGGAAACCGGCCTGAAGCACGCTGTTGAGCAACACTTCACCACCGATGACACCGCCCTGATGCGCGGCAACGTGCAATACCAGAACCGTCTCTTTCAGTTTCGCTTTCTCAGCCGGTGCTTCTTCTGCAGGAGCAAAAGGTGCAGCCTGAGGTTCTGCTTTCGCAGCAGGCGCGGCATCAGCATGAATTTCCTGCGGCGGAACCGGTGTGTGCGGTTTAGCTTCAGGCGTGTATTCCTGATGCGCAAAATCTGCGGCAGGTTCGCGACGCGGTGCAGTGACGGGTTCAGCAGCTGAATAACCACTCAGCAAGGGATCATCCTGCACAGCATGTTGCTGCGGCTGAGCCGGTTGCTGAGGACGAGCAACAGATGCTGGCGCTGGCTGCGCAGGGGAAACCTGCGGCTGACGTGGCGGTGCAGTCTGTTCGGGCTCGTCATACTGACCTAAAGTCGGTTCATCCTGAGGATAAGCAGGACGCACGCGCACTTCCCCCACTCCATCGACAAAATCTTCGGACGGAGATTGTTCCCGTTCTTTTTTCACACGTTTAGCTGGACGATCGCGGAAAAGCGAAGAGCGTTCTTTACGGCTGGTCCACAAACCGTGTAACAACAACGCTATTATGGCGATCGCGCCAACAACGATTAATATCAGACGCAAATCCTGCATCATTGCTATCTCTGTTGTTCTAATACATTGCCACCACGGCAAACATTCACATGATTAACTCTATTTGCCCACGTAGATAAGTGCAAGTCTCGACTCTACTTTCTGCTAATAAATAGGGCAGTTGCACCTTTTTTTGCTGTTTTTTCAGCCAATCCACCGCTAGCCAGTGGAAAATCATACCGATATGATAGCCCATGTCATTCAACTCAGAGAGAAAATTTCGTTTATGACCTCCTCGCACAGCACCAGACAACAAAATGGTGTGCATTATTTCAAACAAGGCTGGGCGCTCATTTCCTTGCCGGGGATACGACGTTTTGTGATTTTACCCCTCGCCGTCAACGTGCTGTTGATGGGCGGCGCATTCTGGTGGCTGTTCACCAAACTGGGTGAATGGATCCCGGCGATGATGAGCAAGGTGCCGTCGTGGCTCAGCTGGCTGGATTATCTGATCTGGCCGGTCGCGGTGCTTTCTGTCGTGCTGGTGTTCAGCTATCTCTTCAGCACCCTCGCCAACTGGATAGCCGCCCCCTTCAGCGGATTGCTCGCCGAACAACTCGAAGCGCGCCTGACAGGGAAAACGCTGCCTGATACCGGCATCTGGGACATCATGAAAGATTTACCGCGTATCATGAAACGTGAATGGCAGAAACTGGCGTATTACCTGCCGCGCGCCCTGCTGCTGTTCGCGCTGTACTTTATTCCGGTGATCGGCCAGACCGTGGCCCCGGTGCTGTGGTTCTTCTTCAGCGCGTGGATGGTCGTCATTCAATATTGCGATTATCCGTTCGATAACCACAAAGTCAGCTTTGCCGATATGCGCCGTTCGCTCGGCAGCAACAAAATCGACAACATGCAGTTTGGTTCGCTGGTCAGCCTGTTTACGATGATCCCGTTGCTGAATCTGGTGATCCTGCCGGTTGCCGTGTGCGGCGCGACGGCCATGTGGTGTGATCGTTATCGCAATATTTACGTTAAAAGCGATGTTTATAACAATAGTATCGACGTGAATTCCAGCCGCAAATAACGTTTTTTATTCACAGCCGCCTGCGGGCGGCTGCCTGCTATGCTTGACTTTTCTCCCTCAAACTTATTTCTTAATAACGTATCGATATAGCAAATACCAAAACCTTACTTCACTGGGAAAGCGGTTCGCGTATGCTTTCCTGATTCCCACTAATTTCATAGTGTTGAAAGCTTCACACCGTGAATATTTCATACAGTTAAAGGACGGGTTATGAGCAAGATCTATGAAGACAATTCATTAACAATTGGCCACACGCCACTGGTTCGCCTGAACCGTATCGGTAATGGTCGAATTCTGGCTAAGGTCGAGTCACGTAACCCGAGCTTCAGCGTAAAATGCCGTATCGGTGCCAACATGATCTGGGATGCTGAAAAGAAAGGCATTCTGACCAAAGATATCGAACTGGTTGAACCTACCAGCGGTAACACGGGTATCGCACTGGCCTATGTGGCTGCTGCGCGCGGTTACAAGCTGACACTGACTATGCCGGAAACCATGAGCGTTGAACGCCGTAAGCTGCTCAAAGCGCTCGGCGCCAATCTGGTGTTGACAGAAGGCGCCAAAGGCATGAAAGGGGCGATTGCCAAAGCCGAAGAAATTCAGGCCAGTGATCCGCAGCGCTATCTTATTCTTCAGCAGTTCAGCAACCCGGCCAACCCGGCTATCCACGAGCAAACCACCGGCCCGGAAATCTGGGAAGATACCGATGGCGCAGTGGATGTGCTGATTGCAGGCGTGGGTACCGGCGGGACTATCACCGGAACGGGCCGTTATCTGAAAAGTAAAAAAAGCAGCGTGAAACTGGTGGCCGTTGAGCCAACAGACTCCCCGGTTATCACCCAGACGCTCAACGGTGAAGAAGTGAAGCCGGGCCCGCATAAAATCCAGGGTATCGGCGCAGGCTTTATTCCGGGTAACCTGGATCTGGCATTGCTGGATCGTGTCACGCTAATCACCAACGACGAATCCATTCAGATGGCACGCCGTCTGATGGAAGAAGAAGGCATTCTGGCCGGGATTTCTTCCGGTGCGGCGGTTGAAGCTGCGGTGAAATTATCCAAAGAACCGGAGTTTGCAGATAAAACGATTGTGGTTATTCTGCCTTCTTCCGGTGAACGCTATCTGAGTACCGCATTGTTTGCAGATTTATTCACTGAAAAAGAATTGCAACAATAATGCCACATCCTTAAAAGCGGCCAAAAAAGCACCTCGAGGGGTGCTTTTTTGTGGCCTGCGTCAAACTTTACACCACTTCGTCATTGATTTTACCCGCCAGGTTTAGTATTTAACCGGACAATTATTTCGATGCTCGAAATTAATCGCTTCCACGAGTCTTCCCCGCTGAATCGATTTACTGATTTGTTACACGAGGGGAAAAGACGGCATAATGGAGGAATAACAGAAAAAGCCTGGATCCAGGGCAAAGAGTTTTATCGCTGAGTGCGTTATTTTCTCTTTTCTGTTGCATCTGAACCTGCCCCTGAACCATAGTCAGGCGCGAATCTCTACAGGCTAAAGTGAAGGCCATAAGCTAAACTTTAGCTCCACAACATTACTTTAATAAGTTGGGGAAACAACAATGTTCCAGCAAGAAGTTACTATTACCGCTCCTAATGGTCTGCACACTCGCCCTGCTGCACAGTTCGTGAAAGAAGCTAAAGGTTTCGCTTCTGACATCACCGTGACTTCAAACGGTAAAAGCGCCAGTGCTAAAAGCCTTTTCAAACTGCAAACTCTGGGCCTGACCCAAGGTACCGTTGTGACCCTCTCAGCTGAAGGTGAAGACGAGCAGAAAGCCGTTGAACACTTGGTAAAACTGATGGCAGAGCTCGAGTAATACACAGCCGCTCTTATAAAGTTTAAACCAGTCAAGAGAAAGGTAGGGTTATGATTTCAGGCATTTTAGTATCTCCCGGTATCGCTTTCGGCAAAGCACTTCTGTTGAAAGAAGATGAAATTGTCATCAACCGGAAAAAAATCTCTCCAGATCACGTTGATCAGGAAGTTGAACGTTTCCTGACGGGCCGTGCGAAAGCGTCTGCTCAACTGGAAGTGATCAAGACCAAAGCCGGTGAGACCTTCGGTGAAGAGAAAGAAGCCATCTTCGAAGGCCACATCATGTTGTTGGAAGACGAAGAGCTTGAACAGGAAATCATAGCCCTCATCAAAGACGAGCACGCTTCTGCTGACGCTGCAGCTTTCTCTGTCATTGAAGGCCAGGCGAAAGCCCTGGAAGAGCTTGATGACGAATACCTGAAAGAACGTGCGGCTGACGTGCGTGACATCGGTAAACGCCTGCTGCGCAACATTCTGAACATGACCATCGTTGATCTGAGCTCCATCCAGGACGAAGTTATCCTGGTTGCGACCGATCTGACGCCATCAGAAACAGCGCAGCTGAACCTGAACAAGGTTCTGGGCTTTATCACTGATTTGGGTGGTCGTACTTCTCACACCTCAATCATGGCCCGCTCCCTGGAACTGCCTGCTATCGTGGGTACCAGCGATGTGACCAAACAAGTTAAAAATGATGACTATCTGATCCTCGATGCTGTTAACAATAAAATCTATGTCAACCCGACAGCAGACGTTATTGACGAGCTGAAAGCCGTTCAGAACCAGTACATCACTGAAAAAGACGAACTGACTAAACTGAAAGACTTACCGGCTATCACGCTTGATGGTCATCAGGTTGAAGTTTGTGCCAACATCGGTACCGTGCGCGACGTCGCCGGTGCAGAGCGCAATGGCGCTGAAGGTGTCGGCCTGTATCGTACAGAATTCCTGTTCATGGATCGTGACAGTCTGCCTACCGAAGAAGAGCAATTCCAGGCGTATAAAGCCGTTGCTGAAGCGATGGGGTCACAGGCAGTTATCGTACGCACCATGGACATCGGCGGTGACAAAGACCTGCCGTACATGAACCTGCCGAAAGAAGAAAACCCGTTCCTGGGCTGGCGCGCAATCCGTATCTGTCTGGATCGCAAAGAAATTCTTCACGATCAGCTGAAAGGTATTCTGCGTGCTTCTGCGTTCGGTAAACTGCGCATCATGTTCCCGATGATCATTTCTGTTGAAGAAGTGCGTGAACTGAAAGCAGAACTCGAAATGCTGAAAGTGCAGCTTCGTGAAAAAGGCCAGGCATTCGATGAGACTATCGAAGTCGGCGTGATGGTGGAAACACCCGCAGCGGCTGTGATTGCGCATCACCTGGCGAAAGAAGTCGATTTCTTCAGTATTGGTACAAACGATCTTACCCAGTATACTTTGGCGGTGGATCGCGGTAACGAGCTGATTTCTCATCTGTACAACCCAATGTCTCCGTCTGTACTTGGTTTAATTAAACAAGTTATTGACGCATCTCATGCTGCCGGTAAATGGACAGGGATGTGCGGCGAGCTAGCCGGTGACGAACGTGCTACACTTCTTCTATTGGGCATGGGATTAGATGAGTTCAGCATGAGCGCTATCTCTATCCCACGCATCAAGAAAATTATTCGCAATACAAACTTCGAAGATGTGAAAGCGCTGGCAGACCAGGCCCTGGCCCAACCTACGGCGCAAGAGTTGATGAACCTGGTTAACAAGTTCATTGAAGAAAAAACACTCTGCTAATTGCGCGATGCTGGTAAAGCTGCCCAAATTAATGCTTAGGAGAAGATCATGGGTTTGTTCGATAAACTGAAATCATTGGTTTCTGATGATAAAAAAGACGTTGGCACTATTGAAATCGTAGCGCCAATCTCTGGTGAAATTGTCAACATTGAAGATGTGCCAGACGTTGTTTTCGCTGAGAAAATCGTTGGTGACGGTATTGCTATCAAACCATCTGGCAACAAAATGGTTGCTCCGGTTGACGGCACTATCGGTAAAATCTTCGAAACTAACCATGCTTTCTCAATCGAATCCGACAGTGGCATTGAGTTGTTCGTGCACTTCGGTATCGACACCGTTGAACTGAAAGGCGAAGGCTTCAAACGCATCGCTGAAGAAGGTCAACGTGTTAAGAAAGGCGATTTGGTTATCGAGTTTGATCTGGCTCTGCTGGAAGAGAAAGCGAAGTCTACTTTGACTCCGGTTGTCATCTCTAACATGGACGAGATCAAAGAGCTGATTAAACTGACTGGTAGCGTGACTGTGGGCGAAACCCCAATCATCCGCATCAGGAAGTAATTTGCTCAGCGAGAAGTAAAAAAACGGCGCCTAATCAGCGCCGTTTTTTATTGCCTCACATTTGCCAGTGCGGGACTTGAAGGCTGATGATCAGGCCATGAGGCTGCGCGTTACGGGCATCTACTTTCCCCTCATGCGCCAACATCACTTTGCGGGTGATCGCAAGCCCCAGGCCGTAGCCTTTGCCTGACAGCGGCGATTTCACGCGCACGAACGGGTCAAAGATACTCGACAGCTTATCTTCTTCCACGCCCGGCCCCTGATCGGCCACTTCAATTTGCAAATACTGTTCAACCTGAGCCAGTGAAACACTGATAGTTTGGCCGCGGGCCGAAAAACGCAGGGCATTACGCACCACATTATCCACCGCACGACGCATCAGCTCAGCATTACCCTTCACGGTGTAATCCATATTATCCGGAGACCCGGGGTACATCGCGATTTCGACCCCCGGCAACTGCGCTTCATAGCGGGCATCATTAACGACCGCCTCCACCAATCCGTAGAGATCGAAATACTCTTCATCAGGGATTTCACTGCTTTCAGTACGTGACAACGCCAGCAGTTCGCCAATCATTTTATCCAGCCTGCCCGCTTCGTGTTCTATGCGACTCAGGGAGCTTTCGACATTCGACGGATTCTGCCGCGCCAGACCGATTGCCAGTTGCAAACGCGCCAGCGGAGAACGCAGTTCATGCGAGACATCATGCAACAGCTCTTCGCGCGCTTTGACCAGCACCTGCAGGCGTTCAGCCATAGAGTCAAAATCACGCGCCACTTCAGACAGCTCATCGTGCCGCTTACCCATACTGGTAAACAGGCGGACTGATAAATCCCCCTGCGCCACCCGTCCGAAGGCTTTACGCATTTGCAACATTGGCCGCGTCAGGTTCCATGCCAGTACGGCGCTGAACAGTAAACCGCCCAGTCCACCCAGCCATAACAGTGGCGGCGGCATATTCAGCCAGTCCCTGTGACGTCTCGGGCGATATTCATGCATCAGCCCGTCAACATCATATTTCAGCCGGTAACCCTGCCCGTCCGGTCCCTGCACAAACTGCACGACTTCATGCGGAATTTTACCGGGTTCCAGATCCTTAATCGTATTGCCTTTAGCAGGCAGCAACGACGGCGACACTGAGAAGAATTGTCGGTCATCTTGCGGCCAGTCGGCCATCATGGCGTTAAGAGCAGGCAGACCGCCGTAATGCAGCGTGGAAACAGCCGAGGTAATTTGCAGTTTCACAAACCGGCGGGCAATTCCGCTTTCCGGCGGTTCATGTGGATTGTAGAAAGCAAAAACCACCCAGAGGCCCTGAGTGATCGCCACGAAAGTAAACCAGAATCCCAGCAGTATTTTCCAGAACAGTCTGCCGCGCAGTCGTTTAGCGGATTCGATAGCCAATGCTGCGCACCGTTTCAATAGTCAGAATATCGCCACCTTCCAGTGACCCCAGTTTCTGACGGATGTTACTGATATGCACATCAATACTGCGGTCATAAGCTTCGCGCGGACGCCCGAGACCTTTTTCCGACAACTCATCTTTCGATACCACGCGTTCAGGAGAACGTAACAGTAACTCCAGAAGGTTGAACTCAGAAGCCGTCAGATCGAATGGCACGCCGCGCCATTCACTGCTGCGGGTCGCCGGATTGAGCGTCAGATCGCCATAGTTGACCGAGGAGTTATCAGAGTGTGATTCCTGCTGCTCTTCCACACGACGCAGCACAGCACGCAGACGCGCCACCAGTTCGCGCGGATAGCACGGCTTTGGCATGTAATCATCTGCGCCCATTTCCAGACCGATGACACGATCAATGTTGTCACCCTTCGCAGTCAGCATGATGATCGGCAGACGGCTGTTTTTACGCACCTGACGCAATACATCAATACCGCTCATGTCCGGCAGCATAATGTCGAGGATCATTGCGGTATATTCGCCAGACATCGCACCTTCCACACCCGCTTTACCGGTCAGCACCAGAGAAGCATCAAAGCCTTCTGCGATCAGGTATTCGCTGAGCATGGTGCCTAATTCAAGATCGTCATCGACTAATAAAATTTTCATTCTTCATTTCCGCCTGGCTAAAATTTTGGTCATTTTTACCACTAAGCCAGCCATTAGCAGCGGCTTTTACTCTAATTTTACATTCAACAGATGAATATAGGATCAAACATTAAACACACCTGTGGATAAATAACGGTCACCACGATCACAAATAATCGCCACAATCACGCTACCCGGATGATTTCTGGCGACGCGTAAAGCGCCCGCTACCGCCCCCCCGGAACTCACGCCACAGAAGATACCTTCCCTACGCGCCAGCGCCCGCATGGTGTCTTCTGCTTCGCCCTGCCCCATATCCATCACTTCATCGACCAGTTCAGGATTGAAAATGCCCGGCAGATATTCTTCCGGCCAGCGGCGGATACCTGGAATGCTGCTGCCTTCTGACGGTTGCAGCCCGACAATTTTCACGCCAGCATGCTGGCTGCGCAGATAACGGCTGACACCGGTTATCGTGCCGGTAGTGCCCATGCTGGAGACAAAATGGGTGATGCGCCCGTGTGTCTGTTGCCAGATTTCAGGGCCTGTCGTCGTAAAATGTGCGAGCGGATTGTCAGGATTGTTAAACTGATCCAGCACTTTCCCCAGTCCCTGTTTTTCCATTTCCAGAGCGAGATCACGTGCGCCTTCCATTCCCTGCGCGCGGCTGACCAGCAACAGTTCAGCACCATACGCCCGCATTGATGCCTGACGCTCAAGGCTCATATTTTCGGGCATCAGCAATTTAAGCCTGTAGCCTTTCAGCGCCGCAATCATCGCCAGCGCAATGCCGGTATTGCCGCTTGTGGCTTCAATCAGCGTATCCCCCGGATGAATTTCGCCCCGTTTTTCCGCCTGCTCAATCATAAACAGCGCGGCGCGATCTTTAACCGAACCGGCGGGGTTATTGCCTTCCAGCTTGACCCAAATCTCGCTGTCCAGCCCCTGCGTCAGACGCTGTAATCTCACCAGAGGGGTATTGCCGATGTAATGTTCGAGCGTACTCACGGGCTTGCCTTATATTAAAAAGGTATATTGACTGATAAAAAACACATAAACAGGTATCAGGCGATAAAAAGGGCGGCCCGATGACCGCCCTGAGAAAAATGCTGATTAAAAAATATCAGGCACTCTTCGCTAACGCAACGGGTTGTAACGGCTGGTCGCCAGCATACAGGCGGCCATTCAGTCCGCCGACATAGAAACGATCGCCGCGCTGCGGTGCGCTATTACCGTGGATTTCGGAAAGCACAACCGAAAGCGGTTCGTCGTGCCAGCCCTCGGCCTGCACGATAAGCTGCCAGAAATGGCCACGCGGGCTGACTTCCAGCACCTTCACCGGCAACGGACAGCGTGCTGTACTGTGCGGCGTAATTTCCATTTCCCAGGGACGCAGGAATAAATCGACCACACCCTGATGCAGGGGCGGGTTATCCAGCGGCCAGTGATATGCACCGACGTACAGCTGAGATCCCCGGATTTCGCCATGAATTTTATTAACTTCACCCATGAATTCCAGCACGAAACGGGTTGCCGGTTCACGCCAGATTTCCTGCGGGGCGCCGACCTGTTCGATATTACCCTGGCTCATGACCACCACGCGGTCAGCGACTTCCATCGCTTCTTCCTGATCGTGAGTCACGAACACGCTGGTGAATTTCAGTTCTTCATGCAGCTGACGCAGCCAGCGGCGCAGCTCTTTACGCACCTGTGCGTCCAGCGCGCCAAAAGGTTCATCCAGCAGCAGAATTTGCGGTTCAACCGCCAGCGCACGGGCCAGCGCCACACGCTGTTTCTGACCGCCGGAAAGCTGTGCCGGATAACGGTTTGCCAGATGGCCAAGTTGCACCATCTCCAGCAATTTAGTGACTTTCTGTTTGATGGCTTCAGCATTCGGACGCTCACGGCGCGGCAGCACCGTCAGGCCAAACGCGATGTTGTCGAACACCGTCATATGGCGGAACAGCGCATAATGCTGGAAAACGAAACCGACCTGGCGATCACGGGCATGCAGGCGCGTCACGTCTTTACCGTGAAAACTCAGGTGTCCGGCGCTTTGATTTTCCAGTCCGGCGATAATACGCAGCAACGTGGTTTTACCTGAGCCGGAAGGCCCGAGCAACGCCACCATCTCTCCGGAAGCAATATCGAGCGAGATATCATTGAGCACCTTAGTGCGGCCAAAATATTTGTTGATACCGTTAATTTCAATGCTCATGACTTTCCTCCCGCTCAAGACGGTCGTTGTGGCGCTTCAGACGCCATTGCAGGCCGCTTTTCAGAAACAGTGTGACAATTGCCATCAGGGTTAACAGCGCAGCGGCAGTAAACGCGCCTGCGGTGTTGTAGTCCTGATGCAGTAATTCGACTTGTAATGGCAGCGTGTAGGTTTCGCCACGGATAGAACCGGACACCACCGATACCGCCCCGAATTCCCCAATCGCGCGGGCGTTGGTCAGCACCACGCCATACAGTAATGCCCAGCGGATATTCGGCAGGGTCACGCGGCGGAACATCTGCCAGCCGGACGCACCCAGTAACACCGCGGCTTCATCTTCATGACTGCCTTGACTCAACATCACCGGCACCAGCTCACGGATGACAAACGGACAGGTGACGAATACTGTCACCATCACCATGCCCGGCCAGGCGAACATAAACTGAATATTGTGCGCATCCAGCCAGCCGCCAATCGGGCCGTTGGTGCCGTAAAACAGCAAATACAGTAAACCGGCAACCACTGGTGAAACCGCAAACGGGATGTCGATCAGCGTCAGTAATAACTGACGTCCCGGGAAATTAAAGCGCGCGACCAGCCAGGCCAGCAACGTGCCGAAAATCAGGTTCACCGGCACGGTGATCAGCGCCATCAGGACGGTCAGCCAGATAGAATGCAACATGTCGGAGTCCGACAGGTTCTTCCACACCGCTGCAATGCCGTCGGAAAACGCCAGCACAAAAATGCTGATCATCGGGATCACCAGCAGCAGAATACAAATCAGCACCCCCGTGCCGATCAATGACCATTTCACCCAGTCAATACGCTGACGTCTTTCGCCCGCAAAAGCCGGAATATCAGACATTACTGGCCTCCCAGACGACGGCCATAACGGCTCTGTAAGGTGTTAATCGCAAACAGCAACAGCAGCGATGCGGCGAGGATCACCGAAGCAATAGCGCTGGCTGCCGGGTAATCAAACTCCTGTAAGCGGATAAAAATCATCAGCGAGGTCACTTCGGTTTTCCAGGCAATGTTACCGGCGATGAAAATCACTGCGCCGAATTCGCCCAGGCTGCGGGTGAAGGACAACGCCGTACCCGCCAGCAAGGAAGGCATCACTTCCGGCAACACCACGCGACGAAAACTCTGCCAGCGCGAAGCGCCCAGCGTTTCAGCCGCTTCTTCATATTCCGGGCCTAATTCTTCCAGCACCGGCTGCACGGTACGCACCACAAACGGGATGCTGGTAAATGCCATCGCCACCGCAATACCAAGCCAGGTGTACGCCACTTTGATATCAAAATGCGCCAGCCACTGACCGTAAAAACCGGTGGTAGAAAACAATCCTGCCAGCGTTAAACCGGCGACTGCCGTCGGCAGGGCAAACGGCAAATCCATCAGACCATCGATCAGACTTTTACCCGGGAATTCATAACGGGTCAGGATCCACGCCATCAGCATGCCGAAGAAACAGTTAAAAATACTCGCCACGCCCGCCGCCAGCAGCGTTACTTTATAGGCCGCCACCACCTGACCGTTGGTGATCACATCCCAATATTGTGCCAGTGTCATTTGTGACAACTGCATCACCAGTGCACTCAGCGGCAGCAACAGCACCAGGCACACGAACAACAAACTGCTGCCGAGGCTCAGGGTGAATCCGGGTAATACGCGTTTGCTCGACAACAACATTACTTGTGACCTTGCTCTAACAGTTTATCCAGCTCACCGCCGGTACTGAAATGGGTTTCCATCACTTGTGGCCAGCCACCGAACTGCTCTTCAACTTTGAACAGTTGGGTCTCCGGGAACTGCTCTTTCGCCGCCGCCATCGCCGTTTTGTCATACACGCGGTAGTTAAAACTGGTGATGATTTTCTGCGCCTGCGGGCTCCACAAATAATTCAGATAATCTTTTGCGGCTTTCTCTGTGCCATTTTTCTCAACGTTTTTGTCCACCCAGGCGACCGGGAACTCCGCCAGAATATCCACCTTCGGAACAATCACTTCATATTTATCATCACCGTACTGCTTACGGATGTTGTTCACTTCCGATTCAAAGCTGATCAACACATCGCCCAGTCCACGTTCGACAAATGTGGTGGTTGCGCCACGACCGCCGGTATCAAATACCTGCACGTTTTTCAGGAAACTCGCCATCTTTTCGCGGGTCTGCGTCTGGTTTTTATTGTCTTCCAGATTGAATGCGCCCCAGGCACCGAGATAAGTATAACGACCATTACCGGAGGTTTTTGGATTCGGGAACACCAGACTCACGCCCGGACGTGCTAAATCGTCCCAGCTGTGAATGTTTTTTGGATTGCCCTTACGTACCAGGAAGGCCATGGTGGAATAGAATGGCGAACTGTTATTAGGCAGACGGCTTTGCCAGTTGGCCGGGATCAGGTTGCCGCGGTCATGCAAAATCTGCACATCGGTCACCTGATTATACGTCACCACATCTGCTTTCAGGCCCTGCAAAATCGCCAGCGCTTGCTTGGAGGAACCGGCATGCGACTGTTTAATATCGAGTTTATCGCCATTATTTTGATCAGCCCACTGTTTCTGGAATGGCGGATTCAGCGCGGCAAAAAGTTCACGGGACACATCATAAGAGCTGTTGAGCAATTCGGTTGCCGAAGCCGCCCCGCTGGCCAGCAACAATGCCGCCACAGAACTTTTCAGCACATTGCCGGTAAATCCGAGTGTTTTCATGCTTAGCCTTAGGTGAGTGAACCGATATGCGACGCTGATATATGTCGCTCAATATCACACAGTGTATTTATAACTGAGGGTCAGGCTGTAACGGTTTTATATACCATTTGGTGATTTTCAAGCATGAAAAGCTATAAGGCATTAACAAGCGATGGGGGAATAACAAAAAGGGAAGAAGCAGGCGCGTCCGCGACGGAACGCGCCGGAAGAACTTAAAGCGCTAACAGTCGGGTCAGTGAAGGGGCGAAATAATAACTGCCGGTCACCGGACGGGTGAAGCGCAGCATGGCATCGCGTTTGCCATCAAGATCGCCAAACATGCTCAGCAGCTGTTTCTCAATGTTCCACAAACGGGCGCAATAGCTAATGAAATACAAACCGTGCTCACCGCTGGCCGTACCGTAAGGCAGGCTCTGGCGCAGAATTTTCAGGCCTTTGCCGTCTTCTTTCAGGTCAACACGACTGACGTGGGAAGTGTCCGGGCGAGTTTCTGAATCCAGCTCTTCGTCGGTTTCTTTTGTACGCCCGATAACATCTTCCTGCTGCTGCACGGAGAAGCGTTCCCATTGCACCAGATTATGTTTCCAGCGCTGAACCATCACGTAACTGCCGCCTGCATCAACACTGCCTTCAGGAATAATCGCCACCTGAGCGCGGGCTTCTGCTTTCGGGTTTTCAGTTCCGTCGATAAAACCGCTGAGGTCACGTTCTTCCAGCGCACGGAACCCGTGGGTTTCTTCTTCGACAGTGATTGAACTGCCGAAGGCTTTCAATGCCGCCTGTGCCAGCGCGAAGTTCACGTCATGACGCAGGGACTGAATGTGCAACAACATATCGCGCTGCGTCGCCGGTGCCAGACCTTTACCCAGCGGCTCGAAAGACTTCAGCTCAGCGGCACCCTGATTTCCGGATAAATCACGCCATACATCGTTGCCAAAGGCCACGACCGCACCAAGATGTTCAGTGGGAAATTTTTTCTGCATGTCTTCCAGTACGGCCAAAAATGCACGGCAGCCGTGCCGGAGCGCATCCAGGTCCCCCTGAGCTTTCGCTTCAATGTAAATCGCGAAACGGCAATGTTCGGGTAAAATGCCGCTCTGAACCTGAGTCATTTTCTCATCCTCGTTAATTTGACCGGCGATATCATACCGGATGTCAATAAAAATGCCTTGCGCGAAGGCAAGGCATTGAGGGCTTTTTAAGCGGAGAAACCCGTTTATTGCGCGGCAGCGGCCTGCGCAGGATTAGCACGCCAGATAATTTTGCTGACCTTCCAGTCTTTCAGGGCATCATCCGAAGGCATCAGCGAATCCGGGCCATGCCAGATACCGCTGAACACATACGTCACGTGAGCACTTTGCGGCGCTTTACACTCGACGTTTTCAGCATCGTCCCCTTCGCCCTTCACGCACACATCGAAAGCCTTGCTGTAGAGATCGCTGAAGGGCGTACCGATTTTAACGCCCCATTCACTTTCAACTTTCGTATCAACAACATCGACGCGCTGGACGTTACCTTTCGGCTCACCGCTGATCGACATCTTCACGTCTTTACCGTCCATCGCCTGGAAGAAGCTCAGCATTTTGCCGTTGCTCATCGACATACCGCTGCGCAGGGTATAGTCGCCGTCCAGCGCATCTTTAATGGCCGTTTCTGTCAGCGGGGTGCTGGCCGTAATATCACCCACCCCTTTGTCGCTGACCGTCAGGCTGCTGCCAAACCAGTTAAGCGGATTCATGGCTGACCAGGACACGCCCGGCCATGACATAGATGACATCGACGAACAGCCGGTCAGGATCAGCGGCAGCACCAGTAACATCGGGCGAACCCGCAGGCGAACAGTCATTCGGTACACTCCTATACTCCCCGTTCCCGTTGGCCGGTGCGGCCTGACGGATAAACCGGCAGTGAAATTATTATTTATTTACGCATTATTGTTCAGCGCCAGTTCGAGTACTTTTCTGGTAAAAAAGTTCAGCCTCGAATGGAATATGCATCAGGCCAGACGCCGCGCGGCATCAAAACAAGCGCGCAGACGGCGGCTCAGTAACCAGTAAGCCAGCGCGGCGGCATCCAGCAAGGCCAGCACGATATCCACGCCGGAAATCGTATCTGTGCTTTGCCACAGCCCCAGCCCCTGCAATGCGAAAGTGATAAACATCCCTGCCAGGAGTAACCAGTAACCGGCCTGCCAGATACGCGGCCACAGATGGCGACGGCCGCTAAGCAGAAAAACCAGCGCGGGCGGCAACCCGAGCAGCATGCCAGACCAGAAACTTTGCTGATCAGGATAAAACAACGCCAGCAGATCACTCCCCTGCTGGCGCGATGCGCCGGCCATCACAAACAATAACCAGGTCCTCGCCTGCAAAATCAAAATAGTCCAGAACCACAGCGGCAATCGCAACATACCGTGGTCGTTATAATCATCCGGGTTCATAAAAAGGACAACATTCCTGCAAATAAGGTGAAAGTTAACCATCACTCAAGGACATACCCAAAATAATTCATAATCTGCAATTTAAAGTATGCCGGGTATGCGCTTAAGAAACTGTTAAGAACTGTCTGTTTTAATGGTCTCCAGCACGGCAAGACATGCGAAACGATGTCATAGTTGCCGGTACCCGGAAACGTTAAATTAAGGACGACCTATTATGATGAAGAAGATCACTCTGGCAACCCTGATTGCACTTTGTTCAGCGACTGCATTTGCCCAACAGACCGGTGGCTTTAACGGCCCGTCAGCGCAGGAGTCGCAGACCCAGCCAGCAGCACAGGGCGGTTTCACTGGCACCACGGCGCTGAGTACAGTAAAAGATGCGCAAACCATGAAAGATGATCAGTGGGTTATGCTGGAAGGGTTTATCGATCAGCGTATCGACCACGATAAATACATTTTCCGCGACAATACCGGCACACTCAATGTCGAAATTGACGGCAAACGCTGGCAGGGACAGAACGTGTCGCCGAAGGACAAAATCCGCATTGAAGGTAAAGTCGATAAAGACTGGAACTCTGTGGAAGTGGATGTCAAAAGCGTAAAATTGATTAAGTAAATCAGAAAACTAAAAGCCCCGGCAAAGTCATACTTGCCGGGGCTTTTTATTGAGGAAACAGCTTCAGTACTCTTGATCTTCGATCAAACGTTTGCCAAGCAAAAGAGTATCCGAAATTTCATAACCCAGTTTTTCATACATACTGACCACTGCATCGTTTTCAGCACGCACCATTAAATTCATCTTCGGGCAGCCGCGGGCGATTAACTTCTTCTCCAGACGGTTAACCAGCGCATTGGCAATGCCACGCCCGCGATAATCCGGATGCACACCCAGATAATTCGCCGAACCACGATGACCGTCATACCCCCCCATCAGCGTGCCTACCACTTCACCACCGACTTCCGCCACCAGGAAAAACTCCGGGCTGTGGTTAATTTTACGTTCAATATCCAGCTCAGGATCATTCCACGGGCGCAATAAATCGCAGCGCTCCCATAAGGTCAGTACTTCTTCAAAATCTTCTTGACGGTATACGCGAATTTCCATCACTGTTCGCCGCTGTTGATAGGGGTTTATATGATTATCGCGTGATCTGTTTGATACGCAACATCAAAATCACAAATTGAGGACTTTACAAACCATTTGGAACGATAAAATCTTCACATAAAACAACGTGACACCTTTCCTGCAACGGATATTTATTCGGTCATGACATCATTCACGACACAATATTCATAAAAAGTAATAGTTCTCAGATCGAAACTATAAAAAAGATACTCTATAACATAGAGCATTCTGCACTTTTCTGACGGTAACGGACTGATGTTAAACCCTCTGAACAAATTTCTGCATTTCCAGCCTTTGCCTGCCACCGCCACACGTCGCCAGCTATTGTTGTCCGGGCTGGGATTAGCGATTGCCGCATTCGGTTCGCGCTCTGCCAGCGCTGCGCAGCAGGAACACATCACCAAATCAGCCCCGGCCCCTAAACCGGCGGGCGCAAAAAAACTGGTGATGATTGACCCCGGCCATGGCGGCATCGATTCCGGTGCGGTCGGTCATGAAGGCTCGGAAGAAAAACACGTCGTGCTGGAAATCGCCAACTATGTGCGGGAATTCCTCGGTGAACAAAGTCATATTGAAGTTAAACTGACCCGTGACTCTGATCACTTTATTCCGCTTTATCAGCGCGTTGAACTGGCGCATCAGCATCAGGCCGATTTGTTTGTCTCGATTCATGCCGATGGTTACACCAGCCCCACCGCTTCCGGCGCGTCTGTTTTCGCCCTCTCTAATCGCGGTGCCAGCAGCACAATGGCGCGGTATATGTCGAAAAAAGAAAACGATGCCGATCTGGTTGCGGGCGCGAAATATGCCAAAGAAGACAACAATTATCTGCAACAGGTTTTGTTCGATCTGGTGCAAACCGACACCATCAAAAACAGTCTGACATTGGGGCATCACGTGCTCGACAGGATCCGCCCGATCCACCATCTGCACAGCCAGCAGACCGAACAGGCGGCGTTTGCTGTTCTGAAATCTCCGTCGATCCCGTCGATTCTGGTGGAAACTTCGTTTATCACCAATCATCAGGAAGAACAGTTGCTCAGCACCACGGCGTTCCGTCGCGAGATCGCACAGGCGATTTCTCAGGGTATTGTGAATTTCTTCAGTTACTTCGATGCCAATGAACGCAAGCCACGGTAAAGTTCTTCCGCCACCAAAAGCAGACGCATCTGGGCGACCAGGCTGATTTTGGGTATATAATCACTTCCTCTTTCTGATTCAGCGCCTGCAAAGCGCTGAATGTCTTTTCAGTCAACGTCTGCGAGTTTGCCCGTGAGCCAATCCATTCCCGACATCCAGCAAGTTAAAACTTTCCTGCTTAAGCTCCAGGATCATATTTGCCAGCAACTGGCCGCCGCTGATGGCAACGGCCAGTTCTCTGAAGATCAATGGGTGCGGGAAGAAGGTGGCGGCGGCCAGAGCCGGGTGCTGACCCATGGCGCAGTGTTTGAACAGGCGGGGGTAAACTTCTCGCATGTTGCCGGTGCCACCCTGCCTGCCTCAGCAACCGCGCATCGCCCCGAACTGGCTGGTCGCAGTTTTCAGGCGATGGGCGTTTCACTGGTTATTCATCCGCTGAATCCTTATGTGCCAACCAGCCACGCCAACGTACGCTTTTTCATTGCGGAAAAGCCCGGCGAAGCACCGGTCTGGTGGTTTGGCGGTGGCTTTGACCTCACGCCTTATTACGGTTTTGAAGAAGATGCCCGCCACTGGCACCTGACAGCACAACAACTTTGCCAGCCGTTTGGCGATGATGTGTACCCGAAATACAAAAAGTGGTGCGACGATTACTTCTTTATCAAACACCGCAACGAAGCGCGCGGTATCGGCGGCTTATTCTTTGATGACCTGAATTCGCCGGATTTCGACACCAGCTTCAGCTTTATGCAGGCCGTGGGCAATGGCTTTACCGACGCTTATCTGCCCATAGTGGAAAAACGTAAAGCCCTGCCGTGGGGCGAACGCGAGCGCCAGTTCCAGCTTTACCGCCGTGGCCGCTACGTCGAATTCAATCTGGTGTGGGATCGCGGAACACTGTTTGGCCTGCAAACCGGTGGCCGTACAGAATCCATTTTAATGTCGATGCCGCCGCTGGTGCGCTGGGAATACGGCTATCAACCTGAAGAAGGCAGCCCGGAAGCCGCGCTTTACAGCGATTTCCTGCCAGTTCGCGACTGGCTGGCTGAAAAGGGTTTATCTGAAAACGGAGCGCCAAACTGATGCAAATCTGGGTTGATGCAGACGCCTGTCCGAACGTCATTAAAGAAGTGCTGTTCCGCGCTGCGGAACGCACCGGCATGATGGTGACACTGGTTGCCAACCAGATCATCCGCACACCGCCGTCAAAATTCCTGCGCACCTTACGCGTAGAAGCGGGTTTCGACGTTGCGGATAACGAAATTGTGAAACGCACCGAACCCGGCGATCTGGTGATCACCGCCGATATTCCGCTGGCAGCGGAAGTGATTGAAAAAGGTGGTGTTGCGCTCAACCCACGCGGCGAGCGTTACACGACTGAAACCATTAAAGAACGTCTGAATATGCGTGATTTCATGGACACCATGCGCGCCAGCGGCGTACAGACCGGCGGACCACCCGCGCTTAATCAGCGCGACCGCCAGCAATTTGCCAATGAACTGGATAAGTGGCTGCAACACGCTAAAAAATAATCCGATCTGGCTGACGAAACCGACGTACCACTACATTAATTAAAGGAATAAAAAATGGTCAAAAAGATCATCCTTGATTGCGATCCGGGGCACGACGACGCTATCGCGATGTTACTGGCTCACGGTAACCCGGAAATTGAGTTGCTGGCCGTTACTACGGTCGTCGGCAATCAAACGCTGGAGAAAGTCACCCGCAATGCCCTTGCCGTGGCGCGTGTTATTAATCTGACCGGCGTGCCGTTTGCGGCGGGCGCAACCCGTCCGCTGGTGCGTCAGATTGAAGTGGCTGACGAAATCCACGGTGAGTCCGGCCTAGATGGTCCGGTGCTGCCGGAGGCGGCCATCACCCTTGAACCTGTTCACGCCATCGATCTGATCATTGATTTGATCATGTCTCATCCACCGAAAACTATCACGCTGGTACCCACTGGCGGGCTGACCAACATAGCCATGGCGGTGCGCAAAGAACCGCGCATTGCTGAACGCGTGAAGGAAGTCGTGCTGATGGGCGGCGGTTATCACGTGGGTAACTGGAGTGCGGTCGCAGAATTCAATATCAAGATTGACCCTGAAGCCGCGCATATCGTGTTCAACGAAAAATGGCCGCTGACCATGGTCGGACTGGATTTAACCCATCAGGCGCTGGCGACACCAGAAGTCGCCGCGCGCATTGCCGCTGTGGGTACTCAGCCCGCTAAATTTGTCGGTGAGTTGCTGGAGTTCTTTGGTCTGAGCTACAAAGACCGTCAGGGCTTTGATTCTCCACCGGTTCATGATCCTTGTGCTGTGGCTTACGTGATTGATCCGAACGTAATGACCGTGCAAAAAGTGCCGGTGGATATCGAACTGACCGGCACTTTAACGCTGGGCATGACAGTAGCCGATTTCCGCGTCCCAGCTCCGCCGGATTGCCATACACAAGTGGCAGTTAAACTTGATCATCAGCGTTTCTGGGATCTGATCGTCGATGCGCTGGAGCGTATCGGCGAAGTAAAATACTGAGCCAGCGATTGAGAAAAACGGGCCTCGCTATGAGGCCCGTTTTCTTCACTATAAGGTGTTTATAAAGGCTCGGTTTGTGCTTCAACGACAGCCAGCGCCACCATATTGACTATTCGCCTGACCGATGCAATTGGCGTCAGGATATGTACCGGTTTCGACACCCCCATCAGCACCGGTCCGACGGTCACTCCTTCCGAACACGACACCCGCAGCAGGTTGTAACTGATACGCGCTGATTCCATGTTCGGCATGATCAGGATATTTGCTGAACCTTTCAGCGGGCTGTCCGGCATGATGTCCTGGCGGATGCTTTCGACCAGCGCCGCGTCGCCGTGCATCTCACCGTCAATTTCCAGATCAGGAGCACGCTCATTAATCAGCTCCAGCGTACGCCGCATTTTCAGCGCAGCCGGGCTGTCTGATGTACCAAAACTGGAATGCGACAACAGCGCAACTTTCGGCTCAATGCCAAACCGCCTCACCGTTTCTGCCGCCATCAGCGTGATTTCCGTCAGTTGTTCCGGCGTCGGGTCATCATTGACGTAGGTATCCGCAATAAAAGTGTTGCCGCTCGGCAGCAACAGCGCATTCATCGCCCCGGCAACATGTGTACCTTTGCGAAACCCGAATACATTCTCCACGATATCGTAATGCTCATGATAGGTGCCAACCGTGCCGCAAATCATCGCATCGGCTTCTCCGCGCAGCAGCATGATGGCAGAAATCAGTGTCGGATTGCCGATCACTGCCCGACGCGCCTGCTCCTGCGATACACCGCGCCGTTTCATCAGCTCATAATATTCACGCCAGTATTCATTAAAACGCGGATCAGATTCGTTGTTCACCACTTCAAAGTCCCGTCCCGCTTCCAGTTGCAGGCCGAGCTTTTTGATGCGCATAGCGATGACACTGGGACGCCCGACCAGAATTGGCTTCGCCAGCCCGAGGGAAATCAGCTCCTGCGTGGCATGCAGTACGCGCTCCTCTTCTCCTTCTGCCATCACCACCCGTTTAGCGTCTTTCTTCGCCTGCGAGAAAATGGGTTTCATGAACAGATTGGTTTTGTAGACGAACTCGGCGAGTTTTTCGGTATACGCTTCCAGATCCTCAATCGGGCGCATGGCCACACCGGAATCCATTGCAGCTTTCGCCACCGCAGGCGCAATTTTCACGATCAAACGCGGGTCAAAAGGCTTAGGAATAATATATTCGGGGCCGAAAGACAGCTCTTCTTCACCGTAAGCGGAAGCCACCACATCACTTTGTTCGGCCATCGCCAGATCCGCGATAGCATGAACGCAGGCCAGTTTCATTTCTTCATTAATGGTGGTCGCCCCGACATCCAGCGCGCCGCGGAAAATGAACGGGAAACACAGCACATTGTTCACCTGATTCGGGTAATCCGAGCGTCCGGTGCAGATAATGGCATCCGGCCGGACGGCTTTTGCCAGCGGCGGTAAAATCTCCGGCTCCGGATTGGCCAGCGCCAGAATCAGCGGATCTTTGGCCATGGTTTTCACCATCTCCTGCGTCAGCACGCCGGGGCCGGAACAGCCCAGGAAAATGTCCGCATCCGGGATTGCATCGGCCAGCGTACGCTGGCCGTTATCTGCAATGGCATACGCCGCTTTGGTTTCGGCCATATTTTCTTCACGCCCCTGATAAATCACACCACGGGAATCGCAGGCCGTGATGTTGTGGCGTTTCAGCCCCAGCGCCACCAGCAAATTCAGGCAGGCGATGGCGGAAGCCCCTGCGCCGGAAACGACCAGCCGCACATCGGAAATGCTTTTCCCAACCACGCGCAGACCATTTAATACTGCGGCAGTACAGATAATGGCGGTGCCGTGCTGATCGTCATGAAACACCGGGATTTTCATGCGTTCCCGAAGCTTTTTTTCAATGTAGAAACATTCCGGCGCTTTGATATCTTCAAGATTGATGCCACCGAATGTCGGCTCTAGTGCGGCAATCACATCGATCAGTTTATCGGGATCGTTCTCATCCACTTCGATATCAAAAACATCGATACCGGCGAATTTTTTGAACAATACGCCCTTGCCTTCCATCACCGGTTTCCCTGCCAGTGCACCGATATTCCCCAGTCCGAGAACGGCAGTACCATTGGAAATCACCGCCACCAGATTGCCGCGTGCGGTGTATTTGTATGCCGCCAGCGGATCTTTAGCGATCTCCAGACACGGGGCAGCAACGCCCGGAGAATAGGCCAGCGCCAGATCACGTTGTGTCGCAAGAGGCTTGGTGGGCGAAACCTGAATTTTTCCGGGCACCGGAAACTCATGGAAATCGAGCGCACTTTGCTTGAGTTGTTCGTCCATTGCAGGATCCTTTTCTTGTTTTTGTAGGGTACGGGGAAATATCAGCATCTGGTTTTCCCGCTGACCAGTATAGATAACCCTGCCACGACTAAACGCGGATCACGACCAAAAATTAGCGGTTACATTGATTACTTTTCATTCATGGAAGACGTCTCGTAAAAATGCACTAAGCTTAAAGTTTGTCCTTGCGCTTTTCTCGCCAGACGCTCAGTTTGACGGGCAACAGGGGCCGCCATTGTTGAGACCCATTGCAGTAATCAGAAAAAGCGCATTCAGTTTGTTAACCGGATGATGCAGGGTAGGAGCCCTACGAAAGAGAGTCGTTCGACCTTAATTGCTGTATCGTTTTTTCTCGCCAAGGAGCTAAGAGATGAACCAGTTAGACGCACTAAAAAAAATCACCACCGTCGTTGCCGACAGCGGTGACATTGAATCTATCCGTCATTTCGAGCCTCAGGATGCGACGACCAATCCTTCGCTGATCCTCAAAGCAGCCGACCTGCCACAATACCAAAACCTGGTTAAAGACGCGCTGGACTATGCCCGCAAGCAAGGCGGCAGCAAAGAAGCTCAGGTGATCAATGCCACAGATAAACTGGCCGTCAATATCGGGGCCGAAATTCTGAAAAGTGTACCGGGGCGCGTCTCGACAGAAGTGGATGCCCGGCTGTCATTTAACCGGGATTTGTGTATCGAAAAAGCCCGCAAACTGATTGGTTTATATCAGGATCATGGCATTGATAAATCGCGCATTCTGATCAAACTGGCGTCTACGTGGGAAGGCATTCAGGCCGCCAAAGAACTGGAAAAAGAAGGCATCAACTGTAACCTGACCCTGCTGTTCTCCTTTGCTCAGGCACGCGCCTGCGCCGAAGCCGGTGTCTACCTGATTTCTCCCTTCGTTGGCCGTATCTACGACTGGTACAAAGCCAAAGAGCCCAATGCCACTTACGACGTTGAAAAAGATCCGGGCGTGAAATCTGTCCGGGATATCTACGAATACTACAAATCCCACGGTTACGAGACCGTCATCATGGGTGCCAGTTTCCGCAAAGTGGAACAAATTCTGGCACTGGCAGGCTGTGACCGTCTGACCCTTTCTCCAAACCTGCTGGAAGAGCTAAAAGCCAGTGACGCGCCGGTTGAACGCAAACTGCAACCGTCCTCTCAGGCGGGTAAAAAGCCTGCACCGCTGACTCAGGCTGAATTCCTCTGGGAACATCATCAGGATGCGATGGCGGTAGATAAACTGGCCGAAGGTATCCGCCAGTTCGCCGTCGATCAGAAAAAACTCGAAGATATGCTGTCAGCACAACTTTAGTTTTAACTCAATTTAAGCGCTGAACTTTAGCTTTAAAAAAACAGATGGAGTGAATATGCCCTCTCGTAAAGAACTTGCGAATGCGATCCGTGCCCTGAGCATGGATGCCGTTCAAAAAGCGAACTCAGGCCATCCCGGCGCACCAATGGGAATGGCGGATATCGCTGAAGTGCTGTGGCGTGATTACATGAATCACAACCCGACCAACCCGAAATGGGCCGATCGCGACCGCTTCCTGATGTCTAACGGACACGGATCAATGCTGCAATACAGCCTGCTGCACCTGACGGGTTACGATCTGCCAATGAAAGAGCTGGAAAACTTCCGCCAGTTGCATTCGAAAACGCCTGGGCACCCGGAATTCGGCTATACACCGGGCGTCGAAACCACCACCGGCCCGCTGGGTCAGGGTATCGCTAACGCCGTAGGTTTCGCGATTGCCGAGCGTACGCTTGCAGCTCAGTTTAACCGTGAAAATCACGACATCGTGAACCACTACACCTACGCCTTTTTAGGCGACGGCTGCATGATGGAAGGCATCTCACACGAAGCCTGTTCGCTCGCCGGCACCATGAAGCTCGGCAAGCTGATTGCGTTTTATGATGACAACGGTATCTCCATCGACGGCCATGTTGAAGGCTGGTTCACCGATGACACCGCCAAACGCTTTGAAGCCTATCACTGGCATGTGATCCGCGGTATTGACGGGCATGATCCTGACGCGGTGAAAGCGGCAATCGAAGAAGCCCGCAAGGTGACCGACAAACCGTCGCTGTTGCTATGCAAAACCGTCATTGCATTCGGCTCACCGAACAAAGCCGGCACCCACGGCGCGCATGGCGCTGCGCTGGGCGATGATGAAGTCGCTGCCACCCGTAAACATATCGGCTGGAACTATCCTCCGTTTGAAATACCGCAGGATATTTACGCCCAATGGGATGCCAAAGAAGCCGGTAAAGCGAAAGAGAAAGCCTGGAACGAGAAATTTGCGGCTTACGCAAAAGCCTATCCGCAACTGGCCGCAGAATTTGAGCGCCGTGTGAGCGGCAAACTGCCTGCTAACTGGCAAAGCGAAACGCAGAAATACATCGAAGAATTGCAGGCGAAACCGGCCAATATTGCCAGCCGTAAAGCCTCGCAAAACGCCCTGGAATCCTTCGGTAAAATCCTGCCTGAATTCCTCGGCGGTTCTGCGGACCTTGCGCCAAGTAACCTGACGATGTGGTCTGGTTCAAAATCTATCGGTGACGATAAAGCGGGTAACTACATTCACTACGGTGTCCGTGAATTTGGCATGACCGCCATCACTAACGGTATCGCCCTGCACGGCGGTTTCCTGCCTTATTCCGCGACATTCCTGATGTTCGTGGAATATGCCCGTAACGCCGTTCGTCTGGCGGCACTGATGAAAATCCGCAACGTGTTCGTGTATACCCATGACTCTATCGGTCTGGGTGAAGACGGCCCGACGCACCAGCCGGTAGAACAAATGGCCAGCCTGCGTGTGACGCCAAACATGAACACATGGCGTCCGGGCGATCAGGTAGAATCAGCTATCGCCTGGAAATACGCCATCGAACGTACTGACGGTCCTTCTGCACTTATCTTCTCGCGCCAGAACCTGACTCAGCAGCCCCGTACGGCTGAGCAACTGGCTAACGTAGCTCGCGGCGGTTATGTACTGAAAGATTCTGACGGCACACCGGACGTTATCCTGATTGCCACCGGCTCTGAAGTCGGCATCACGGTGGAAGCCGCAGAGAAACTGACCGCGTTGGGTACCAGGGTTCGCGTGGTGTCCATGCCGTCCACCGATGTCTTCGATCAACAGGACGCAGCGTACCGTGAGTCTGTTCTGCCGAAAACTGTGACCGCACGCGTCGCTGTTGAAGCCGGTATCGCCGATTACTGGTACAAGTATGTAGGCCTTAACGGTGCCATTGTCGGCATGACAACCTTCGGGGAATCCGCACCCGCAGAGCAACTGTTTAAAGAGTTCGGCTTTACCGCTGATAATGTCGTCGCGAAAGCACAGGGGCTATTGAAGTGATAGAAATGAAGTAATTCTCCGCCCTTTGTTCCCTCTCCGTCCCAGGAGAGGGACTTCCTCAGAATTGTACCGCCCATCTGACTTGATGAATCTCGCTCTCTCCGGTAAAGTCCCGTCCCTTCTTTGGCATGGGGAACAATGATGTTTATTGGATTTGACTACGGTACAGCGAATTGCTCCGTTGCGGTGATGCGTGACAATAACGCTCACCTTCTGGCGCTCGAAAATAACGATCCTTACTTACCCTCCATGCTTTGTGCGCCGACACGTGAAGCGGTCAGCGAATGGCTGAACCGTCACGGACAGGTTCCGGCAGGCAGTGATGAAAATCTGGCGCTGCTGCGTCGCAGTATCAGCTTTAACCGCGAGGAAGATATTCCGGTCAATGCCAACAGCGTAAACTTCGGTTTGCAGGCGCTTTCGACCTATATGGAAGATCCGGAAGAAGTGTACTTTGTGCGTTCGCCAAAATCGTTCCTTGGCGCAAATGGCCTGAAACCTCAACAGATCGCTCTGTTCGAAGATCTGGTTTGTGCGATGATGTTCCACATCAAACGCCAGGCTGAATCCGTCTTGCAGGAAAGTATTGAACAGACCGTTATCGGCCGCCCGATTAACTTTCAGGGTATGGGGGGTGAAGAGGCCAATGCCCAGGCGCAGGGGATTTTGCAGCGTGCGGCTGAACGCGCAGGTTTCCGCGATATCGCTTTCCAGTTTGAACCGGTGGCGGCAGGTCTGGATTTCGAAGCCACACTGACCGAAGAGAAAACGGTTTTGGTTGTCGATATCGGCGGCGGTACCACCGACTGCTCGGTGCTGCTGATGGGGCCACAATGGCGTGATAAAGCAGAGCGTCAGAACAGCCTGCTCGGCCATAGTGGTTGCCGCGTCGGCGGTAATGATCTGGATATCATGACCGCATTCAAGCAACTGACACCACAATTTGGTATGGGCAGTGAAACCCAGAAAGGTATCGCTATTCCGGCCCTGCCTTACTGGAATGCCGTCGCGACCAACGACGTTCCGGCGCAACTGGATTTCTATAGTGTGGCGAATGGCCGCATGTTGCGTGATCTGATCCGCGATGCAGCGCAGCCTGATTTGATCAAACGCCTGCTGAAAATTCAGCAACAACGTCTGAGCTACCGTCTGGTTCGTGCAGCGGAAGAAAGTAAGATTGCACTGTCTGAACATGAAAGCGTAACGGCGGCAATGGACTTCATTGAATCGGGTCTGGCAGAAACGATCAGCCAGCAACAACTGAGCGAAGCGATTTCTCAGCCACTGGAACGTATTCAGGAGCAGGTCAGTCTGGCACTTGCCAGCAGCGAAATTAAACCGGATGTAATTTACCTGACCGGTGGCAGTGCGCGTTCACCGTTATTACGTGCTGCGTTGCAGGCTCAGTTACCGGGTATCCCGCTGGTCGGAGGGAATGATTTTGGCTCGGTCACCGCCGGTCTGGCGCGCTGGGCACAAACGTTGTTCCGTTAAGATTTAAAGATGCAGATAAACGCAAACCGCCTGAATCAGGCGGTTTTTTTATATCTCAGATCCCGGATTTACCAGGCACTGGCGTCATTTAAGGTCCTGATATCGGTATCATCGAGTTTCAGGGTTGCAGCCTGCGCCAGTTCATTGAGCTGTTGCAGGGAGGTCGCACTGACGATCGGTGAGGTAATGCCCGGGCGGGCAATCTGCCAGGCCAGTGCAACCTGTCCCGGTTGTGCGCCATGCTTCTCAGCCACCTGATCCAGTCCGGCCAATACTTTCAGGCCGCGCTCATTCAGGCAACGCGCAATCACGTTTTCGCCGCGTTTACTCTTACCGGCATCGGCTTTGGTTCGATATTTCCCGGTCAGAAAGCCGGCGGCCAGGCCATAGAAGTTGATGACGCCCAGACCATTATCTGTCACGACTTTTTCCAGCGCTTCCTCATACACTTTGCGGTCATACAAATTGTATTGTGGTTGCAGCGTTTCATAACGCGCCAGCCCGTTTTCCTGGCTGACTTTAAGCGCTTCGGCCAGACGCGGCGCACTGTAGTTAGATGCCCCGACGGCGCGCACTTTCCCTTCTTTGATTAACGCGTCAAATGCCGCCATAGTTTCGGCCAGCGGTGTATCCGCATCGTCATCATGTGACTGATACAAATCGATATAATCTGTTTGCAGACGTTTCAGAGAGGCTTCTACCGCTTCTTTAATATAGCGCGGCGACAAACCAACTTTACCTTCGCCCATCGGCTTACCGACTTTGGTGGCGAGAATGATCTGGTCACGCTTACCGGATTTTTTCAGCCAGTTGCCGATGATGGTTTCGGATTCTCCCCCTTTGTTGCCTTCAACCCAGCTCGAGTACACATCTGCCGTATCGATGAAATTCAGTTTATGATCCAGCAAGGCATCCAGCAGGTTAAACGAGGCAGCCTGATCGACGGTCCAGCCAAATACATTGCCACCAAAGGTTAACAGCGGCACCTGAATACCTGAACGACCCAGTTCTCTTTTGCTCATCATTCTCTCCCTTTATAAGTTCAGATTAGACTTACTTTGCGTGCGAACGGTTCATGGTCAAAGGTCAACCTTAGCATTTTGATATAAAATGTCAGGCTGAAAGCTATTCTTTATTGTCAGAGGAATTGTCAAAAAATGGGAAAGACTCTCCTTATTTCCTCCATTTTCTGCTGAAACATTCTGGCTACACTGTGAGCCGGTCTGCAGGTGAATTCCCTCCTGAAATGCCACAAAAATGATTGTGCTGATGCGATGACTCATGAAATCTGAAAACACTGACACCTTATCGCCTTCCACGCCGCTGCCACCTTCGGTTCGCTGGCAATTGTGGATCGTCGCCTTTGGCTTCTTTATGCAGGCCCTCGACACCACGATCGTCAATACTGCCCTGCCGTCCATGGCCCGCAGTCTGGGCGAAAACCCGCTGCACATGCATTCGGTTATTGTCGCTTATGTGCTGACGGTTGCGGTGATGTTACCGGCGAGCGGCTGGCTGGCGGATAAAGTCGGTGTGAAGTGGGTATTCTTTTCAGCCATTGTGCTGTTCACGCTCGGCTCGCTGCTGTGCGCGCAATCGGAAAGCCTGCGTGAACTGGTGATGTCGCGCATAGTTCAGGGGATCGGCGGCGCGATGATGGTGCCGGTCGGACGGCTGACGGTGCTGAAAATTGTCCCGCGCAGCGAATACATGGCAGCGATGACGATGGTGACACTGCCCGGTCAGGTCGGTCCGTTACTGGGTCCGGCGCTGGGTGGTTTTCTGGTGCAATATGCCAGCTGGCACTGGATTTTTCTGATCAATCTGCCGGTCGGTCTGGCCGGTTGCATCGCCACATTAATGATCATGCCAAATTATAAAATGCAGACCCGGCGCTTTGATATCAGCGGGTTTGTCATGCTGGCCGTGTGTATGGCGACGCTGACGCTGGCACTGGAAGGCAGCCGCAGCATGGGGCTGACGGCGCTGGAAATCGTATTGCTGGTGGTGGCCGGTGGCGGCGCGCTGGGCATTTACTGGATGCATGCGCGCGGCAATCTCTCGGCACTGTTTTCCCTGCGCCTGTTCCATACACCAACCTTTAAGATCGGTCTGATCGGCAGCCTGCTGGGACGTATCGGCAGCGGCATGTTGCCATTTATGACGCCGGTCTTTCTGCAACTCGGGATGGGCTTTACGCCCTTCCACGCCGGGCTGATGATGATCCCGATGGTGCTGGGCAGCATGGGGATGAAACGCGTGGTGGTCCGGCTGGTAAATCAGCTGGGTTACCGTTCTGCACTGGTCAGCGCCACCTTGCTGCTGGCACTGATTACGCTTATCTTCCCGCTGGTGGCGATTTATGGCGCCATGTGGATGATCCCGATTGTGCTTTTCTTCCAGGGAATGGTGAACTCCCTGCGCTTCTCGTCGATGAATACTCTTACGCTCAAAGATTTGCCGCCGCGCCTTGCCAGCAGCGGCAACAGCTTACTGTCGATGATCATGCAATTGTCGATGAGCCTCGGTGTCAGCGTCGCCGGGTTGCTGATTGGCCTGTTTGCACATCAGCAAGCGATTACACCTGACAGCAGCACCCTGCACACCGCTTTCCTGTATTGCTACATGTCAATGGCACTGGTGATTGCCCTGCCCGCCTGGGTATTTTCCAAAGTGCCGCCTGACACGCAGAAAAATGCCATCATTAGCCGTCGTCGTGCTGAGGCCGGCTCCCCCGATCCGATGAGAAAATCATGAAACCTGGTATCACTGCCAAGCTGTTTATGGCCATCTTTTGTACCTGCGCGCTGGTGTTGATCACCATGAACTGGGGCGTACGGATGAGCTTCGAACGGGGCTTTATTGACTACATCCGCCAAAGCAATGAACAGCGTGTCGAGCTGCTGGCGGACACATTGCAGGAGCAGTACAAGCAGCATGGCAACTGGGAATTTTTGGAAACAAATGACCGGTTAATCTATCAGCTGATGCGCTCATTTGAACAAAACAGCAGCCCGAGAATGCCACCGCAGGGCTGGCGGACAAAATTCTGGATCCTCGACAGTCACGATCGCCGGATCGGTGGTTACGATCAGCCTGTTCCCCCCGATCTCCAGGGACCGCGCCGCGTGATGACCGTTGATGGCGTCGTCATCGGTTCGGTAATTTCCACACCTGCTGAGCGCCTGACCCGCGATGCCGATATCAACTTTGAGCGCCAGCAAAGCCGGACCAGTTGGATGATTGTCGCCTTTACTGCACTGCTGGCCGCCGCCGTAACCTGGGTTTTATCCCGCGGAATGCTCGCGCCGGTAAAACGGCTGGTGAATGGCACCCACCAGCTTGCCGCAGGAAATTTCAGCACCCGCGTGGAGGTCGACAGTGAAGACGAACTGGGGAAACTGGCGCAGGACTTTAACCAGTTGGCAATGACGCTGGAGAAAAACGAGCAAATGCGCCGGGCATTCATGGCGGATATTTCTCACGAATTACGCACCCCGCTGGCGGTATTGCGCGGTGAGCTGGAAGCCATGCAGGACGGTGTGCGAAAAATGACAGTCGGTTCACTGGAATCACTGCAATCTGAAGTATCGATTCTGACCAAACTGGTCGATGACCTGCACCAGCTTTCGCTGTCTGATGCCGGTGCGCTGGCGTACCGTAAAGTCGACACTGATGTGGTACATCTGGTGCAACTGGCAGAGGCCGGTTCGCGCGATCGTTTCCACAACAAACATTTAACGCTCACCAGCCATCTGCCGGAAAGCGCCGAAGTATTTGGTGACCCGCAGCGGTTGTCGCAACTTATCAACAATCTGCTGGAAAACAGCCTGCGCTATACTGACCCAAATGGCGGCCTGGAAATTCTGGGAGAAATTCGCGAAAAAACGCTGCATCTGATGTTCCAGGACAGCGCGCCGGGCATCAGTGATGAACAACTGATCCGTATTTTTGAACGATTTTACCGTACCGAAGGCTCGCGTAACCGCGCCAGCGGCGGCTCGGGGTTAGGTCTGGCGATTTGCCAGAATATCGTCGAAGCCCACGGCGGGCAAATCAGCGCCAGCCACTCTCCGGCAGGTGGCGTGCGCATTACCATCGTCCTGCCCCTTTCTGTTCCACATGGCCTGAGAAACTGAATGAACGACTCTGTACTGTCCGGCCCTGCGCCGTTGAAAATTCTGATCGTGGAAGATGAACCTAAACTCGCCCAGTTGCTGATCGACTACCTGGAAGCCGCCGGCTATGCCACCCAATGGTTACCGGACGGGCACGACGTGATTACGCTGGTTAAAAATCAGCCACCGGCGCTGATCCTTCTGGATCTGATGCTGCCGGGCAGCAGTGGCCTGTCGATTTGCCGCGATATCCGCCAGTTCTCTGATGTCCCGATCATGATGGTGACCGCCAAAACCGAAGAGATCGACCGCCTGCTTGGCCTGGAAATCGGTGCCGATGATTACATTTGCAAGCCGTACAGCCCGCGGGAAGTGGTCGCGCGCGTGAAAGTGATCCTGCGCCGTTGTGTACGTCCGGATGAGCACGTGGCAAAAGAAACCGGTCTGCATATTGATGAAGCCCGCTTTCAGGCGACATTCCAGGGGCACGAACTGGAGCTGACGCCAGCGGAATTCCGCCTGCTGAAAACCCTGTCCGTCAAACCGGGTTACGTTTTTACCCGCGAAGTGCTGCTCAATAATCTCTACGACGATTACCGCGTTGTGACCGATCGCACCATCGACAGCCACATCAAAAATCTGCGTCGCAAACTCGAATCACTGGACGGCGAAAAGGCGTTTATCCGCGCGGTATACGGCGTCGGTTACCGCTGGGAAGCGGAGCCCTGCCATTTGGTTTAACGCGCTTCTGGCCGGCAATTGAGTTTTGTAAAGTTGCTGAAAGTCTGTCGGCCAGTTCACATTTCATGCCTTAAATTTCTCCTGTCTCCGCGAAAAAGTTTCCTTTAACTACACTTATCTCTGGAAAATAACCCCTCTGATGGAGATTACCTTTATGGCTAATGGTCACTATGATCTGAAAAAAGCGAAGAATGGACAGTTTCACTTTAACCTGAAGGCCGGGAACGGAGAGATTATCCTCACCAGTGAAATGTATGCCAGCAAAGCCTCGGCCGAAAACGGCATTTCATCGGTTCAAACCAACGCACCTGACGAAGCGCAGTACGAAGTCAAACCCTCGAAAGACGGCCAGTTCTACTTTGTGCTGAAAGCAAAAAATCATCAGGTGATCGGCGTGAGCGAAATGTACTCAACGGAAAGTGCATCGAAGAAAGGCGTTCAGTCGGTCGTGAAAAACGGTACCAGTACCGATATCCGTGATCTTACCCAGCAAACCGCCTGACCTGATTGTCCTGAGGCTGCCACATTCCCTGTTGTAGCCTCAGGATGCAAAAATTGATCTGCCCCCGTAAAACCTCAAATACCCACACGAACTGGCTGCTTTTGATCAACTCAGACGTTACAATTCCGACCTTTCGTCGCCCCGCATCCGGGACGGCCCTGACTTGTGATCAGACTGAGATTGACTATGTTTACCCGCGATTCTTTTGTTCCGGAACTGCTGTCCCCTGCCGGCTCCCTGAAAAACATGCGTTACGCTTTTGCTTACGGTGCCGATGCAGTTTATGCCGGTCAGCCGCGCTACAGCCTGCGCGTACGTAATAACGAATTTAACCACCAGAATCTGGAGACCGGCATCAACGAAGCCCATGCTCTGGGTAAAAAATTCTATGTGGTAGTGAATATCGCACCCCATAACGCCAAGCTGAAAACCTTTATCCGTGATTTACAGCCGGTCATCGATATGGGGCCGGATGCCCTGATTATGTCCGATCCTGGCCTTATCATGATGGTGCGGGAAGCGTTTCCGCAGATGGATATTCACCTGTCGGTGCAGGCCAACGCCGTTAACTGGGCGACAGTAAAATTCTGGAAACAAATGGGGCTGACGCGGGTGATTTTATCCCGCGAATTGTCGCTGGAAGAGATCGCTGAAATCCGCGCTCAGGTGCCGGACATGGAAATCGAAATCTTCGTGCACGGCGCACTGTGCATGGCGTATTCAGGCCGCTGCCTGCTTTCCGGTTACATCAATAAACGCGATCCCAATCAGGGAACCTGCACCAACGCCTGTCGTTGGGAATATAAGGTTCAGGAAGGCAAAGAAGACGCCATCGGCAATATCGTGCATCAGTACGAGCCAATCCCCGTTCAACAGGTTGAAGCCGCCGAACCGACATTAGGCATCGGCCAGCCGACGGATAGAGTCTTTATGCTGGAAGAAGCGATGCGTCCGGGCGAATATATGAGTGCGTTTGAAGACGAACACGGCACTTATATTATGAATTCCAAGGATCTGCGGGCGATACAGCACGTGGAAACCCTGACCAAAATGGGTGTGCACTCGCTTAAAATCGAAGGCCGTACCAAATCCTTCTACTATTGCGCCCGCACCGCACAGGTTTATCGCCGCGCCATTGACGATGCAGTCGCCGGAAAACCTTTTGACCCGACTCTGCTTTCAACGCTGGAAGGCCTGGCGCATCGCGGTTACACCGAAGGTTTCCTGCGCCGTCATACGCATGACGCACAACAGAACTACGAATACGGTTTCTCCGTCAGCGACCGCCAGCAGTTTGTCGGTGAATTCACCGGTAACCGTAAGGATGGTTGGGCAGAAATCGACGTGAAAAATAAGTTCAGCGTCGGCGACAGTGTGGAAATGATGACGCCGCAGGGTAACGTTCAGTTCACACTGGAAGCGCTGCGCAACAAAAAAGGTCAGCCGACCGACGTGGCGCCGGGTAATGGCCACTTCGTATATGTCGCGTTGCCGGAAGATGTCAGCCTGGAATTCGCTATTTTGTTGCGTAATCTGGAAGAAACCGACACCCGGAATCCGCATTCAAAATAAGGAATTCTTCGAAAACAAGAATTCGATCACATCTATTTTTAGGGTGACTGGTTAATATGCATTCGCAATTTACTTCGAATGCAAAATAAAGCACCGGACTATACCAGGAACCACCTCCTTGGCCAGCTCAATCTCCCTTGAGCTGGCTTTTCTTTTGGTATTCGGGCAATTCTCTGTTCTCCCATTCAGTGAACAAATAACCTCTTTCCGCCCTCAAAATAAAAAATCATTTGCAGATAAATAAGTGTTTTATTGAATGACTTTAACTGCAATTATTTAATACCAGAAAGAATGCTTCACTGATTTATCCGATAGCCAAATACGGTCATAATCATCTATTGTTGTTATGTATAGATAAAAGGAGCGTACATGACCACAGCACTGCTGATTTTAAATGGAAAAGGTGCAGCCATCGAAGAACTGCGCGAAGCGGTGAACGCGCTGCGTGCCGAAGGCGTGAAGCTGGAAGTACGGGTCACCTGGGAACACGGTGATGCGGCGCGTTATGTCGCTGAAGCCATAGAACTGGGCTGTGAAACCGTGATCGCCGGTGGAGGTGATGGCACCATTAACGAAGTGGCAGGTGCGCTGGCGCAAATTGACGGTGTCAGACCTGTACTGGGGATTGTGCCACTAGGGACGGCGAACGATTTCGCCACCGCCTGCGGTATTCCCCCTACGCCTGAACAGGCGTTACAACTGGCGGTAAAAGGCCGGGCCGTCGATATTGATCTGGCATGCGTCAACAGCCAGCATTTCTTCATCAACATGGCGACCGGCGGCTTTGGGACGCGTATCACTACGGAAACACCGGAAAAACTGAAAGCAGCTCTGGGTGGTGTTTCCTATTTCATCCACGGACTTTTACGCCTGGATACGCTCAAAGCTGACCGCTGCGAAATTAAAGGCCCTGATTTTCAGTGGGAAGGCGATGCGCTGGTTATCGGCATCGGTAACGGCCGACAGGCCGGTGGCGGGCAACAAATTTGCCCGGACGCGCTGATCAACGACGGCCTGTTGCAGCTACGCCTTCTGACATCAGAAGAGCTGCTGCCTTCATTCCTGCGCAGTCTGCTCAGCAATGAAGAAAATAAAAACATCCTTTCTGCCAGTCTGCCGTGGCTCGAAATCACCGCGCCGCACGACATGACCTTCAACCTCGACGGCGAACCGCTGACCGGCAAACAGTTCCGTATCGAAGTGTTGCCTGATGCCATTCAGTGCCGCTTACCCCCTCAATGCGAACTGCTCGGCTGATATTACCCCTTCTCATTGTTCATTCTCTGTACTGTGATCCATCTTGCAGTACAGAGGAATTCTGCCCTTATTTTTGTGATCCCATCCGATAAAACCCACTTCACATACTTGTATGGTAGAAGTGCATTACCTAATTTTAATCTGCCGATGTCGCTGAATAATTCATTCATGAATTTTTTGCGGGCAAAAACGACGTATTTCTTTTTACGACTCTTATTTATCCGGTGACGGAATGCAGGGGTAGTATGATTAATCACGATAAAGAAAGACCGATATCGGTAAAAAATATGCTGGCTTACGGCGGAGGAGATTTCTTCGGCGGCGGTTGTTTTGCGGTTTTGGGTCTGTGGATAATGTTTTTCTATACTACCTATGCAGGATTAAGCCCCGCAGAGGCCGGTGCCGTTATTGCGACAGCACGTCTGCTGGATGCTTTTTTCGATCCGCTTATGGGGTATGTCACGGATAATTTCTATCGTAATCCGCTGGGTAAAAAATACGGCCGCCGCGGTTTCTTCTTCTTATTTGGTGCTCCGCTGATTATGGTGACCTACATTATTATGTGGGTCAGCGGCATGGGATTCTGGTACTACCTTTTCACTTATATTCTATTCTATGCTGCTTATACGCTGGCAATTGTGCCTTATGAAACACTGGCAGCGGAAATGACATCCAGTTTTAAAATGCGCACCAAACTGACCGGCGTCAGAATGTTCTTCTCTACCGGTGCCGCGATATTAGCGGCCTGGTTACCCGGCCGGATCATTGCCTATCTCGGTGAAGATTCATCGTCATCATTTCTGATTATGGGGGTGATTTTTGGCGTGCTGTTTGCCGTGGTGATCCTGATGCTTTACTTCTACACCTGGGAGCGTCCGATCCCGGTTGACGTCGCTGCACCAAAACTTTCTTTCCGCCGTGACATGAAACATCTGTTTAAATCACTGATTTCGACAATGAAAGTCCGCACCTTCCGTCAGCATGTCGGGATGTATCTTGGCGGTTATGTCGCCCTCGACGTGCTCGGTGCGGTGCTGGCCTACTACATTATTTTTGTCCTCGGGCAAAACGCCGTGACCGCGTCGAATGCCATGACGTTAATGACTCTGGTGCAGTTTGTCTGCGTCGCCTTGTTTATTTTCCTGTGTATGAAATTAGGCAACGGGGCTTCTTACCGCATCGCACAGCTATTTATGCTGGGCAGTGTCGGGTTATTTTTAGCCATTCATTTATTACAATTGCCTTTTAATATGGCGCTGCTTTATCTCTCCGTCATTTTAATGGGCGTTGGCCGTTCGGGTACCAGTTATGTTTGCTGGAATATCTACAGCTTTATTCCCGATGTGGATGAAATGCTGACCGGAAAACGGCGCGAAGGGATATTCGCCGGGGTAATGACATTTGTACGCAAAGCCGTTCAGGCGGTGGCGTTATTTGGAGTTGGCCTGTTATTACAGCATTACGGATTTACACCGAAAAGCGCAACGCAACCGGTCGAAGCTGTTTACGGCATCACGCTGGTATTTGGCGCAGGTTCCGTCATTTTCCTGCTGGTAGGGTTATACAGCTCAATGAAATTCCGTCTCACCCGACATAACCATGCGTTGCTGGTCAGTGAAATTGAGCGTCTGAAAGCCGGCGGTAGTAAATACGATGTTACACCAGAAGCCCGTTTAGTTGCCGAGCAACTTACCGGCTGGCCATACGAAAAATGTTGGGGTGATAATAATATTCTTATCCAGACAGAAGAATTATCCCCTCTGACGCCTGATGATCTCTCAACCGGAGCCAACCATGCCAAGAATTGAATTCAGCATGATGCAACAGACCATCTTCCGCGCCCTGCAAAAAGCCGGTCTGGATGAAGAAAGCGCACGTACCTGTGCACGAATCCACACAGAGTCCAGTTGCGACGGCATTTCATCCCATGGGCTGAACCGTGTGGCGCGCTTTGTCGATTACGTTAAAAAAGGCTGGATTGATATTCATGCCAAACCAGCGCTGGAAAAATCTCTTGGCGCCATCGCCATCTACAACGGTAACCGCGGGATCGGCATTACCAACGCCCTGTTTGCCGTCGAAAAAGCGGCAGAGATGGCAAAAGAATACGGCGTCGGCATTGTCGCACTGAAAAACAGCAGTCACTGGATGCGTGGCGGAAGTTATGGCTGGCATGCGGCAGAACAAGGCATGGCGGCGATTTGCTGGACGAATACTGAATCCTGTATGCCTGCGTGGGGCGGCAAAAACCCCCGCGTGGGCAACAACCCGTTCGTGATGGCCGTGCCCCGGGCCAAAGGCCCGATCGTGCTGGATATGGCGATGTCACAATATTCCTACGGTAAATTGCAGGTCACGCGGCTGAAAAAGGAAAAACTGCCGTTCCCCGGCGGCTACGATAAAGAGGGAAATCTCACAGACGATCCTGGCCCAATCGAGGCCTCCATGCGTATTTTACCGACGGGTTACTGGAAAGGCTCCGGCCTGGCAATTGTGCTCGATGCTATGGCCGCGCTGTTGTCTGCCGGATCGCCCACCAATGAGATCGACAAAATAGGCAAAGGCAGTTGTACCGGCGCCAGCCAGATTTTTATGGTGTTTGACCCGACACAACTCGGTGGTGCCGAATTCACCGAACGCATGGCCGACAGCGTTGCAGACTATGTGAATCAGTCCGACCCCGCAGAAAACAGCCGCGATGTCCGTTATCCGGGCCAGACTGCCGCTTCCAACCGCGAAGAAAACCACCGTTTGGGCATCCCGGTCGATGAAGCCGTATGGGATGAAGTGGTACGGCTGGCGGAATAGTTGCCGCTCTTTCACGTCAAATCACGCCTGTTAATAGCAGGCGTTTTGTTTTTAATCCCCGCAACATTTCCCTCACAAAGTGTGATCCTCTCCGGCAAAAAACGATAAACATACTTGTATGGTAGTTAGGATGAGGCGTATTTATAACCACAGAAAATGCATCCTACTTTTACTGCAGAAGGTCGTAACCGATGAAAATCGTGAATGCTGAAGTTTTTGTCACTTGTCCGGGACGCAACTTTGTTACGTTGAAAATCACCACTGACAGCGGACTGACTGGCATTGGTGATGCCACGCTGAACGGTCGCGAGTTACCGGTCGCGTCATATCTGAAAGATCATGTGTGTCCGCAACTGATTGGCCGTGATGCGCATCAGATTGAAGACATCTGGCAGTTTTTCTACAAAGGCGCTTACTGGCGTCGCGGCCCGGTCACTATGTCGGCGATTTCTGCCGTGGACATGGCGTTATGGGACATCAAAGCCAAAGCCGCCAACATGCCGTTGTACCAGTTGCTCGGCGGCGCATCCCGCACCGGCGTCATGGTCTACTGCCACACCACCGGCCATTCCATTGATGAAGTGCTCGACGATTACGCCAAACATAAAGAGCTCGGTTTCAAGGCGATCCGCGCACAATGCGGTGTTCCGGGCATGAAAACGACTTACGGCATGGCGAAAGGCAAAGGTCTGGCCTACGAACCGGCGACGAAAGGTAACTGGCCGGAAGAGCAGTTGTGGTCGACGGAAAAATACCTCGATTTCACGCCAAAACTGTTCGAAGCCGTGCGTGATAAATTCGGTTTCGACGAACATCTGCTGCACGACATGCACCACCGTCTGACGCCCATCGAAGCAGCGCGCTTTGGCAAAAGCATCGAAGAATATCGCCTGTTCTGGATGGAGGATCCGACCCCCGCTGAGAATCAGGAATGCTTCCGTTTGATCCGCCAGCACACAGTCACACCCATTGCAGTCGGCGAAGTGTTCAACAGTATCTGGGATTGCAAACAGCTTATCGAAGAACAGCTTATCGACTATATCCGCACCACACTGACGCACGCTGGCGGCATCACCGGCATGCGCCGCATCGCTGATTTCGCTTCGTTGTATCAGGTGCGTACCGGTTCCCACGGCCCTTCTGACCTTTCGCCGATTTGTATGGCCGCAGCCCTGCACTTCGACCTGTGGGTGCCGAACTTCGGCGTGCAGGAATACATGGGTTATTCCGAGCAAATGCTGGAAGTCTTCCCGCATAACTGGACGTTCGACAACGGCTACATGCACCCGGGCGAAAAACCGGGGCTGGGCATTGAGTTTGACGAAAAGCTGGCCGCGAAATATCCGTACGAACCGGCGTATCTGCCGGTGGCCCGTCTGGAAGACGGCACTTTGTGGAACTGGTGAGGGAGCGAAAAATGAACAGTGTCGTTATTCAGAAACCTGGAAAGTTAGTCATCGAGCAACGTGCTTTGCCGGTACCTGCCGCCGGTGAGGTACGAGTTCGGGTCAGTCACGCGGGCATCTGTGGTTCAGATGTTCATATTTATCACGGTCACAATCCGTTTGCGAAATATCCACGGGTAATCGGCCATGAGTTTTTCGGCCACATCGACAGCGTCGGTGAAGGCGTAGACGTCAAACGTATCGGCGAGCGCGTGGTTATCGATCCGGTCGTCAGCTGTGGACATTGTTATCCGTGCTCGATTGGCCGCCCGAATGTCTGTGCAGAACTGCAGGTTATCGGCGTCCACCGCGACGGCGGTTTCAGTGATTACGCCTGTGCGCCAGCGAAAAACGCTTATGTGGTGCCGGAAATAATCCCGGACAAACTCGCCAGTATGGTCGAGCCGTTTACTATCGCGGCCAATATCACGGCGTTTCTACAACCGACGCCGCAGGATACCGCGCTGATATACGGCGCCGGCCCGATGGGGCTGACGGTGATTCAGGTGCTGAAAGGCGTTTATGGTGTGCAGAAAGTGATTGTCGCTGACCGTATCGACGAACGGTTGCAGATGGCGCAGGCCAGCGGCGCAGACTGGATCATCAACAATAGCGAACGCAGCGTGGCTGATGAACTGGCCGCTGAAGGTGTGCGACCAACGCTCATCGTCGATGCCGCCTGCCATCCGGCGATTTTGCAGGAAGCTATTCTGCTGGCGTCTCCGGCAGCACGTATCGGTATGATGGGTTTCTCCGGCGAGCCCAGCCTGGTCACGCAGCAAAGCATTACCAGCAAAGAGATTTCACTGTTTTCTTCACGCCTGAACAGTCACCGGTTCCCCCAGGTGATTGAATGGATGGAGCAGGGAAAAATCGCACCCGAAAAACTGGTGACGCACTGGATGCCCGCCAGCGAAGTGGAAGCGGCATTAACGCTGTTTGAGAAAGATCAGCGTTCCTGCTGCAAGGTTTTACTGACATTCTGATTTTTTGATTTTTTTTATAAAAGACGGGAAGATTTCAAATATCTTCCCGCCTCCCGTACCTCATATTCTACCTATAAAAACGCAACACTATTAAAACGACACCTACAAGTGGAGCATACATTTATGTTTAAGAACCTACGCTGGATCATCGTATTCTTGCTGTTCTTGGTTTACATGATCAATTACCTCGACCGCGTTGCGCTGTCGATTACTGTGCCTATGATAGAAAAAGAACTGACCATTAACCCCGAACAATTCGGCATGATATTTGGCAGTTTCTTCTTTGGTTACGCGATATTTAACTTTATCGGTGGCCTGGCCGTGGATAAATTCGGTCCGACGCTGGTAATGGGATTAGCCGTCGGCTTATGGTCAGTATTTTGCGGCATGACCGCTATCGCGACCGGTTTTTATTCCATGCTTATTTTACGGGTATTATTCGGCATGGCCGAAGGACCGATCTGCGCCTCAGCAAATAAGATGATTAACGGCTGGTTCCCGAAGAAACAGGCGGCAACCGCGATGGGCTTGCTCAGCGCCGGTTCTCCCCTCGGCGGTGCAGTGGCCGGGCCGATTGTCGGGTATCTGGCGATTTCCTTCGGCTGGCGTCCGGCGTTTATGGTCATTGCCAGTATCGGGATCGTCTGGATGGTCGTGTGGTTCTTTACCGTTGCCGATAATCCGCTGAAAAGTAAACGCGTTTCACCGGAAGAATTGCGTTTAGTTGATGAAATGAAGAACGAGCATTTAAGCGAAGAAGAGAATATGGCGCAGGCCGCACATGGTCTGGGCTATTATTTACGTCAGCCGATTATTCTGGTTACGGCATTTGCGTTCTTCTGCTACAACTATATTTTATTTTTCTTCCTCAGCTGGTTCCCGGCTTACCTGGTTCAGGCACATGGCCTGAATATCAAAGAGATGAGTCTGACAACGGTTATTCCGTGGATTGTCGGTTTTGTCGGCCTGGCATTGGGCGGTTATATTTCTGATAAGATTTTCAATATTACCGGCCGTTTGTTATTGTCGCGTAAAATTATATTAGTGGTCAGCCTGTTAGCCGCGGCTATTTGTGTCGCCCTCGCCGGTATTGTCACCAGCGTGGTGCCGGCAGTCATTCTGATGTCAGTGTCTATTTTCTTCCTGTATACCACCGGTGCGATTTACTGGGCGATTATTCAGGATGTGGTGCATAAATCCCGCGTCGGCGGCACCAGCGGATTTATTCATCTGGTCGGCAGCGTCTCGGGCATCATTGGTCCGGTCGTGACGGGTTTCATTGTGCAAAACACCGGACGTTTTGACAGTGCCTTTATTCTCGCTGGTGGCGTCGCCGCACTGGGTGCAATGCTGGTGTTCTTCGTGATTAAACCACCAAAACACCTGCCCGACTCCACTCTGTCTCACAACTGATATTCTGAATGCCAATGCTGCTCCCTGCCACAGGGGAGCGGCATTTTTCCCTATTCGCTGAATGTAATCTTACATTAACGCGATGCTGTTCATTCCGGGAGCGCCCTTTCCGCCATCCGCACAATCTGTACCCGGTACGCCATGCTTGCCATACTGCCCATCACTCAAAAGCCGTCAGAGCACATTTCAGGCGTAATGCATGAATCTTTGTAACACTGCGGTATTATTTTGATGGCAAAGTAAATTCCTTATTCTTCCTGACGCAACTGAGGGTGTTATGGCTTATATCATGGTGTTTTTGTCTTCGTTATTTATGGTGGGCTCAGTTTATGCAGCATCAGTGCCGGCCACAGCGATCTCTTCTCTCACAACGGCGATGAACGGACGCATGGTGGATATGAAAGACGTGGCGGCTTATAAAGCGGCAAATCATTTACCGGTCGAAGATTTGGTGCGTGAAAAGAAGGTCCTCTCTCTCGCGCAGGCTGAAGCGGAAGAGGCAGGGCTTGACCCGCACTCGGTGCTTCCTTTTATTCAGGCGCAGATGGACGTCGCCAAAGCTATCCAGTACCGCTATTTTGCTGACTGGTTATCGCAGCCCGATATGGGGGACAAACCGAAAAGCCTCGATAGGGTCAGGGACTCCATCTCTGCACAGGATAAGCAAATTTTGAGCGCCATTAGTCAGCGCCTGTTGGCCGGCGGGTTCAGTGAGGAAGATAAATCAGAGATTATGATTCTGCTGCATGCGCCGCAGCTAACCGAAGTGGATAAAGCGCGTCTGGTCCAGGGGTTATCCGGGATCAGACGCGTGAAACAGGCTGAAGGATGACGGTTTTATTCGTCCACCCAAACCCGCATCTCTCCTTCCCCACGATTCGCCCAGGTAAAGTACGGCACAAAGGTTATGGTTTGCGGTACCGTTTGTTGCGCTGGCGGATTGTAACGATACAGTGGCTGCTGACTGGCCTGAACGGATGTCCGGCGTTCGCCCTGTGTCTGCAATAAGGTTTTACCGGCGAACAATCCGCTGCCGGAAATCAGACGGAATTGCGCATCACCCGGCAGGCGGATGTTATGCAGTTCACTGCCGTTGTCAGCCTGCTCAAGGCAATACACCAGCGGCCCGCGCTGCACTGCCACTTTCCCCGCAACATGCCGCAACAGCGCGTTGCCTTTCACCCGCATCACCGGCATCGGCAGCATCATTTCAATACGATCGCCTTTCTGCCATTCCTGCGTCAAACGCAAATATCCACGTTGCGTCAGGCTGGTCAGTTCAAGCGGATTGCCATTGAGCGTGACCTGCGGACTGACGCACCAGTCAGGTAAACGCAGCGCCAGCGTGGCTTCCAGTGGCTGATCGGTATCGATTTCAATCAGCACGCCTTCTGCCCACGGATAACCGCCGGACTGTTTCAGTCGCAACGCCTTTCCGCCGATGGTCGCTTCGACATCACTGCCGATATACAGATTGATATCCACACCGTCCGGACGCTGGGTATAGATATAATGGCCGAGCGACGCCAGCAGACGCGCAATATTCGGCGGACAGCAGGCACAGCCGAACCAGCGCTGACGCACCGGTTTTACGTGGTCATAAATATGGTTGAACGGAATGCTTTTCGGATGCACTTCCAGAGGATTCACATAAAAAAAATGTTTGCCGTCGAGCGCCATACCGGCCAGCACAGTGTTATAAAGCGCACGTTCCATCACATCGGCATAACGGCTGTCAGAATCCATCTGCAACATGCGGTTGGCGAACATCATCAGGCCAATCGATGCGCAGGTTTCGGTGTAAGCCGTGTCGTTGGGTAAATCATAGTCGGAAGAAAACGCCTCACCGCTGCTTTGCGAGCCGATTGAACCGGTGATGTACATCTGCCGCTGGGTCATGTTTTCCCACAATCGCTGGCACACCTCGCGTTTTTCCTGATCCTGACTCAACCGCGCCAGATGCGCCACACCGGCATACAGATACACAAAACGCACCGCGTGCCCGATGGCCGTTGTCTGCAAAGCCACCGGTACATGCGCCTGACTGTAGGCCTTATCTTTCACCATCCACGCCGGACCGTAAGTATTCCAGTGCGAAGTTTTTCCACGTTTTTCATATTCGATATCGTAGAAATGCGGCTGTGTGCCGCGCTGTTCAACAAAATAGCGGGTCAGTTCGAGATATCGCGTTTCGGCAGTTTGTTCATACAAACGCATCAGCGCCAGTTCAATTTCCGGATGCCCCGGATAGCCATGCAGTTGCTGTTCGCCCGGCCCGAAAACGTCTGCGATGTGATCCGCCAGTTTGCAGACAATCTCGAGTAACCGGGTTTTGCCGGTCGCCTGCGCATAGGCCACACCCGCTTCAATCAGATGTCCGGCGCAGTAAAGTTCGTGACATTCAGCCAGATTGGCCCAGCGTTGTTGCGGCTCTTTGACGGTGAAATACGTGTTCAGATAGCCGTCAGGTTGCTGCACCGCGCCGACCAGCTCGATCACCTGATCCGCCGTTGCTTCCAGCGCAGGATCCGGCGTTTTCGCCAGCAAATACCCCACCGCTTCCAGCCATTTAGCCACGTCGCTGTCCTGAAAAACCATGCCATAAAACTCGCCATCGCTTTGCCCGGCGGCAATTCGGAAATTTTCAATCGCATGGCTTGGTTCGGCGTCGGCGACGTCATCGTTGAGCGCTTTCCACTGATACGGCACCACCACATCTTTTACCAGTCGCTGATATTCCAGCCAGAACGCATCGGAAACATTCACTTTTTGCAAAGGCACTTCTAAAGAATCAACCGGAGAAAACGGCATACAACCTCCTGAAAAACAGTAAATTAGATTTTTGCGGCCAAATCGTGCGACATCCGCGACAGCAATTTGTTATCGAGTTTGCAAAACATCAGCGTTCCCGCCAGCAGCAGATGCATCGCCGCAGGCAACAATGTTTCCAGCAAAGTGATCCCGCCGAGCGACGCTGCAGTCTGATGCTCTGCGCCAGCCTGATAAGAGACCATAATGAAGACCAGGCTGATGATCCCGGCACTTGATGCCCAGGCCAGTTTGATAAAGAACAAATTGAAGGCAAAGTTCATGCCGGAGGAACGGATACCATTTTTCCAGTGCCCGTAATCGTCGGCGAACGCCATGATGGAAAAGTGCAGCGGCAAGGTGAACCCGAGGATCACACAGTGTACAAAGATGATACCCAGCCACAGCGTCTGATAATGTTCACCGGCAGGGACAAACCACAGCATCAGGGAAAACACCGCCAGTACCAGATTAGTCAACATATACAGCCGCACGCTGTCGATAAATTTGGTCAGCTGATTGACGATCACCGCGCCAAGAATGGATGCCAGCGTTACCATGCCGAAGAACATAGAGGCGTAGCCCGCCCCGCCTTTCAGCACATAAGTGATGAAATACATGTAGCCGCCGCCACGCAGATTGAACACGTTGATCAGCAGGAAAGACATCAGTAAAACCAGCAGCAACTGATCGTTTTTCAGCATCCCGCGAATGTGTTCCTTAACGCTGAATTGCCCGAGCAGTGCAAGGGGCAGGCGTTCGCGTACCGTGAAGAAGCACCACAGGAACATCACCACAGCAACCGCGCAAAGCAACCCTACGCCCTGCTGATATCCCACCGCCGCATTGCCTTTACCCAACACCTGCACCAGCCACGGCAGCCCGACGGAAACCATAAAGCCCGCCACGCCGCACAGTACAAAGCGCCACGACTGACAAGACATCACTTCGCGATGATCAGTGGTCATGGTGTTAATCAGCGCGCAGTACGGCACGTTGATTGCCGTATAGGACACGGAGAGCAGGAAATAGGTGAAGAAGGCGTAGGCAATTTTGGCATCGCCACTCAGGCCGGGTACCGTAAAAGTGAGAAATCCGACCACGCCAATAGGCAACGCGATCCATAACTGCCAGGGACGAAAACGTCCCCAGCGGCTTTGCGTGCGGTCAGCCAGAATGCCCATCAGCGGATCGGAAATCGCGTCAATCACACGCAGCGAAATAAACAGCGTACCGACAATCGCAGGTGTCAGCCCGAAAACATCGGTATAAAAGAATGTCAGAAAACTGGTGATAAGACAGGTAATTATCGTGCCACCGGCATCACCTAATCCATAACCGATTTTTTCACTGACAGAAAGTTTGGCATTAGCAGAAAGTATTCTGTCCTCACCGTTTACCGGTGCAGAGCCTGTATTAACTGAATCTGTTGGCATTATCTTTCCTCGCTTTTATATCGTTATTTATAAGCTGTAGGAACACAATGAATAAGGCTAATTATTCGTATCAGCCCTGAGATTAAATAAGGTACGCCATAAATCTGGCATAGGGTTCTCATGCCAACAAGAGGAGAGAAAAGTAGTTAAACGGGACAATTCCGACTCACATCCAGAATCTGTGAAGCAGATCAAAACCTCTTCATACCCGGCTGGTGGTGCACGTTTCCTGTGCTACTGTCAGGCAAAACTTGCCTGATGAGTGCCTTAAAATGCCTGAAATGCTCGCGTTCTCCGTAAATTACCCGGTTAAAGTGCAAAACGGTGGCCTGTTCATTTCCAGAGGAATTGGCACACATCCGACCCGACGTCTGAGTTCGCACGAATTAATTTATGTCGTCCGTGGCTCGTTGTCTTTACAGGAAGAAAATACGCGTTTTGATTTGCATACAGGAGAAAGTTTACTGTTATTTCCCGGCAGGGAACATAAAGGCGTCACAACCTTTGATCCCGATTTAAAATTTTACTGGCTGCATTTTGATATTGTGGAAGATATAGCAATCATTAAACCACAGCAAAATAGTCCCTCTTTACAGCTAAATATTCCGCAGCATTGTAAAGTCAGGGACAGTGAACCCCTGTTAACGCTGTTCAGATTATTTTTATATGAACAGGAACGCGGCGGTAATTCTCTTGAGCTGTTCCTGATTTTGCTGTTAGAGGAAGTCTCGCGCGCCTGGCCGGAGAATGTCGAACCCGGCGGCCCCGGCGTGGCGCTGGCCTACAAAGCCCGTCAGCTGATCACCACACAGTTTCATCTGCCACTGGGGGCCTCTGAGCTGGCGCAGCGGCTGCACTGTAACGCGGATTATCTCGGGCGGGTTTTCCGCCTGACCTTTCAGATGACGCTGACGGATGCGCTGCATAAACAACGTGTCGCTGCAGCAGAAAAGCTGTTACTGGCCAATACCGGCAATGTGGCAGACGTGGCACGCCTGACGGGGTTTAACGATGTGGCGTATTTTCGCCGGGTATTTCGTAAACTGCTGGGTATCACACCCGCGGCCTATAAAAAGCTGTATTGCCGGGAGCATATAAACTCCCAATAATTTGATGAAAGCTTGCGCTAACAATCTCAAAAACATCAGAAAACTCATGTTAGTATTGTCGTTTCCCGACTTTAAAGACAACTTTTGCCCATGACAGACTCCTTTGAATTTCTCAGTAATGTGCCGGTTAATCAGCAGATTTATCGCACCTTGCGTCAGGACATCGTCACCTGTGCCATCGCGCCGGGGGCATTCCTGTCGGAGAAAGAAATTTCCACACGCTTTAATGTGTCCCGCCAGCCGGTTCGCGAAGCTTTTATCAAACTGGCCGAAGCCGGGCTGGTTCAGGTTTTACCGCAACGCGGCACCTATGTAATGAAAATTTCCTCCAAGCGGGTTGCCGACGGACGCTTCATTCGCGAAGCAGTCGAAACCGCCGTGGTACGCCGTGCAGCCATGGTCGCCACCGATAAAGATCTGGCCTTGCTCGAACATAATCTTGAGCGTCAGACGCTGGCGGCAAAGAGTCAGCAAACGCAGGAATTCCTGTTGCTGGATGATGAGTTCCACCGCACGATTGCGCAGATCATCGACTGCCGCCTGGCATGGGAAACCGTCGAGCACATCAAAGCGACAATGGATCGCGTGCGCTTTTTGACACTCAGTAAAGTGTCACCGCCGGAAAATCTGATTGCACAACATTATGCGATTTTTGACGGGCTGAAAGCGCATGACCCGGACGCCGCTGAAAAAGCTATCCGCATTCATTTGCAGGAAATGATTTCCACCATTACCCCGATTGCTGAACAGAACAGTGACTGGTTTGATGCCGAGTAAGTAAAAGGACGTTGTAATACACAAACAGTGAACGACAGCGATCAAATTTTGCGGGTTATCCCTAAAATCTGTATGACAACTTGGTGTAAGCTGTAAACCACATCAATATCGTGGATACTTTTATGCCAGCCGCAGCCGCCCTGAAAAAAAGCTACTACAGTGCCGATCAGTCACTGTCCCTCTCCCAGCTCGATAACGAGAAAATCACCCAGATAGTTCATGATCTGGACGTGGCAGAAAGCGAAAAAGAACATTACGTCACGGGCTGGATGGGACAGAACAGCGTGGTACTGGTGAGAAATTATCAGGACAAACGGGGCACTTCCAGCGGCCTGGTGATGTCACGTGGCAACCGTTACAAACTCACCGTTCAGGCCATCACTTTCCGCATCCCCAAAGTGCTGCTGTGGGTCACATTCCGCCGTAAGCCCCGCACCATGACCGTTATTGCCTATAACAAGCTGGGTGAGCAGGCGACCGGCCTGCAACAGTTCATGCATGTGCAGGATCCTGAACTCAGGGAGAAACTGGAACAGGACTGGCGTGAACTGAACGATTATCTCGGCATGGCCTGCTGGCAGATGGATAACAACCGCCCGCAGTGGCGCCAGTTGTATGCGGATATCACGCCGCAAGCCCTCCTGACGCTGGCTGAATCACCGTGGTTCAGTGGCAAAAAACTGCAAAAGGATGGCGAATTTGAAGGGCTGTGGTCACACGGACAATTTATTGGCCGCCGCAGCGGTGAGCATGCGGCATTGCTGCTGTCGTGGCAGGACGAGGAGAACGACGATATTGCCAGCTATCTGTTTGAACGGATGTCAGCAACTAAAATCCGCGTCATGCTGCGCCCGCGTAAAGAAGAAAAATTCTATCCGCTGAACCCGTTTGATGCCGTTCATTTGCAACAGGCGCTGACGAAATTTCATCAGGTTGAACAGGCGCTGAGCGAAACCCAGCACCAGGCATAATCCGCGGTTACCACCAGCGGTGGAAATGATGCACAGGCCCGATACCGTGGCCGACTTCCAGTGAGTCGGCCTGCATCAGCGCCTGCTGTAAATAGGCTTTGGCTTCGCGTACCGTATCGGCCCAGTTGTGATGACGCGGACGTAACGCGGCCAGCGCGGCCGACAGCGTGCAACCGGTGCCATGGGTATGTCGGGTATTCACACGCGGCGCAGTAAACCGCTCACGGGAACCGGTCACAAACAGCCAGTCAGGGCTTTCCTCATCACTCAGATGTCCTCCTTTCATCAGCACGGCACCACATCCCATCGCCAGTAAGGCTTCTCCCTGCTCACGCATTTCGGTTTCATTCGCCGCCACCGCACATTCCAGTAACGCCGCCGCTTCGGGCAGATTTGGCGTAATAATGGAAGCCTGCGGGATCAGCAAACGACGCACGGCATCCACGGCCTCCGGCAGCAGTAACGGATCGCCACTTTTCGCCAGCATCACGGTATCCAGCACCACAAACGGCGGCTGATAATGTCTGAGTCGCTCCGCAACCGCCTCCACAATCTGACTGTTCGCCAGCATGCCGATTTTCGCACTGTCGATCCGCACATCGCTCAGTACGGAATCGAGCTGCGCTGAAACGAAACCGGGCTCAATGTTATAGACCGACTGCACACCACGGGTGTTCTGCGCCACCAGCGCGGTGATCACACTGGTGCCGTACGCACCCAGCGCCGAGAAGGTTTTCAAATCCGCCTGGATCCCCGCCCCGCCACTCGGATCTGTGCCTGCAATCGTCAGTGCATTAATACGTTTCATTGTATTTCCTCGCCATTCAGCCATTCCTCGCCCATTAAATACAGATTATCGAGGTATTCAGGCGTGAAACTGCCCGGCCCCTTCACGACCGCACAGGCGCGCTCGCCGGCACAGGACATCACCCGGCAGGCGGCGGCCACGTTATCCAGGCGATCACCCGGCAAAGCCACAAAGGCCGCCACCACCGCAGATAATGCGCATCCGGTACCCACCACGCGGGTCATCATCGGATGTCCGCCAGCCACCGCCCAACTGCGCATCCCGTCGGTGACGTAATCGGTTTCACCCGTCACAGCCACTACCGCGCCGGTCTCCCGCGCCAGTTGCTGTGCGGCAGGTAAGGCAGAAAGGGAATCATCACCGCTGTCCACGCCGCGCCCGGACGCACTGAGGCCGCTGAGAGCCAGGATTTCCGAGGCATTACCGCGGATTGCGGCAGGTTTAAGTGTGATGATTTCACGACAGAATTCTGTACGCCAGCTCAGACCGCCGACAGCAACCGGATCCAGCACCCAGGGCTTTCCGGCCTGACTGGCTGCGTGAATAGCCGCCCGCATCGCATCGGCATGGGGATGTGTCAGCGTGCCGACGTTCACCAATAAGGCATCAGCAATGGCGCCAAATTGCGCCGCTTCGGCGGGATCAACCACCATCGCCGGAGATGCACCCAGCGCCAGCAGGACATTGGCGGTAAAAGATTGCACCACGTCGTTGGTCAGGCAGTGAACCAGCGGCGCTGAAAGGCGGAGTCGTTTCAGAGAAGTGGCGGCTAAGGCGCCGGGCAAGAAGGTAGGTCGGGTATTCATAAATCTCCCCACCGGCACTCAGGAAGGCGGTATCAGGAGAGATACCTGACTTCCCTACGCTGGCATAATCCAGATCAGGTAATACGGGTAAAATCTCAGCCCTGCTTTGCAGCGGGCACCCCGAGTCAAGGGAACATTATTGGCGGCGGAGGTCAGAAGATCAATCAGGAAATGCGTTAAAAAAACCGATCAGCCAACGTAATTGAACTCACTCCGCTTCACTGGCAGTATCAGGAAACAGACATGAACAACACACGTTGATGAAAAATTTCCTCAGGAGTTTTACTTGTCCTCATCACTTATTGTCCGTCCTTATGAAGAAGCAGACCGTCCGTTTTTACGCACGTTGTATCTGGCCTCACGCAAGCATACCTGGACATGGCTGGAAGACGATTTTCAGCTGGAAGATTTTGACCGCGCAGTGATCGGCGAGACGATTCTGGTGGCAGAACGTGACGGACATTTACTGGGATTCGCCTCAATTTTCACTCAGGAAAATTTCCTGCATAACCTGTTTGTTGATCCGCAATATCAGGGAACCGGCGCAGGTTCAGCATTGCTTCAGGCTGCGGAAGAAACGTTTACCCGTCAGGGGTCGTTGAAATGTTTAGTAAAGAGTAAAAAATCAGTCGCTTTTTATCTGTCAAAAGGCTGGAACATCATCTCTACGGGGGACAGTCCAAAAGGTGAATACTATTTGTTTCATTCATCAAAAAAATAATTAAGGAAGAAATGATTACCTCACAGAACCGTATTTTCGCGATCCTGATGAATATCAATTTTTCTTTGTCGTTAAGAGGTTAAATTCCGCAGCGGTGCTATACATACTTGGTCTTCCTTAAAATATTTCGAGGGTACGAATGAAAACAATAAAACTGATGCAGATCGCCGCAGTGACTGGCGCACTGTTCCTGGCCGGTTGTACCAGCCACATTACCAAGACGGAAAAATACTCAGGTTTTTTAGGCGATTATTCCGGCCTTAAGGAAGTGAAAACGGCTGGGGGAAATCCGGTTCTGCGCTGGATCGATCCTTCGTTTAAGAAAGAAAATTATTCTTACATCAAATACGAACCGATTAAATTCTACCCGGAACCGCAGCCTACGGCGCAGATCGACAAAACCACCTTGCAGGGGGTGCTGGATTACGCCAACAGCCGCATGAAACCTGCACTGGCAGAGCGCCTGCCACTGACAGATCACGCAGGGCCGCGCACATTGATTTTCAAAGGTGCGATCACCGGTGTGAACACGTCGGCAGAAGGTTTGCAGTTCTATGAAGTCGTCCCGGTCGCGCTGGTTATTGCCGGAACTCAAACCGCGACAGGCCACCGCACGCGTGACACTGAAGTGTATTTCGAAGGTGAGCTGATCGACGCCAGTACTGGCAAACCGGTGATCAAAGTCGTGCGTAAAGGATTCGGTAAACAAGTTTCTAATGATAAACAGAAAGTTACCGCCAACGATTTAAAAGTTGTGGTAGATAGCCTGGCGAATGATACCAAGCTGTTCAACGAATAAGTTCCGGTTTTCCGCACCGTCAGACACAGGCAGTCGTAAGGCTGCCTTTTTTCAGACTGAATCAGCGATAAACTCACGCAGCCACTGATGTGCAGGATCACGATGAGCGCGCTCGTGCCAGACCATGTACATCTCGAACCCCGGGACATCCAGCGGCGGTTTAGTAACCTGCAAAGCAGGATTTCCACGTACCAGACGTTCCGGCAGCATCGCCACCAGATCAGTGGTCATCAGTACCTGAACGACAAACAGGAAATGCGGCACTGACATGACGACGCGGCGCGATAATCCAGTGGCCGCCAGCGCGATGTCGGTATTGCCATAGAAACCCCCACCATCAGGTGAAACGATCACATGTTCCAGTGCGCAAAACGCTGAACGCGATATCTTGCCTTTAACCTGCGGATGTCCTTTTCTGCTCACCAAAACATAACGTTCAGCAAACAATAATCGGCTGTGCAGGCCATTCATCACCGCCTCGCCGGTATGGAATGCGAGATCCAGCGTACCCTGCTCCATTTTGCGGATAATCCGCGCAGGTGACGTTTCAAAAATAGCCAGCCGTGCAGAAGGTGCGGCTATACGTAATGCCCGTAACGCGGGCAGCACAATGGTCGATTCGCCATAATCTGCCGCCCCCAGATTCCAGATATTCTTTGCCGTCGAGGGGTCAAACACTTCACCCGCAGATACGGCCTGCTCCAGCGCGGCCAGTGCTTGTCGCAGCGGCTCACGTAATTCATCAGCACGCGCGGTCGGCCGCATCCCCCGTGGTCCCGGCAGCAGCAAAGGGTCATCAAAAAATTCCCGCAACTTCGCGAGCTGAACGCTGACTGAAGGTTGTGAAAGATTACGGCGTTGCGCCGTACGCGTGACGTTTTGCTCGGCGAGCAGGACATCCAGCGTCAGCAACAAATTGAGATCCAAACGGCCGAAATTACTCATCGCTATACCTGCTATATGATCAATTCATTTCAACTATACCTGACAACAACCTACTCTGCGTTTACCACTTAGCGGAGAATTCGTCATGAATGTATTGATCGTCTATGCCCACCCTGAATCACAATCACTGAACGGCTCGCTGAAAGATTTTGCGGTCAGTCATTTGCAGGCCGCCGGGCACAATGTGCAGATATCGGATCTGTATGCCATGCAATGGAAAGCCGCGCTGGATGCCGGAGATAACACCGGGCCTTCACCAGGGCCTTTTCAACCTTCGCAGGATTCACAGCGCGCTTACCAGAATGGAACGCAAAGCCATGACATTACCGCCGAACAGGAAAAATTACAGTGGGCCGATACCGTGATATTTCAGTTCCCGCTATGGTGGTTTTCAATGCCCGCGATTATGAAAGGCTGGGTGGAACGCGTTTATGCCTACGGATTTGCTTACGGTGTCGGTGAACATTCCGACACGCACTGGGGCGACCGTTACGGAGAAGGCAAAATGGCCGGTAAACGCGCCATGCTGATGGTCACGACCGGCGGCTGGGAACCGCATTACAGTGCGCGTGGGATTAATGGCCCTATCGACGAGCTGCTGTTCCCGATCCATCACGGCATCCTGCACTATCCGGGCTTCAGCGTACTCCCGCCGCTGGTGTTCTACCGCACCGGACGCATGGATGAAACCCGCTATGCGCAAATTTGCGCGGAGATGTCTCACCGGCTGGATACATTAGAAAGCGCGACACCCATTTCATTCCGCCAGCAGAATGGCGGCGATTACGCTATTCCGTCACTGATATTGAAACCGGAAATTGCGCCGGAGAAAAATGGGTTTGCGGCGCATTTGAAATAACGATCTGAGAGAATTTCAGGCATAAAAAATGCCAGTGGATAATTTAATCACACTGGCGTTTTGTGGATTTTAAATAGCAGATGTCTCTAAAACTTATTCCCATTTGATCGCTATTTTCTCAATGCGCTTTGCCGTTTTTGGCTAAATACATGGCGTTGTCGGCATATTCGAGAAGCTGACGTTCATCGTTACCATGCTCCGGATAGAGTGCGATTCCGATACTGGGCGTGATGGTCAAACTGTGGCCTTCCAGGGTAAAAGGAGGATTGAAAGCGTCACGGATTTTTTCTGCTACCCGAGCAGACGCGGGTAAGGAAACCCCCTGAAGCAAAACCACAAACTCATCGCCGCCGACACGAGCGACGGTGTCCGATTCGCGCACACACAACTTCAGGCGCGCAGCGGCCCCCTGCAGCAGTAAATCCCCAATACCATGGCCAAGCGTATCGTTAACCTGTTTAAATTTGTCGAGATCAATGTACAACAGCGACAACTGACCTTGCTCCCGACGTGCTGTTGAGAGCGCGACTTTCAGGCGGTCATGTAAAAAACCCCGGTTCGGGAGGTCGGTCAGTGGATCATACTGCGCCATATACTGCAGCCGAGCCTGCATTTGCTGACGCTCAATGACAGTCGCAATTTGAGTCGAAACGAACTGCAGCAACTCCTGATCCTGTTCGTTGTAGCACACACCCCCCGGGTAGCTTTTGACCATAAGCACGCCAATCGTGCCCTTATGCGACTTGAGCGGAACACCCAGCCAGCAGAATGGATTCATGCCAAAAGAGACCCGCAATTCTTCCATGCGGGCAACCATCGTTTCAGGTGTGAGCAGCAGCGGCAGACCGGTATGAATAATCTCTGCGTAGAACGTACCTGGGATCAGGGTAAAGGGGTCTGGCCTCGGCAGAAACTGATCCACATGATAAGGGAAGCTAAGTTTACCGGTTTCATCATCGTAGAGCGTCACCGAGAAATTATCGACGGGCAGCAGCGTGCCGACGATCTCATGAATGCGCTGGAATAACTTGAGTAAATCTTCGGCGGTATGTGCAGCTTCAGAAATAGAATAAAGCGCAGACTGCAACAATTCGGATCGTTTGCGTTCGGTAATATCTCGGGCAACCCCAATGCGCAATTGATCAGCCGGTGACCAGCGTGCCGTCCACATGATGTTGACTACTTGTCCATTCTTATGAATGTAACGGTTCTCAAAATGAAACTGAGGATTGCCAGACATGATCCCCACCACCGAGTTTCGGGTTATTTCCCGATCTTCAGGCAGCATCATGTCAAACATGTTTTTGCCGATCATTTCTTTCGGCGTATAGCCAAAGATACGTTCGCATGATGCACTCGCAAAAACGATATTGGCATGGGCATCAACCGCAAAAACAGCATCCATCATGAGATCAATAAAACTGGCCAACGGCGCGTGAGGATTCGATTCCATAGAGAAACTATAAGGCCTGAATATAAGAGTGAGTACGACTACCTTTACGATAGATATCCGTCGTCCATTAGCACTGCATCGTTTTGCACCACCGGTTAAAGATAGTACAGGTACAGTTGAATAAACTCAGGAAAGAATCACATGATAAGGTTGAAACAGCCGTCTGATATCTGACAGATATCAAAAAGCCCGCATTTACGCGGGCTTAGAGGTGTTTATTGCTTTAACGTGCAGGCTGTTGCCAGACGCGAAATCATTCCCACTCAATCGTTGCCGGTGGTTTGCCCGAGATATCATAGACAACGCGGGAGATACCGTCGACTTCGTTGATGATGCGATTGGAGCAGCGGCCAAGGAAATCGTACGGCAGGTGTGCCCAGTGCGCGGTCATGAAATCGATGGTTTCTACTGCACGCAGGGAAACGACCCAGTCGTATTTACGGCCATCGCCCATCACACCAACGGAGCGGACAGGCAGGAAGACGGTGAAGGCCTGGCTGACTTTGTTATACAGGTCGGCTTTATGCAGTTCTTCGATGAAGATAGCATCGGCGCGACGCAGCAGGTCGCAGTATTCTTTCTTCACTTCGCCCAGCACGCGAACGCCCAGACCCGGCCCCGGGAACGGGTGACGGTAAAGCATGTCATACGGCAGGCCGAGTTCCAGACCGATTTTACGTACTTCGTCTTTGAACAGTTCTTTCAGCGGCTCAACCAGACCCAGTTTCATTTCTTTCGGCAAACCGCCCACGTTGTGATGCGATTTGATCACGTGCGCTTTACCGGTGGCCGAGGCTGCGGATTCAATCACGTCAGGGTAGATGGTGCCCTGCGCCAGCCATTTCACTTCATCCTGCTTGCAGGCTTCTTCATCGAACACTTCAACAAAGACGCGGCCGATGATTTTACGTTTGGCCTCAGGTTCATCAACGCCTGCCAGCGCAGACAGGAAGCGCTCTTCCGCAGCGACATGAACGATGTTCAGACCGAAACGGTCACCGAACATTTCCAGCACCTGATCTGCTTCGTTAAGACGCAGCAGACCGTTATCGACGAACACGCAAGTCAGACGGTCGCCAATGGCGCGGTGCAGCAACATGGCGGTCACGGAAGAGTCAACGCCACCGGACAGGCCGAGGATCACATGATCGTCGCCAATCTGCACACGCAGACGTTCAACGGCATCTTCAATGATTTTTGCCGGCGTCCACAGGGCTTCGCACTCGCAGATATCCATGATGAAACGTTCGAGCATACGCAGGCCCTGACGGGTATGCGTCACTTCCGGGTGGAACTGCACACCGTAGAAGCGTTTTTCTTCGTTGGCCATAATGGCAAACGGGCAAGTCTCAGTGCTGGCAACGGTCACAAAATCAGACGGGATGGCCGTCACTTTATCGCCGTGGCTCATCCAGACGTCGAGCAACGGTTTGTTGTTCTCGCTCAGGGCATCCTGAATGTCACGGATCAGCGCACTTTCAGTCTGAACTTCAACCTGCGCATAACCAAATTCGCGCTCGTTAGAGCCTTCAACATGGCCGCCTAACTGCATCGCCATGGTTTGCATGCCGTAGCAGACGCCCAGAACCGGTACACCGGCTTCGAAGACATAGTCTGGTGCACGCGGGCTGTCATGCTCGGTGGTACTTTCCGGGCCGCCGGACAGGATGATCCCGTTCGGATTGAATTCGCGGATTTGGGCTTCGGTTACGTCCCAGGCCCAGAGTTCGCAATAGACACCCAGTTCACGCACGCGGCGCGCAACAAGTTGGGTGTACTGGGAGCCGAAATCGAGGATCAGGATACGGTGCTTGTGAATATTTTCGCTCATGAGGGGGCGTTTTCCAGAAAGCAATAAAAGCGTTAAAACAACAGGTTAAATTTTCTAACAATCTTAAAAGCAGACAGCGAGCCTTTAGCTCGCTGTCTTTAGGGTCAGGATCCCATGCGGTAGTTCGGTGACTCTTTGGTAATCGTCACGTCATGTACGTGGCTTTCCTGGATCCCGGCACCGCTGATGCGGACAAACTCAGCCTTGGTGCGCAGGTCGTCGATGGTAGCACAACCGGTCAGCCCCATACAGGAGCGCAGACCGCCCATTTGCTGGTGGATGATCTCTTTCAGACGGCCTTTATACGCCACACGACCTTCGATACCTTCCGGTACCAGTTTGTCAGCAGCGTTATCAGTCTGGAAGTAACGGTCTGAAGAGCCTTTGGACATCGCGCCCAGAGAACCCATGCCGCGGTAAGATTTGTATGAACGGCCCTGATACAGCTCGATTTCGCCCGGAGATTCTTCAGTACCCGCCAGCATCCCGCCGACCATCACACAGCTTGCGCCGGCAGCGATAGCTTTTGCGATGTCGCCGGAGAAGCGGATACCGCCGTCAGCGATAACCGGAATACCGGTGCCTTCCAGCGCTTCAACCGCGTCAGAAACGGCAGTGATTTGCGGAACACCCACGCCGGTCACGATACGGGTAGTACAGATGGAGCCAGGACCGATACCGACTTTCACCGCGCTCACGCCTGCTTTCGCCAGTGCCAGAGCACCTGCGCCAGTTGCAACGTTACCGCCAATGATTTGCAGATCCGGGTATTTCGCGCGGGTTGCGCGGATACGTTCCAGAACGCCTTCGGAATGGCCGTGAGAAGAGTCGATCAACAGAACGTCAACACCGGCAGCAACCAGCGCATCGATACGTTCTTCGTTGCCCGCACCTGCGCCAACCGCTGCACCGACGCGCAGGCTGCCCTGCTCATCTTTACAGGCATTCGGTTTACGTTCGGCTTTCTGGAAGTCTTTTACGGTGATCATACCGAGCAGATGGAATTGCGCGTCAACCACCAGTGCTTTCTCTACGCGTTTTTCGTGCATTTTTTGCAGCACGACTTCGCGGGCTTCGCCTTCTTTGACGGTGACCAGACGTTCTTTCGGCGTCATGACCGCAGTGACAGGCTGTTCCAGATCGGTCACGAAGCGCACGTCACGACCGGTAATAATACCGACCAGTTCGTTTTCTTCAGTCACGACCGGATAACCGGCAAAACCGTTAATTTCAGTGAGTTCTTTAACCTGACGCAAAGTGGTCGATGGCGTGACGGTTTTAGGGTCAGCAACAACGCCGCTTTCATGCTTCTTCACGCGACGGACTTCTTCCGCCTGACGCTCAATAGACATGTTCTTGTGAATGAATCCGAGGCCGCCTTCCTGCGCCAGAGCAATCGCCAGATTCGCTTCAGTCACGGTATCCATCGCTGCGGACAGCATAGGGATATTCAGACGGATTTTAGCGGTCAGTTGAGTACCGAGGTCGGCAGTATTAGGCAAAACTGTGGAGTGGGCTGGAACAAGGAGAACGTCGTCGAACGTTAGTGCTTCTTTTGCGATACGTAGCATGGGCAATATCTCACCAAGGTGGATGCGGAAAAGATAAAATATTGCAGCGGGAGTATACAGGTGAGTAGGCATTTCGACCAGAACTATTTCAAAAACTTCTTGATTACCTTTTGCGGGCATGTAGTATCGTTCGATTAAGTCTCTGTTTTTGAATTTGATCTGGATCACATGTCGCTACCTTCTTCGCCTCCTATTTTTACCGTAAGCCGCCTGAATCAGACGGTCCGACAGTTGCTGGAAAACGAAATGGGTCAGGTCTGGCTCTCCGGTGAGATTTCAAACTTCTCTCAGCCGTCCTCCGGCCACTGGTATTTTACGCTCAAAGATGACCGCGCTCAGGTCAAATGTGCCATGTTCCGCAACACGAATCGCCGCACAACGTTCCGCCCGCAAAATGGCCAGCAGGTATTAGTCCGCGCGACCATTACGCTGTATGAGCCACGTGGCGATTATCAGCTGATTGCCGAAAGTATGCAGGAAGCTGGCGACGGTTTATTGCAGCAAAAATTCGATCTGCTGAAACAGCAACTGGCCGCCGAAGGTCTGTTTGATGCACAGTTTAAACAACCGCTGCCCTCGCCTGCTAAATGCGTGGGTGTGATTACTTCCGCCAGCGGCGCCGCGCTGCATGACGTGTTAAATGTCTTAAAGCGTCGCGACCCGTCGTTACCCGTCATTATTTATCCGACGTCAGTTCAGGGCGCGGATGCGCCGGGGCAAATCGTCCGCGCCATTGAGCTGGCTAACGCTCGGGAAGAAGTCGATGTCCTGATTGTCGGGCGCGGTGGCGGTTCGCTGGAAGATTTATGGAGCTTTAACGATGAGCGCGTGGCACGGGCGATTTTTGCCAGCCGCATTCCGATCGTCAGCGCCGTCGGCCACGAAACCGATGTGACGATTGCCGATTTTGTTGCTGATTTACGTGCGCCGACGCCATCTGCTGCTGCCGAACTGATCAGCCGCAATCAGCTGGAATTGCTGCGCCAGATCCAGTCGCAGCAGCAGCGCCTCGAAATGGCGATGGATTATTATCTCGCACAACTGACGCAGCGCTTCACGCGTCTGAATCACCGCCTGCAACAGCAGCATCCGCATTTACGTCTGGCGCGTCAGCAAACGGCGCTGTTCAAATTGCGCCGTCGTCTTGATGAAGCCATGCAAAACCAGCTGCGTCAGATGCTGCGCCGCACCGACCGTTTGCAGCAACGCCTCACACAACAGCAACCGCAGCCGCGTATTCACCGCGCCCAGCAGCGGGTTCAGCAGCTTCAGTACCGGCTGCAACAGGCGATGTCATCGCAACTGACCGAAAGCCGTCAGCGTTTCGGTACTGCCTGTACGCAACTGGAAGGCGTCAGTCCGCTGGCGACACTCGCCCGCGGCTATAGCGTGACGACTACGCCGCAAGGCGCGTTGCTGAAGAAAACCACGCAGACTGCACCGGGCGATACACTGAAAACACGTCTGGCCGATGGCTGGATTGAAAGTGAAGTGAAATCGATTGTGGTAGAGAAGAAGGTGCGTAAACGTGCGGTTAAATAAGCGTTAGGTTTCCCCCATCCTCCCCCTTCGCAGGGGGAGGAGATTGAAAAGCTTACAGATTATAGTTATTTGTCTTCACGCCATTCACCCAAACTTCACGCGGTTCGCTTTGCGGCAGCACAATGCTCAGGGTTTTCCACGCCGGTTTGAAATCGCCGCGCTGCGTCAGCGTGATGTTGATTCGCTGATCGTCACTGGCGATATCCCAGTTCAGCCACAGCGCATGATTCTGCTCCCAGCGATGGCTTTCGCCGTCATCTTCAAACAGCATGCCTGACGATGTAACCTGACCCGGTGCCGGATACACATGCAATTCACGCAGCATATCTTTACTGGCCTCAACATGCGCCAGACGGCAAGATTGCGGCAATGCAGCACCGGCGCGCACCAGCAGCGGCAATCTGTCCAGCGGTGCGTCGAGGGTGATTGTCTGCCCGCCCGCAAACCATTCGCCGGTATAGAAATCGCACCAGCCCATTCCGTTATCAGGCAGATAAACATTACGCTCACGCTGCCCCTCATCCACCACGCTGGCGACCAGCAAATCACGTCCCATCAGGAAGTCATCGGTTTCCGCGAAGGTGTTTTTGTCGTGCTCGTGGTCGAGGAATGTCGGGCGCAGCATCGGCTCGTCATCCGCATGAGCCTGCCACAGCAAGGTGTAGAAATAAGGCAATAAGCGATAACGCAGACGGATGGCATCACGAATAAGCGGCGTCACCTGCGGATACATCCACGGCTCATTCACCGTGTGATCATCATTCCAGGAATGAATGGTGAAACGTGGATGCATCACGCCGTTTTGCACCCAGCGGACAAACAGTTCGGCATCCGGCTTATCCCCTGAGAATCCGCCGACGTCGTGCCCGACGTTATACAAACCGGATAAACTCATGCCGATGCCCATGCGGGTGTTGTAGCGCAGCGTCTGCCAGTTAGTGCGGTTATCACCGCTCCACGTTTGCACGTAACGCTGCATGCCGGAACAACCTGAGCGGGAAATCAGATACGGCCGGATTTCCGGCGCAAAGTTTTGCTGTGCTTCAAACGACGCACGCATCATCAGCAGCGGCATCACCGGACGGATATGTTTGATGGCGATGGATTTGCCGAAACCGTGGCAGCGCGCATCGCTGTCCCAGACTTCATACTCGTTGTTGTCATTCCACGTCGAGCCGATGCCTTTTTCAAGCAGCTGTTGTGTCACGCCTTTCTGCCACCAGCGCACAGCGGCCGGATGAGTGAAATCGAGGTGGGAACCTTCGTCATCCCAGAATACTGAGCGTTCCGGCACGTCGCTTTCGCTGTCACGGATAAATAAACCCTGCTCAGCAACCTGTTCATATTGCGGGTGATCCTGCAACAGGCAAGGTTTGATATTGGCCGCCAGACGGATACCAGCGTCAAGAAACGCTTTCGACATCACTTCCGGCTCAGGCACTTTGTCGTAGTTCCAGTTAAAGACGTAGCGCTTGTTGCCGATCGAGGTGTAACCCGATGATAACTGGAATGAATCACACGGAATTTCATGCTGTTCGCACAGCGTGATGAATTTCATCAGCTGTTGCTGGGCATCCGGCGCATCGGTGTAATACATGGTCGAGCCACTGTAACCGAGACTCCATTTCGGCCCAAAGGTAGTTTTACCGGTCAGGCGCACCAGCTTTTTGGTGACGTCGAGTGACGTCGGGCCGACAAACAGGTAGTAATCCAGATCGCCCGCTTCGGCACTGAAACGACGGTAAGGCAGATGGTAATTATCCAGTTCATTGCCGAGATCAAGCCAGACATTGCTGAGATTGTCGTAGAAAACGCCAAAACTGACACCATTGCGCCGCGTCAGGGTAAACGGGATATGCTTATACAGCGGATCGGTGCTGGCGGCGTTATAGCCCATCGCATCCAGATTACGCATTTCAAAGCGGCGGCCGCTACGGTTGAGATCACCGGCTTTCTCGCCCAGCCCGTACACGCCATCCTGCGCCTCACGCAGCTGATAGTGCGCCGATGCTTCGTTTTTCACGCCGAGCATATATGCACCGGTTTTCCGATCTTTTACCAGCGGCTGCCAGACACCGGCCTCATTTTTATATTCCCACTCCAGCCACAACGGCTGATGCACCGTGACGCGCAGCGCCTCAGTGGTCAGTGTCAGGCAATCGTCGCCCTGTTCGAGCTGATAGCCCGGCACTGAAAAACCTTCGTTGCTCAGACGGCCACGCCCTTCCCATGGTGCATCATTTTGTGGTGCGATACTCCAGGTACGATCCAGCGCAAGCTCGCCGTTTCGCTGGATGAATACGCGGATTAAACCCTGTTCCAGCACACGCAGAGAAAACAGATGTTTACCATCAACCCGCAAATCCACGCCTGCTTCATCCTGCCCGGCAAGCTCCCAGTGTTTTAACGTCTTCATAGACTCTCCCTTTTTGCCGGATTGCGGCGTTCAGCGATCAGAGCAACCAGGAAGACTGCGCCGATCAAATCAAAGAAACCCATCGCGATAAACAGCGGATTGAAACCCATTTTGTCGGCAACGGCGCCGATCAGCAGTGAAAACAGGAAACTGGCGATCCACGCCGAAGAACCGCGCATGCCGTTAACTGTCGCCACCTGGCTCTTATCGAATGTCTCCACCACGACGGCGCTCAGCATGCAGGAAATCACCTGATGACCGAAACCGCCGATGGAAATCAGGGCGATGGCGGCATACGGGCTTTGCGTCAAGGCGACCAGCGCCAGCGACAGCATCATAAATGCGCCGGTGACGGAGCTGGCGACGATGGAGTTAATGCGGGTGCAGCCAAACACTTTGCGGTACAACGTGGTGAGATAGCCGCTGGCAATACTGCCGAGGTCGGCGGCCAGGAACGGCAGCCAGGCAAACATCACAATGTGTTTTAAATCCATCCCACGTTCATTGGCGAGATACAACGGCACCCAGAAACTGAACACCGCCCACGCAGGCTCAGCCAGAAATGCCGGAATGGCGATACCGTAGAATTTCTTGTTTTTACAGACAATTTTCAGCGATTTGATAAACGGCAGACGCGTTTGTTGCGGCTCGTTATCTGAACGGATCAGCGCCAGTTCATCTTTGCTCAGGTTCGGATGCGTTTCCGGTGAATGGTAGAACTTCCACCACAGCAGAACCCACAGCATCGACAGCACGCCGCAGAACAGGAACGCACCACGCCAGCCAAATGACACGTGCGCGACCAGGATAATCGGCGGGGCCAGCATGGCACCAATCGAGAAGCCTACGCCTGCCCAGCCCGCGGCAACCGGACGCTCTTTACGCGGGAACCAGTCGGAAATCGCTTTGGCGTTGGCCGGAGTCGCCGCCGCTTCGGCACTGCCCATAAAGAAGCGCAGAACGGCGAGTTGGATCCAACTGCCCGCCCCTGCATGCAGCATACAAACCACCGCCCAGATTGAGGCGCAGATCAGAAAGCCCAGCTTCAGGCCAATTACATCAATCAGCCAGCCGCACAACGGCTGGAAAATGGTGTACGCCGCCTGAAACGCCGCGACGATGTAAGAATATTGTTCCGTGGTCATGTTCAGGCTGGTTTTCAGTTCAGCCGCCAGTAACCCCAGAGAATTTCGGGTGACGTAGTTGACCGTCACGCCGAGCAGAAACAGCGCCAGCATCCACCAGCGTAAAGCCTTTATCTTTCTGCGTCCTGCAACCGCAGCTGTCCCGGTATTTATTTGAATTGTCATGTCCGTTCTCCCACCCGTCGGCCTGGCCGCAGATGATGTGTCATGTGAGGTACTTCTGCAGAGTAGGCAGCCGGATTTGTGAGGGAAACGTGATTTTTTGCAAAAGCTTTCACGCTATAACTGGACGGGGAAGTCAGGGAGGATAAAAGCTCACGGGAAGCACATCTTCTGATATGAAAATTTTTGCATGGACGATTTTGAAGGAGATCACAGTTTGAAAGGAAAGTTAAATATCCAGCAAATTGCCGACCAGACAGGGTTGTCGATCAGTACCGTTTCACGGGTTTTAGCCGGAAAAAATAACACCAGCAGCAAGGCGCGCGACAGCGTGCTTGAGTGTGCCAAATCTCAGGGCGTTCTCGATGGCCTTTCCACCGGCAGGCTGATGCTCAACAACATTTTGATTTTCGCTCCCGCCCGCGCCTTTGATGTGCGCAGCGATATTTTTTACTACAAGGTGATCCAGGGCATTCTGGCTGCCACAGCCCATCATGAAGTGCGCGTCCGTTATTGTGCGATGGAAGAAGAAAACGCCGATGCTGCGCTGTTCATCGCCAAAATGACCGATCCGCAAACCGAAGCCGTATTACTGGTCGGTATCGACGATCCTCACATTCATCAATTGGCCGCTGACATGGGCAAGCCCTGCGTGCTGGTCAATTGCCATGACCGGCATATGCGCCATGACAGTGTCAGCCCCGATCATCAGACGATGGGCGATTTCGCCTGCGACTATCTCTTTTCTCAGGGCCACACACATATCGTGACCGTGCAGTGCCTGCGACGTCATACGATGGAACTTCGGCTCACGGGGATTAAACAGGCGTTCACGCGCCATCATCAGGTTTTCAGTGACAGCCAGCATTTGCTGAATACCTCAGGATTCGGTGCCCAGGAAAGCGAACAGGCGCTGCTGGAATTTCTGGATGCCTTGCCGCCCGGCCAGCCGCTGCCGACCGCAATCCTGGCCGGTGGCGATTTTATGGCTTCCGGCGTGGTAGCAGCGCTGGCTAAACGCGGCTTTTCCGTGCCCGGGGATATCAGCGTTATCAGCACTGACGGATTCAATCTTGCAGAAATTCACGATGTGCCGCTGACAGCGGTGCATGTGCCGCGCGATGAACTCGGTGCCGAAGCGATTTCCCTGTTGCAACGGCGCATGCTGCGCCCCGATGCGCCTCACACAACGCAGCTGTTGCAGGGAAAACTGGTGGTGCGCGAATCGGTCAGAAAAGCCAGCGGACGCGCTGTGATTTGTCATTCGCATACGTTGTATGACCCGCAGCCGGACAGATAAATCTCATCTTTAACAGGCTTAACGCTCAGCAGTTCTATACTGACGGTGATGACTATTCATTAGCCGGCTTTCAGTATCAGACGGTCAGAACACCTTGTTTTCACCTTCGGGTGACTCTTGATAAGGAGATTCACGATGAATCACAGTTCAGCAAAGCGTTACAACAGCGTTATCCCGCCCTACATGCTTAACCGTATTATTGAACACGGTTCAGAGCCCCAGCGCAGATGTGCCAGACAGACGCTGGTACATGTGAATACCCTGATGGCACAGCCCTACGCCAAACCGCAGAAGATCGTGACAGCCAAAGCGGGTCAGGTTGAGCGTGATATTTATGACGCCAAAAATACCACCCGACTACCGGGGGAATCCGTGCGTAAGGAAGGTCAGCCAAGTAACGGCGATGTGTCGGTGGATGAAGCCTATGATTATCTTGGCGTGACCTATGATTTCTTCTGGCAGGCCTATCAGCGAAATTCCCTTGATAACAAAGGGCTGGCGCTTCTCGGCACGGTGCATTATGACAAAGGCTATCAGAATGCCTTCTGGAACGGGCAGCAGATGGTGTTTGGTGACGGTGACGGCGAAATCTTTAACCGCTTCACGATTGCTATCGACGTTGTCGGGCACGAGCTTTCCCACGGGGTCACCGAAACGGAAGCAGGTCTGGAATATAACGGCCAGTCCGGCGCACTGAACGAATCGATGTCGGATGTGTTTGGTTCGCTGGTGAAACAATTCCACCTGAAACAAACTGCCGATAAAGCCGACTGGATTATTGGTGAAGGTTTGCTGGCGAAAGGCATTAACGGTTCCGGCCTGCGTTCTATGTCTCATCCCGGTACCGCTTACGATGACCCGCTGTTGGGTAAAGATCCGCAACCGGCGGACATGAAGGGTTATGTGAATACCCGCGATGACAACGGCGGTGTGCACATTAATTCAGGCATACCTAACCGCGCGTTCTATCTGGCAGCGACTAAACTGGGTGGTAACGCGTGGGAACGTGCAGGTTACGTCTGGTATGACACGGTTTGTGATAAATCCCTGCCCAAAAATGCAGACTTTGTCACGTTCGCCCAACTGACGATTCAGCATGCGGAAAAACGCTTTGACGCTTCCGTTGCACAAGCGGTTCGTGAAGCCTGGGAGCAGGTCGGAGTGATGTAAATGAAACCTTTAGATTCGCTGGAAAGTAATGCGGTCATTGAGATTTACCGCGAAGGCGGCATTGCGTTTATCCCGAAACTCAGCGGGCCGCGACGGGTCGAACTTTCAGGTATGAGTGATGATAAGCGGCGGGAAATTTGCCAGCTCATCAACAAAGCCCTGCCCTATGCTCAGGAAAAAGAAAACGCCGGTCATGGCGACCAGCGTTATTTCCGGCTGGAGATTTACTATGCTTCGCAAGCGCATTCGGCCAGCCTGGTGGTGATTATTCCTGAAACCGAAACGCCCGAGGAACTGGTGAATTTATGGAAGCAGGCTCCCCCTGACGATCACTCTGCGGAATAAGGCGAATACGTAAACCGTACCCTTTTTTTAGAAATCATCCCGTGCCCGTTTTGGCAGAAGTAATCGACCGCGCCGCAGGCTTTCAGCTCCTGCAACGGTTGCTGGCAATCCGGGCATAATGCGATTTGCTGATAGTCGCCATGGCTGGCGTCACAATGAAAGTGACCACTTACCCAGCTCATCGGCTGGCTGCAAACCGGACAAAGTGCATCCATCGTCTATCCCTCTAAATAACACCCAGCGTCCGCAGTAAATACAGACCCAGTGCGGTAGTGAAAAATGATCCGAGCGTGGTGACGGCAATAATATTCGCCGCCAGCGTCGCGTTGCCGCCCATTGCACGGGTCATCACGTAGCTGCCCGCTGCGGTCGGTGTGCAGGAAAAGAGAAATATAACGCCGAGCGCCGCGTCGCGAAAGCCAAACAGCCATGCCCCGAAGGTCATCAGCGCAGGCACAAATATCACACGTGACGCGGAAGACCAGGCCGCCACGTGAGAACTGCGGAACATCGCCTTCACGTCAAGACTGGCACCGGCACATAACATTGCCAGCGGCAGCGCCATCCCTGAAATAAACTCACCGGTGCTGGCAATGGTCGCTGGCATCGGTAAATGGCTGTACTTAAACGCCAGCCCGAGCACCAGACCAATAATCAGCGGATTGGTGATAATGCCGCGCAGAATCGGCTTCAGCCCGATGCTATTCCCCTGCCCGCCTTTCAGGCTACGGGTTAGCGTAATCACGGAAAGCACGTTGAAGAGGATCACTGTGACCGCCAGATACATCGACCCCAGCGCAATACCTTCGCTGCCAAAGGCCAGCGAGGCATAAGCAAGACCCGCGATGCCGGTATTGGCGCGGAATCCTCCCTGCACAAAAATACCGCGCTCACGCGGGTCTTTCACCAGTTTTATCGCCACCAGTTCCAGCAACAGAAATGAAGCGACGGTGCCCAGGCCACCATAAATGGCGAGCGGCAGATTTGAGCCTGAGGAATCATGCCCTTGCGCCACGCTGAAAAAAAGCAGGCAAGGTAAGGCGATATTGAACACCAGCCGGCTGGCTTTCTCGTTAAAACTGTCGTCCATCAGGCCAGTGCGGCGCAAAAACACGCCCAGCAGCAAGATCAATAAATTGGGAACCGTAACGCCAAACGCAAAACTCCAGGTCTGCCAGAACATCCAGCCAGCTCCTTGCGGGGAAATTAAGACGAAAAAAAGGGGTACATTTTCATGCACCCCATTCGTTTAGGATTTGTTTTTCAGGTGCTGCATCAGACGTCGGCGCTTGCGCTGCTGGTGAGGAGAAAGCGAGTTTTTCTTGCCTTCATACGGGTTCTCACCTTCTTTGAACTGAATGCGGATTGGCGTTCCCATCACTTTCAGTGAACGACGGAAATAGTTCATCAGATAGCGTTTATAGGAATCAGCCAGGTCTTTCACCTGATTACCGTGAATCACCACGATTGGCGGGTTATAACCCCCGGCGTGGGCATATTTCAGTTTCACGCGGCGACCATTGACCAGCGGTGGCTGGTGATCGTCAGCCGCCATTTGCATGATACGGGTCAGTAAGGAAGTGCTCACACGCGTGGTTGCACAGGTGTACGCTTCGTTTACTGACTCAAACAGGTTGCCAACGCCGCTGCCGTGCAGGGCAGAGATGAAGTGAATGCGGGCAAAATCAACGAAACCAAGACGCAGATCCAGCTGATCTTTAACCTGAGCACGCGCTTCTTCGCTCATGCCATCCCACTTGTTGACCACGATAACCAGTGAGCGCCCGCTGTTGAGGATAAAGCCTAACAGCGAGAGATCCTGATCGGAAATGCCTTCGCGGGCATCGATAACCAGCATCACTACGTTGGCATCTTCAATCGCCTGCAAGGTTTTGATTACCGAGAATTTCTCCACGGTTTCAGTCACTTTGCCGCGCTTACGCACACCGGCGGTATCAATCAGAACGTATTCACGCTCGTCACGCACCATCGGGATATAAATACTGTCACGGGTGGTGCCCGGCATGTCATAAACCACGACGCGCTCTTCACCCAGAATACGGTTAGTCAGTGTGGACTTACCTACATTCGGACGTCCGACGATAGCCAGCTTGATTGGCAGAGACTGCGGGTCGAAATTATCTTCTTCGTCTTCAGGGATTTCATCACCGGTGGCTTCCTGCTCGGCCCAGTAAGCCGCGTTAGCTTCTTCCTCGGTCAGTTCGACTTCTTCCGGCTTTTCGCCCACGAACGGGATCAGAACGTGTTCGATAAGCTGCGTCACGCCACGACCGTGGGAAGCGGCGATGGCATAGACTTCGCCAAGGCCCAGCGAGTAGAAATCGCCGGTGGCGCTGTCCGGATCCAGCCCGTCAGTTTTGTTGGCGACCAGGAAAGTGGCTTTTTCACGGCTGCGAAGATGCTGGGCAATGCCCTGATCGGCAGGCATAAGGCCCGCGCGCGCATCTACCATGAACAGCACGATATCCGCTTCTTCGATAGCCAGCAGAGATTGCCCTGCCATGCGGGTTTCAACGCCATCTTCGGTACCGTCAATACCGCCGGTATCCACGATGATGAATTCATTACCCTCAATTTCGGCACGACCATACTTGCGGTCACGCGTAAGCCCCGGGAAATCCGCCACCAGCGCATCACGCGTCTTGGTTAAACGGTTAAATAAAGTGGATTTACCCACATTCGGGCGCCCAACAAGCGCAACGACAGGTATCATTTTGAAGCCTCAGTGTTTTTATAGGTGGTGCTAAACGCAAATAGCTGGCCTGCTGAATTTCATTGCAAACCACTATAATTCAATTTGTTACAGCGTAATCTCTCATTGGGGATTACGCGGATTTCAGAATACGAAACGGCCCCTGAGCAATTCAGGAGCCGTTTTAAAGCCCGGGGTCAACCGACCTCAGGACCAGATGCCGGTCGCAGTATTAGCGGGTGAAGGAGTAAACCTCGCCACCTTTCGCCTGCACAACCAGCTTGTCGCTTGCCACAATCGGCGCACTCAGGAAGCCATCGCTGTCGACTTTCTGCTGAGCAACAAAACGACCATCAGTGGTGTTGATCCAGTGCAGATAGCCTTCGGAATCGCCGACCACAATGTAACCATTATACAGCACCGGTGCCGTCAGGTTACGGTGCAGCAACTCACTTTGGCGCCACACGCTGACACCACCCTGAGTATCGAGCGCCATCACGCGGTCATCCTGGTCAACCATATAGATATGGCCTGCGTCGACAATGATGTCATTCACAGAACCAACATCACGTTTCCACATAATCTGACCAGAACGCAGATCCATCGCCACCAGATTGCCATTGTATGCCAGCGTATAAACAACGCCATCAACAATAACCGGCGTGGTATCCACATCGCTCAGACGGTCGATTTCAGTCGTACCGGTAGTCTGAGAAATACGTTGTTGCCAGATCAGCTGACCTTCTTTCATCAGTACAGCACTGACGCGCCCATTATCACCACCGACGATTGCAGCACCAAAGGCTACTGCAGGCGCTGATTCACCACGCAGAGACAGCGTTGGCATATCGAGGTTAGCGGTCCATTGAATGGTACCGTCGGATTCATTCAGACCCTGCAACATACCATTGCCGGTGTGAACCAGAACCAGACCATCGCTGACAACCGGACGGGACAATGCTTCCCCCGCCACTTTGGTCTGCCAGGCGATTTTACCATCAGTGGTGTTCAATGCATAAACGATAGCTTTTTCACTGCCAACGTAAACGTGATCACCTGAAACTGTCAGGCCGCCAGACAGCTGTGCAGAAATATTTCGGGAGAGGAAGCCGGTCTTTTCAGACAGGTTGACGCTCCATTTTTCTTTACCACTGTCAGCGTCGAGTGCTTTAACCAGACCAAAACGGTCAGCCGCAAAAATGGTGCTGTCCTGCCAGGCCGGACGCAGATTGGAGTAGAATTCGCCAATGCCGTCGCCTACGGATTTGCTCCACACTTGCGTCGGTGTGAATTGGTTCTCAACTTTTGGCAGAGGAGACATTTTGACCACGTCTTCTTCGCTGTTAAACAATGAACAGCCACTTAGCAGGGCAACAGAAACCCATCCTACCAAGAGTGTTTTACGCAATTGCATCGGGGTTCCCCTTAGCTGGCTAAGTTGTTCAATTTCATACGCAGCACGGTTTGCAGCGTTTGAGAGGGTTTAGAATCAAGTCCTTTGCTGTAGGCTTCACGAGCACCTTTTGCATCGCCTTTGGCAAGCAAAACATCACCACGGATGCCTTGTTGCATAGCCGTCCAGCCTTCACCCTTCACGCCGTCTAACGTTTTGAGTGCATCATCAAATTTGCCTTGCTGCATCTGGACACGCGCCAGACGTAAGTTCACCAGCGAACGTAAATTATCTTCTTTGGCCTGACCTTGCGCCTGCACTAATTGCTTTTCAGCATTGGCGAAATCACTGGTTCCGACAAAATGATCAGCCAGTTGCAGGGCGGCAAATACGCCGTAATTATTGTCATTGCTCTGAGCAAATTTTTCGAGATCAGCCACGCCTTTCGCGTTATTGCTGGTCAGCGACTGATTAGCTTGCTGGAAAGACGCAGAAGCTTCCGTCAGGGCAGAGTCCTGGTGACTCTGCCAGAAACGCCAGCCGCCCAGGGCTGCAATACCCAGAACAACGCCGATGGCCAGCGCTTTACCGTTTTCGGCAAAGAAGCGACGTACAGCATCAACCTGTTCATTCTCAGTGGTATAGACTTCCACAGTGTCCTTCTCCTTAACCCAACATCGAAGCCAGACGCGCGACGATTTCGCTTTGCGCCAGCGTTTCTTGCGTTCCACTCTGCAGGTCTTTTACGACGACCTGCTGGTTAGCGACTTCAGTTTCGCCTAGTACCAGGGCAACACGCGCACCCCATTTATCAGCACGGGCGAACTGTTTCTTGAAATTGCCGCCACCGTAGTTAGTCATAACTTTCAGCTCAGGCAGCGCATCACGCAGTGTTTCAGCCAGTTGCATAGCCACGCTTTGCGTGCCAGCACCGGATGAGATCACGTAGGTGTCGACGGTTGCCGGTGCTTTGAAGTCCGGGTTTACGGCCTGAACCAGTAATACCAAACGTTCCAGCCCCATGGCGAAACCGACACCCGGTGTTGCACGACCGCCCAGTTGTTCGACCAGACCGTCGTAGCGGCCACCCGCACACACAGTCCCTTGTGAGCCTAAGCTGCTGGTTACCCATTCGAACACGGTGCGGTTGTAATAATCCAGACCGCGCACAAGTCGCTGATTAACCGTATATGGGATACCAGACTGCTCTAAAAGTTCACACAGACCGGCAAAGTGTTCTCTTGATTCTTCATCAAGATAATCACCCAGCTCCGGTGCATCATTTAATAACGTCTGAATATCGGGATTTTTGGAGTCCAGAACACGCAGCGGATTGCTGTACATGCGACGTTTACAGTCTTCATCCAGCTTGTCTTTATGTTGCTCCAGGAAAGCCACCAGCGCATCACGATAGTTCGCGCGGGCTTCCAGTGAACCGATAGAGTTCAGTTCCAGCGCCACGTGCTCAGAAATCCCCAGCGCGCGCCACCAGCGGGCGGTCAGCAGAATTAATTCGGCATCAACGTCCGGCCCTTGCAGACCAAAGACTTCTACACCCAACTGATTGAACTGACGATAGCGACCTTTTTGCGGGCGTTCGTAACGGAACATCGGACCGATGTACCACAGACGTTGTTCCTGATTGTACAGCAGACCATGTTCAATACCGGCACGCACGCAGCCCGCCGTACCTTCCGGACGCAGCGTCAGGCTTTCGCCGTTGCGGTCTTCAAAGGTATACATTTCTTTTTCCACGACATCAGTCACTTCACCGATAGCGCGTTTAAACAATGGGGTCTGCTCTACAATCGGCATACGGATTTCACTGTAGCCGTAACTGCCAAGCACTTGTTTCAACGATCCTTCAATACGTTGCCACAGGGCTGTGTCTTCTGGCAGGTAGTCGTTCATGCCGCGAATGGCCTGGATATTCTTTGCCACGTCAGTTCTCTATCGTTTTATAAAAAATGAACCCGATTATAGGGGCTTTGTGGCTTGTGGTTCAACGCACAGACGCCATTACCCCAGTCGGGTTCAATATAATAATGCAGATGTACGCTGACACCTGCAACCGATGTTACTTTTCAAGATGATTGATAACGATACGTTTACTCTCATCCATAATCGCCGCTTTGGCGCGAATTTTTGCTTCTAACTGGTCGATCATATCATTGTTATCAAAACGCTCTCTCTGACGGACACCGTCTTCATAGAAACCGCTTTTGTTATGACCGCCGGTGACGCCCATGGTAGAAACCAGCGCTTCGCCCGGACCGTTAACCACACAACCAATGATCGAAACGTCCATTGGCGTGATGATATCTTCCAGACGTTGTTCCAGCGCATTCACGGTACCGATGACATCAAACTCCTGACGCGAACAAGTCGGACAGGCAATAAAGTTGATACCACGGGAACGGATACGCAGTGATTTGAGGATATCGAATCCGACTTTGACTTCTTCAACCGGATCAGCCGCCAGCGAAATACGCAGCGTGTCGCCGATACCTTCTGAGAGCAGCAGGCCCAGACCAATGGCTGATTTAACGGAACCTGCACGCAGGCCACCGGCTTCGGTAATTCCCAGATGCAGAGGCTGAACAATTTGCTTAGCCAGCAGGCGGTAGGACTCAACAGCCAGGAAAACGTCAGAGGCTTTTACGCTGACTTTGAACTGGTCGAAGTTAAGACGGTCAAGAATATCAACGTGGCGCATCGCCGATTCCAGCAGCGCTTGCGGCGTAGGTTCGCCGTACTTTTCCTGAATATCTTTTTCCAGAGAGCCGCCGTTCACACCGATACGGATAGGAATATTTTTGTCGCGTGCGCAATCCACCACGGAGCGGATGCGGGATTCGTTACCGATGTTACCTGGATTAATACGCAGGCAATCTACGCCGTATTCTGCAACCTGCAGGGCGATGCGGTAATCGAAATGAATATCAGCGACCAGCGGGACATTAACCTGCTGTTTGATAAGTTTGAATGCTTCTGCCGCATCCATGGTTGGCACAGAAACGCGAACAATGTCGACACCGACGCGTTCCAGTGATTTGATCTGTGCGACTGTCGCCGCGACATCTGTGGTGCGAGTGTTGGTCATCGATTGCACCGCAATCGGTGCTCCGTCACCTACAGGCACCTTGCCGACATAAATCCGGGTTGATTTGCGACGGGTAATGGGTGCTTGGTTATGCATTACTTCACTCTCCATCGTTGCAATCGTCTGACAAACTGCCGATTACTCGGCAGCTAAGGTCAGGCGCGCAACACGGCTTGATTTTACAAAACGACTTAAATCAACCGGCTTGCCCTGGAATTGGATATCCACCGCCCCCGGCGCACCGATTTTCAGTTTATACGGCGCAGTGCCCTTCACGCTGAAGGTCTCTCCGCCTTTCTTCATGCCGCTGAACAGGGTTTTCCCTGATGCGTCATCAATCTGGAACCAGCAGTCAGCTTTAAAGGTAAAGGTCACCGCTTGTGGATCCGCACCTGCTGCCGCAGTTTGTGCATCACCGGTTGGTAGACCGTTTTCAGCAGTTGCAGGCTGACTGGTTGAAACAGCGGCAGGCGCTTGCTCCGCTGGCGTACCTGATGCTGCCGGTGCGTTGCTTGCTGCTGCGCCCGGTGCGGTATTCAGCGGGATAGAATTCTGCGGCTGTGTTGTGTTTGCAGCAGGAGCCGGGTCAGAAGAAGTATCTTCTGTTGTCGGTGCAGAATTCGCATTGTCGCCCAGAGGAATAGTTTGCCCCTGGCCGTTATCCTGATTCAGTTGTGCTGATGACTGATCGGCCATTGTTGCGATTTCCTGCTGTTGCGCCTGATGATTTTGCCACCACCATGCACCGGTCAGGCCAATCACCACAAACACCACCAGCCAGGTAAAGCCCATCAGCCAGCCATCGCGTTTTTTGCGAGACTTACCGAGAGAGAATCCCTGCATTGAAGCCACTTTAGGCACTTTAATCGGCGCTTGTTTACCGATCAGACCTAATAATTCTTCTTCCGGGACATGAACCAGTTTTGCATAGGAACGGAGGTAACCACGCAGGAAAGTCGGCGCAAGATCGGCCGGCGTCGTTTCTTCTTCGATTTGGCGAATAGTTGAGACTTTCAGACACAGGCGTTCTGCAACAGCCTGATGACTAAGACCTAACTGTTCACGAGCCTGACGCAGACGTTCGCCTGTAGTCAGTTTTGCATTATTTTCTTGAGGGGCTTCAGTATTCATTGGCTAAGAACTGCTGGTACTGTTTAGATTGTGGATAACTACGCGCAAGTTGCTTACCGTAGCGTTGAACGCTATCCGGGTTGCCCGCTAACGCAGCGAATCGAATTTGTAACATGAGGCTGTCGGCAGTGGCTGGCAGAACATGTTGATATACATCCAGTAATAGTTTCGCCTGAGCGCGGTTCCCTTCCCCAAATTCTTTGGTTGCCTCAGTCAGCAAGGGTGCGCCTTTATCGGGATCCACTTTCAATGCCCGGCTTAGTAACACTCGCGCTTCCTCATTCTGATTGGCCTTCAGAAAACAGTAGCCTGCATTTTCCAGACTGTCAGCAACCTGACCGTAATCAGGCGCATTAGCTGCGGCGCTAAACTGCTGTTGTGCGGGTACATACTGCCCTAAACTACACAAAAACGCACCGTAATTATTTAAGACCGTCCCATTTTGCGGCGCCAGCTGCAACGCTTGCTGGTAGCGGCTTTCCGCTGCTTTCTGATTGCCGTTTTTTTGCTCGTAAAGCGCCATGCCAAGCTGTGTCCGATAATCCTGCGGCGCACCGTCAACGGCTTTCTGCAGATTCTGCCTGGCCGCCTCCATGTTCCCCTGATTCAGGTACGCCATGCCAAGTTCGAGACGCGTTTGTGCTGCGCCGCTGGCCTGTTGCGTTTCTTTCGGTGAACTGGAACATCCCGCCAGTAAAGCCACAGTCATGCCTGCGGCGATCAGCATTTTCACACTGCCCTTCATTGCCATGCTTAATTCCCTTTACCCTGCCAGTGACAATAAAACAGCGGGCTTCGACGGAACACCGTGGCGAAGCCCATTGGGATCAGACGGCTTTTACGGAAATCTGTTGCTCGCCTGCCATTTTTTTCTTCAACGTACGTTTGGTACGGTCGATAACATCACCGGCCAGCTGACCACACGCGGCATCAATGTCATCACCACGGGTTTTGCGCACGATAACTGTAAAGCCATAATCCATCAGCACTTTAGAGAAACGATCAATACGGCTGTTCGAGCTGCGGCCATACGGCGCGCCCGGGAACGGGTTCCAGGGGATCAGGTTGATTTTGCATGGCGTATTCTTCAGACGCTCAGCCAGTTCATGCGCATGCTCGGTGCCATCATTGATGTGATCCAGCATAACGTATTCGATGGTAACGCGGCCCTGATTGGCGTTGGATTTGCTAATATAACGCTCAACAGCGGCCAGGAAGGTATCGATATTGTACTTGCGGTTGATCGGCACAATTTCGTCACGAATGGCGTCGTTAGGTGCGTGCAGGGAAATCGCCAGCGCGACATCAATCATATCGCCCAGCTTGTCCAGCGCAGGGACGACACCCGATGTGGAAAGCGTCACGCGACGTTTTGACAAACCGAAACCGAAATCGTCGAGCATGATTTCCATGGCCGGAACCACGTTATTGAGGTTCAGCAAAGGTTCGCCCATGCCCATCATCACCACGTTGGTGATGGGGCGCGTACCGGCCACTTTCGCCGCACCGATAATTTTTGCCGCACGCCATACCTGACCGATAATTTCGGACACACGCAGGTTACGGTTAAAGCCCTGTTGCGCCGTGGAACAGAAAGTACATTCCAGTGCACAGCCGACCTGAGAGGAAACGCAAAGCGTCGCACGGTCGCCGTCCGGGATATACACGGTTTCAACCAGTTGTCCGCCCACCTGAATCGCCCACTTGATGGTGCCGTCAGTTGAACGTTGTTCTGACGCGACTTCCGGTGCACGAATTTCTGCAACGCGGGCCAGCTTTTCACGCAGCGCCTTATTGATATCGGTCATTTGCTCGAAATCATCGCTGCAGTAGTGATACATCCACTTCATGACCTGATCAGCACGGAACGGTTTTTCGCCCATGTTGATGAAGAACTCACGCATTTGCTTGCGGTTAAGGTCAAGAAGGTTAATTTTTGCGGCAGCAGGCACGACAGTATTCACGGCTTCTGCGGAAACAGCGTTATTTTCAGACAAAATTGGCTCGGACGTGTTGGATTCTAACATGATGAAAATGGCCTCGTTGTTACACGTTATGGCGTATTGGAAGTGCAGAGCCAGGCCCGAAAGGTAACGGCTGGCCTGCAAATAAAATTGCGCCCCGAAGAGGCTGGCTCATTCGGGGCGCAACATTGTACAAATTTTAGGGCACGGTTGCCATGTTTGGAAAGTACAGTTACAAAATTCTTGTGAATTTGCGGCTTATCTTCCAGCAACGGTGACTCAAAAATCTTAACGCGGGCAGATTTCGCTTTCGGTAAAGAAGTAAGCGATTTCGCGTTGTGCAGATTCTACAGCATCAGAACCGTGAACCGCGTTAGCAGTGAAGCTATCCGCGAAGTCTGCACGCAGTGTGCCAGCCAGTGCGTTGTCCGGGTTAGTGGCGCCCATGATGTCACGGTTACGCTGAACCGCGTTTTCACCTTCCAGAACCTGAACCATGATCGGGCCAGAGGTCATGAACTCAACCAGACCGTCGAAGAACGGACGGCCTTTGTGTTCTGCGTAGAAGCCTTCAGCTTGTTCTTTCGTCAGTTTCAGCATTTTAGACGCGATGATGGTGAAGCCAGCGCGTTCGAAACGTGCGTAGATAGCACCGATGTCGTTGTTAGCTACGGAGTTTGGCTTGATGATGGAAAAAGTGCGTTCGATAGTCATGAAAAAACCTCTGTCTGACTTTTATAGGTAGGGCCGGTTAATTTAATGTTATACCTGCCGTAAAATGGCGGTGATTATAGGGAGCGAAGTTACGATTGCCTACCCGAATCACAACATTTAATTAAAAAAATGTGTGATTAATTCACTATCGAACCTAAACCACCTATTTCCCGCAAACAAAACAGGGGCAAAACGGTGCTTTCCCCTGGTGTCCTCTCACTTTTATGCCTGTCCTGACGAAGGAATAATATTGCGCAACCAGCTTCCCCACTTGCGCTGATAGAACGGCTGGGTGTGGCTGATCAGATAATGGCTGATGCCACGCTCTTTTTCAGAAACGATACAGAAATCCACCGGACGCTCGTCGGGAGAGGTTTCACTCGCCACATTCCCTGCCTCGCGGATCAGCGCGTCAATCTCCTGCTCATCACCGTCCGCTTCGACGCCAATCAGCAGGTTTGGCTGTTCATCCACGGCTTTATCGTGGATCAGCGCCATAAATGCACGGCGCACCGGTTTCTTCTGAGTGAAAAGCGTGGTGAGCGCGTCGATCATGGCGGAAGGATACTCCTCCGGCTGGCCGATCAGCAGCTGACTTTCTTTATCCAGCACCAGCTCAGACGGCGCATTTAACCCGCCATTGCTCAGCAACAGCGTCACCTCGTTCGGGGTGAATTCCTTGCCGTACTCCGACTTCGGATTCAGAAACAACTCCTCCCCTTGTGTCATTTCAAACAACACGCGGGCAGGCAGCGCGACAAACGCCTGCTCATCCGGGCTTTCGCCGGCACTGGCTTTTTCCAGAACCTCCACAGAGGAAAAGAAAGGAATGATCGAGCTGCCGTCCTGTTTTTCCCAGTGCAAAACATTCAGTTCACTGCCTGCGGTAATCGCCACACTGCCCTGCTTTTCAGCGTCATCCTGCCCTGCATCACCCAGCACAAACACGGTGGACTCCAGCAAAGTTTGATAAAACGCCGGACGCCAGGCAGGCGCGGTGACAGACAGGCGGAGCAGGCGCTCCAGCTCGTTTTCACCGTCGGTCGCCGCCGCGCTGGCAGGGAGATGATCGTGTGGGACACTCATGGTTCTTAACTCCGCTAGTGGTATAAAACGGGGCGCTCTTAAGCGCCCCGTTGTGCTTCATGCATGCATTGCTTTCTAAAACTTACTTCGCCTTGGCTAACAGCAGGTTGGCGACGGTACGCACCCCCAGACCTGTCGCACCGGCAGACCACTGATCCGCCGCGCTTTTGCGGTACGTTGCGGAACAGTCGATGTGCAGCCAGCCTTTCTTATAGTCAGTGACGAAATGAGACAAGAACGCAGCGGCTGTGCTTGCGCCCGCAGTGTGTGCAGGACCGGCAATGTTGTTCAACTCGGCAAAGTTAGACGGCAGATGTGAACGGTGGAATTCTTCCAGTGGCAGACGCCAGAACGGTTCGTGTTCGGCTTTCGCGCTTTCCAGCAGTTCGCCTGCCAGTGCATCGTCAAAGCTGAACAGTGCGTGATAATCGTTACCCAGCGCAGTTTTCGCCGCGCCGGTCAGCGTGGCCGCATCAATGATCAGTTCGGGTTTTTGCGCAGAAGCGTCGATCAGGCCATCAGCCAGCACCAGACGGCCTTCGGCGTCGGTGTTCATCACTTCAACGGTTTTACCGTTGCGGTAGCGGATAATGTCGCCCAGTTTCAGTGCATTGCCGCTGACCATGTTATCCGCGCAGCACAGATACAGTTTCACACGTTTATTCAGACCGTTCGCCGCTGCCAGCGCCAGTGCGCCGGTCAGCGTGGCCGCGCCGCCCATATCCGCTTTCATGGAATCCATTGACGCACTTGGCTTCAGGCTGTAACCGCCGGTATCAAAAGTGATACCTTTGCCGACCAGACAGGCGTAAACCGGTGCATCTGCGTCGCCGCCCGGGTTGTAATCCAGCGCCAGTAATACCGGCGGACGGTCAGAACCGCGGCCCACGGTGTGGATACCCATATAACTTTGCTGACGCAGGTCGTCGCCTTTGGTGATGCGGTAGCTGACTTTTTCATTACCGAATTCACACATCAGATCAACCGCGCGGGTCGCCAGTTGTTCAGGGGACAAATCCTCTGCCGGGGTATTAATGGTATTACGTACCCAGTCGATGATTTTCAGCCGTTTTTTAAGCGTGTTGGCGTCATCTTCGGACAATTCTGCCCATTCAACGTTGCGTGTGCCTTTCGGGCCACGGAAGCCTTGCCAGAATGCCCAGCTATTTTCGAGATCCCAGCCTTCACCCGCCAGTTTAACATTTTTAACACCCTGACCGTCGATACGACGCGCGGCACGGGCAATGACCGTCAGCACATCGCCGCCATTCAAATGAATGGTCATACCGGCGGAATCGGTGCTCAGTGTGGCTTTTTCGCCCCAGCGCGCATCAGCAGGCTGGGAAGAAAGGAATACGGACATTGCTTCATTGGTCGTGACTTCGGAACTCATAACAGCACTCCTGATGTTTTTTATCTTCAATGAATATTCATTTTCAATGACAGGCAAATCACCCTTTCATCGGGTGGCACTTCATTTCGTATAAACAGGTGGCAACTCACGCAGGCGGCGGACAGATTTCACCACCAGCGCAATCGCATAATCAATTTCTTCTTCCGTTGTCCAGCGCCCCAGCGAGAAGCGAAGGGAGCTGTGCGCCAGTTCTTCACTTAATCCCAGAGCACGCAGAACATAGGAAGGCTCAAGGCTGGCAGACGTACAAGCCGAACCTGACGATACCGCCAGATCTTTCAACGCCATGATCAGAGACTCCCCTTCTACACCGGCAAAACTGACGTTGAGAATATTCGGTGCCGCATGTTTCGGCGTGCCGTTCAGAAACACCTGATCCAGCGCCTGAATGCCTTTCCACAAACGATCGCGCAGTTCAGTCAGACGCGCTACTTCGGCGGTCATTTCTTCTTTGGCGATACGATAAGCCTCGCCCATCCCGACAATCTGATGCACCGGCAATGTACCGGAACGCATGCCGCGTTCATGACCGCCGCCGTGGATTTGCGCGTCAATCCGCACTTTCGGTTTACGACTCACGTACAGCGCGCCGATGCCTTTCGGGCCGTAAATCTTATGCGCGGAAAACGACATCAGATCAACCTGCAACTCGCTGAGATCAATCGCAATCTTGCCCACACTTTGGGTCGCATCCACATGGAAAAGGATGCCCCGACTGCGGCACAGTTCGCCGATGGTCGCAATATCCTGTACCACGCCGATTTCATTATTCACCTGCATGATGGACACCAGAATGGTGTCCGGGCGCAGCGCCGCTTCAATCGCCGCTGGCGGAATAAAACCATCTGCCTGCGGCGACAGATAGGTGACGTCGAAGCCTTCAGTTTCCAGCTGTGCACAGGTGTCTAACACCGCTTTATGCTCAGTCTGGCTGGTAATAATGTGTTTGCCTTTCGTGCTGTGCGCGTGGGCGGCACCTTTAATCGCCAGATTGTCAGATTCGGTGGCGCCCGACGTGAAGACGATTTCACGCGGATCGGCATTAATCAGCTCGGCAATCTGGTTACGCGCCACATCCACCGCCTCTTCAGCCTGCCAGCCGAAACGGTGAGAACGGGAAGCCGGATTACCGAAAGTACCGTCCAGTGTTAAACACTGCATCATTTTCTGTGCAACACGCGGATCAACCGGCGTGGTGGCAGAGTAATCAAGATAAATAGGTAATTTCATGGCAGGTAAGCTCCGGACTGCGCGTTCGGCTTCGAACGAAAGAATTAAAAAACGACATCCAGTTTAAAACGGGTTCACGGCTTCTTAAAAGGGAAATGACGCTTTGCGGGCACTAATCGGTAAGAATTGACGTCAGAAAAGCAAAAGCCCGCGGAAATGTGCATTTCCGCGGGCTTTGAGTAACGTAAAAATTCACATGCATCCCATAAATCATTCGTGTCGCATCAAGGCGGCAACGGAGCAAACCCCGAGGCGGCGCGAAGGATGACAGGGATTAGGCTCGAAGATTGACGTTGATAGTTTCCATCTGCCGGCCATTCGGCTGACGACGGGTTTCACCGTTCTGACGGTCAGCCACTTCCAGGATTTCCTGATTATTGACCAGCTCTGCCAGCGTAATATTGTTCAGGAAGCCGCTGATGCGTTCGCTCAGATCACGCCATAAGGTGTGAGTCAGGCAACGTTCGCCATTCTGGCAGCCTTCTTTACCCTGGCAACGGGTCGCATCGACAGATTCGTCAACGGCAGTAATCACGGCACCAACGGCGATATCACCAGAATCTTTACCTAACAGATAACCACCGCCCGGACCACGAACACTGGCAACCAGACCATTTTTGCGTAAGCGCGAGAAAAGCTGCTCCAGGTAAGAAAGGGAAATACCCTGACGCTCAGAAATGTCAGCCAGTGGTACTGGTCCTTCCTGGGAATGCAGTGCAACATCGAGCATAGCGGTCACGGCATAACGGCCTTTGGATGTCAGTCTCATAGCATGGTTACCTGTTTAAATGACTTAGAAATTCAATAGTGCGGAACATGCAAACGAGTCTGCCATTCCCGAGTAAAACAGTCAACTATTTAACCTAGTAATTTACTCAAGTATTACAGAGCGGGCAGAACCGCACGATTTCTGTCATTTACTGATAATCGACAACCCTTTGATAAAAAGCCACAAACCGGTGTTTTATAATCAAATTCCGATGCTTATTCTTTGTTGCTATGAGTCTTTTCAATCGACGTCAGGATACCGCGCAGGATGTTTAATTCCTGAGATTCAGGTCGTGCACGGGTAAACAGACGGCGTAATTTGCTCATCACCTGCCCCGGATGTGCCTGACGAATAAAGCCGGTTTCCAGCAAGGTTTTTTCCAGATGCTGATAAAAACGTTCGAGATCGTCGACCAGCGGATACGGTGTCTCTTCATATTCAATCTGCGGTTTTGCTGCTTCCAGTAAAGCCAGATGTGCGACGCGTACTTCATAGGCAATAATCTGCACAGCCATCGCCAGATTCAGCGAGCTGTATTCAGGGTTTGCCGGAATGCACACATGATAGTTACATTTTTGCAGTTCTTCGTTGGTCAGCCCGACGCGTTCACGGCCAAACACCAGCGCCACCGGCGCGGTTTGTGCGGCTTTCGCACTGTGCTCACCGCACTCGCGCGGTTCAAGCATCGGCCACGGCAGTGTGCGGGAACGTGCGCTGGTGCCGATCACCAGACTACAGCCAGCCAGCGCTTCATCAAGCGTATCAACAATTGTCGCGTTACCGATGACATCGCTGGCTCCGGCAGACAAAGAGATAGCCTGAGAGTCAGGTTTTACCAGTGGATTCACCAGATAAAGGCTTGATAAGCCCATGGTTTTCATAGCACGGGCGGTAGAGCCCATATTGCCAGTGTGGGACGTTTCTACTAATACAATGCGGATATTGGGCAGCATAGGAACTCTTAACCAGACGGAAAATCACAACAGCCTAACACAACGGTAGTTAATTTTCAGAACCCCTGCTATACTGCGCGCCGTTTCCCGTATTCCCGTTCTTTAACATCCTAGTTGGAAGATATCCATGCATCCGATGCTCACCATCGCCGTGCGCGCTGCGCGCAAGGCCGGTAACCTGATTGCCAAACATTACGAAACGCCAGACTCTGTAGAATCTACACAAAAAGGTACCAACGATTTTGTTACCAACGTAGACCGCGATGCAGAACACATGATTATCGATGTTATTCGCAAATCCTATCCAAAACACACCATCATCAGTGAAGAGTGTGGCGAGCTGGAAGGCGAAGACAAAGACGTACAATGGATTATCGACCCGCTGGATGGCACTACCAACTTCGTTAAACGCTTCCCACATTTCGCTGTTTCTATCGCCGTGCGCATCAAAGGCCGCACTGAAGTCGCGGTAGTTTACGATCCAATGCGTAACGAACTGTTCACCGCGAGCCGTGGTCAGGGCGCACAGTTGAACGGTTACCGTCTGCGCGGTACTAACGCGAAAGATCTCGACGGCACCATTCTGGCGACCGGTTTCCCGTTCAAAGCAAAACAACACGCAACCAGCTACATGAATGTGGTTGGCAAACTGTTCACCGAATGTGCAGACTTCCGCCGCACCGGTTCTGCTGCGCTGGATCTGGCCTACGTGGCCGCTGGCCGCGTTGACGGTTTCTTCGAAATCGCCCTCAAGCCCTGGGATTTCGCTGGCGGTGAACTGCTGGTTCGTGAATCCGGCGGCGTGGTGACTGACTTTGTTGGCGGCCACAACCACTTCTCGTCAGGCAACATCGTTGCCGGCAACCCACGCGTCGTTAAAGGTATTCTGATGACCATGCGTGATGAACTGAGCGAAGCGCTGAAGCGTTAATTCCGCTGAGTATCAGTTAAAAAAAACGGACGTCCTTTCGGGCGTCCGTTTTTTTATGTCTGTTGTTTATGTACAGGAGGTTATCCCCTGAATGGCCCGCCGGTTATCGGTGAAACATCACCGCCGCCGGTGCTGAAGAGCAAAATGCCCGCCACCAGCAGCACAATTCCGCCGGTCAGCGCCAGCAGTGACCAGGTGATCCGCTGCCACGCCGCAGGCGTGCGGGTTGCGCTTAGTTTCACTGCCAGCGCACGGCTGTAAAACACCAGCACACCAATCAGCGAGACGGTCAGCGAGGTGCCGATAGCCATCGTAATGGCTGAAATCACGCCCCAGTTGTAGACGCCAATCACCTTGGAAAACAGCAATACCATGATCGCGCCGGAACACGGGCGTAATCCCATCGCCAGCACAATCGCCACCTGCGTGCGTAAATCTCCGCCCGCCTGAAGCTGCTGATCGTTTGGCACATGCTGATGGCCGCAACCGCAATGTTCGTCGTGGACATGCGTTTCATTGCCCATCGGCGACAGGCTGTGGATTTTCATGGCGTGAACCGGACGCAAACTGTTGATGGTTTGCCACATCCGTTTAAGCGCCCGCCAGCACAACAGCAACCCCAGCAACATCACCAGAATGAAACTGCCCCGCTCCATCCAGAAACTGCTCTGATGCAGCTGACGCGAAGACAGTTGCAGCACGCCGAGCACCACACTGACCAATAATATTGCCACCAGCCCCTGCACAATCGCCGACGCGAAGGTCAGCTTCAGGCTGTTTTTCAGTCGCGAAGGATGCGTCGCCAGATAGGTGGTGATAACGATTTTGCCGTGCCCCGGCCCGATGGCGTGGATCACGCCATAAATCAGGCTAAAACCGGCCAGCGTCATACCCGCCTGCATCGGATTTTCTTTCACCTGCCGCAGCAGACCCGCCAGTTCCTGATGTAACTCCCGCTGCCAGATAATGCTGCTGAGCAAAATACGCGGCCAGTAATGGATTAACAGGGAAGCGCCGCCCGCCAGCAGCAACAGAAATACTGCCAGCGGCCAGAGATCGCGCCAGGACAGGGTTTTCGATGGCGTGGAGATTAATGACATTCCAGCGTGACCTTCTGAGCAAATTGCTGACCAAGATCCATGTCTTCCGGCGGGGCATCAGCCTTATCGAGTGACAGGGCATAATTTTGCAGCGAGGCATCCGGCTTCGGCGTAAACAGTGCCAGCGTACAGCGTTTTTCCAGCGCCGGTGGCAGATGCAACGCGGTTTTGTCTTTATAGGTCATATCGACAAAATACGAAGGATCAAAAGTGGAGAATTCCATCGGTTTGCCTTCCAGCCCTTGCGGTTTGGCCAGCGGCAGGACGAATTCCAGCACTGCCTGATCGCCCTTACGGGAAAGCTGATACTCACTGGGCAGATCCAGATATTTCACCGGTTTTCCGTCACGATAGAAATCTGTGAAGTAATGCTGACTCAGCACCCGCGCCATGACTTCGGCCGCCAGTTTCTTCCAGATATCCGACCCCGGCTTGGCGTTCTGTGCGTCGTACAACAAATCTGCCGAGGTGATTTCATCCATCGTCCAGACCATTTTCAGCCCGGTCAGCGAGGTTTCATTCGCCACCAGCGTGGTCTGCATATCAATAAAACTGTGCGGGTGCGCCAGCACCGTTGCGGGCAGACAGAACAGCGCAACGCCCAGCCATTTGGCGTAACGGGAGAAAGGCCGGTTCCGGGCCTGGTGTAACGTCATTTCCATATCAGGCGCCATTATATTGTTACTAAGTAACAGTATTTTGCTGTGCATTTAACCGGTCGTCAAAAATATCTGTGATCTGAGTTGTAAGCCGGAGTAAAAGCCAATCCCCGCGCCTTATTGCGGGCATTCGCTTTGCTATGCTTGACTAATAATTTCAGGCGATACCTTTTCGGCAGGTGATATGAATCCAGAAAAACAGCCCTCCCCTGCGCTTTCCGCTACGCAACGCCGTTGCCACGTGTTGCTGATGCTGTACGCGCCGCTGACGGCGGTTCAGCTGGAGATCATCAGCGAAATTAACGGCGTCGGGCTAGACATGACGTGGGAAGATCTGGCGGAAGTGACCTGCGAAATTCAGCGGATCCACCAGCTTGATGTGCTGCAGTACAGCGAAAAAGAATGCCGCATTCAGGGCGATACGCTCGCTCAAAGGCTGTGTTTATTTCAGGGCTTGCGCCGTACATTGCGCATTTCACCGGACTTCGTTTCCCGCCATTTTATTCCCTGGCTGCATATTGCCTTCGAAGGCCAGGCCTGCCCGAAGGCTGCTCTGCGCACCGACATTCTTGGCATGATGCTGGAAGACTGCGGCGCGTTATTACCCAAACCCCTGAGCGGACACGACCGCCAGCTGATGCTCATCTGCCTGCAATACTGTCTGTGGCAAAACAATGGCCCGACCGGCTTACGCTTCACCGAACAACAGCGTCGCTGGCTGCGCGAAAAGCCCGAATATCCTGCCGCCCGCGAACTGTTTATTCAGTTACAGGAACTCAGCAACGGCCGGCTGGATGAGTGCGAATGTGAGTTTTTCACCCTGATGTTACGTATGCTGAAAATCCACAGTTATCAGAGTTCCGGTTCGACGGAAGATCAGCGGCTGTTATTAGAAATTGAAAATATGGTGGCGCGTTTTCAAGATATCGCCGGGATGAAATTCAGCAGTTACGAAGGGCTGGTCGGCCAGCTTTTCGCCCATCTGGGCCCGGCGATCGAACGCTGTCATTTTGGCATCGGCATCGACAATCTGATGCAGGAAGAAGTGAACCGCATGTATCCGCGTCTGGTGCGAACCACCCGCGAGGCGTTGCAGGGTTTCGAACACGAATATCTGATTACGCTTTCTGAGGATGAAATCGGGCTGGTGGCGATCACTTTCGGCGCGTGGCTGATGCAGGGTAATGCCTTGCAGGAAAAACAAATTTTGCTGCTGACGCACGACAATCCGCAGCTGGAAGAAGCGGTCGAGCAGCAAATTCGCGAAGCGACGCTGCTGCCGCTGAACATTAAATATCAGACGCTGGCGGATTTCTATAAATTCGGTGCGCCGAGTGGCGTAGCGCTGATTGTCACCCCTTACGCCACCCGCAGCACCGACGCCGACCCGCTGGTGATCCACACGCAACTACCGCTGGCCAAAGAGCAGCGTAAACGTATCCGCTCGCTGCTCGAAGCCCCCTAACGGGCTGACGTCACCGGCGCTGACGGCGTAACCACCGGACGCAGGAAAATCGCCGGCACCGCCAGCAGCGCCATCACCCAGAACAATCCGGCATGCAGATGTTCGAACAGGAAACCGGATACCATGGTCATCACGGCCACGCCGCCCCCCATCGCCAGTGCGGAATACACCGATTGCAGGCGGATCACCTGATCACGTGGTCGTGCAGCGATAAATCGCATGCCCGCCAGATGACAAACCGTAAACGTGCCACAGTGCAGAATCTGCATCACAATCAGCCACGGCAACGCGGTAAACGCACCCATCATTCCCCAGCGTACCACGCCACACACGGCCGAAAGCAGCAGCAGATCCCGCGCTGACCAGCGGCTGAACAGCTGTTTGCTAAAGGTAAAGACCAGCACTTCCGCCACGACGCCCAGCGACCACAAATAGCCGATGGTCGTGGAAGAATAGCCCACATCCTGCCAGTAAATTGCACTGAAACCGTAATACGCCGCATGGGCGCCCTGCAACAGCGTCACACATAACAGGAAACGCCAGACTGGTTTTTCGCCAAGCAACGCTTTCCACGAAATACCCGGCGCACCGCTGGTACGCGGCTCTCCCACCGGCTTCACGCTCGGGCGCAGCAACATACCGAGCAACATCGCGGCCACGCCTGCGGTCAGTGTGTACAAAATCGCCTTATGACCGTAGACCTCAACCAGCTTGCCGGTCACCGCCGATCCAATCACGAAGGCAATGGAGCCCCAGACACGCACCTTGCCGTAATCCATATTGATCTGGCGTTGCAACGTGCCTGCCAGCGCATCGGTCAGCGGCACCAGCGGACCGAAAAACAGACTGAAACCGGCAATGTTGATCATCAGCCACGCCCAGCCGTTGCCAAACCAGAACCCGACGGCAAACGCCAGCGTAAGCAGCGCCAGAATACGCAAACCGGTGATGAGGTAAGACGGGTCTTTGATGGACGGAGAAATGATTAACGTGCCGAGAAAACGGGCGACCAGACCCGCACCCAGCAACAAGCCGATGCTTTCGGAGGAGATCCCCTCACCTTTAAGCCACAGGCCCCAGAAAGGAAGAAAAATACCGTAACTGAAAAAATAGGTGAAATAACTGAGTGCAAGCCAGCGCGTGGAACGCAATTCCATAAATCCTCCGGTGTGAGGCCAATACTTTGACAAAGCTCACAATCGCTAGCAATCCGCAGACGCTTTCATACTCCCGTAATGTCTGCCAGCTCACAAATTCTGATACATGCCCATAAAAAAACCCGCCGTAGCGGGTTTTAGCAGCTTAACGGCTTCGCAAATATTACGCGTAAACCGGGAAGCGTGCACAGATGTCGAGAACTTTCTGTTTAACGCGTTCGATCGTTGCTTCGTCGTTCACGTTGTCCAGCACGTCACAGATCCAGCCAGCCAGTTCGCGCACTTCAGCTTCTTTGAAACCACGACGGGTCACAGCCGGGGTACCGATACGCACACCAGAGGTCACAAACGGGCTCTTCGGATCGTTAGGTACGCTGTTTTTGTTCACAGTGATGTTAGCGCGACCCAGAGCAGCATCGGCTTCTTTACCGGTCAGATTCTTATCGACCAGATCCATCAGGAACAGGTGGTTGTGCGTGCCGCCGGAAACCACTTTGTAGCCGCGTTCCAGAACTACAGCCACCATTGCCTGTGCGTTTTTAGCCACCTGCTGTTGGTAAGCTTTGAACTCAGGTTCCATCGCTTCTTTCAGTGCTACCGCTTTACCGGCAATCACGTGCATCAGCGGGCCGCCCTGACCACCCGGGAAGACAGCAGAGTTCAGTTTTTTGTAGAACTCTTCGTCGCCGCCTTTCGCCAGAATCAGACCGCCGCGTGGGCCAGCCAGCGTTTTGTGCGTGGTGGTGGTCACGATGTGTGCGTGTGGAACCGGGTTCGGGTAAACGCCCGCAGCAATCAGACCGGCAACGTGTGCCATGTCAACGAAGAAGTAAGCGCCAACGCTGTCGGCGATTTCACGCATTTTTGCCCAGTCAACGATACCGGAGAATGCAGAGAAGCCGCCGATGATCATTTTTGGTTTGTGCAGTTCGGCCTGACGTTTCACGTCTTCGTAATCGATGTCGCCGCTTTCGTCGATACCATAAGGCACCACGTTATACAGTTTACCGGAAAGGTTAACCGGTGAACCGTGCGTCAGGTGACCGCCATGGCCAAGGTTCATCCCCAGAATGGTGTCGCCCGGTTGCAGCAGTGCGGTATACACCGCGAAGTTTGCCTGTGAGCCGGAGTGCGGCTGAACGTTGGCAAAATCTGCACCGAACAATTCTTTTGCACGGTCGATAGCCAGTTGTTCAACGATGTCGACGTACTCACAGCCACCGTAATAACGTTTGCCCGGGTAGCCTTCTGCATATTTGTTGGTCAGTTGCGAACCCTGAGCCTGCATGACACGCGGGCTGGTATAGTTTTCTGACGCAATCAGCTCGATATGTTCTTCCTGACGAACAACTTCTTTTTCCATTGCTGCCCACAGCTCAGCATCATAATCGGCAATGTTCATTTCACGCTTTAACATCCGCATCTCCTGACTCAACAAACTAAAAATAAACGCCCCTTCCGGGTTCTGCGCCACAGTGTAAATGTTTAAGCGGCCTTCGGATAGGGTCAGTTTGAGGTTTTTAGGCAAACGATTGGCTCCAGATACAGCAAGGCTTTGATCTGCGAACATCTGTCCATAATCAAGGGATAAATATTCACCTGAACATGTACAAATTTCAGCTTTGTGACTCAGCCCCTGTCGGGAAAAGCCCTTACCCCTTTAGGGGGTGTTTACAGAAATAGTGGGTTTATATAAGATGCATTTAAAATACATGTTTAAATAAAATCATCACAGACAAGGTGTTCACCATGCTTGATTCAGCCACTATCGCCACCGTTAAATCCACTATTCCTTTGCTCGCTGCGACCGGTCCGAAACTGACCGCACACTTTTATGACCGTATGTTTGCGCATAATCCCGAACTGAAAGACATCTTCAATATGAGCAACCAGCGCAACGGCGATCAGCGTCAGGCGCTGTTTGATGCCATCTGCGCTTATGCCGCTAATATTGAAAATCTGGCGGCGCTGCTGCCTGCAGTGGAACGCATCGCGCAAAAACACACCAGCTTCACCATCCAGCCTGAACAATACAATATTGTCGGCGCTCACCTGCTGGCAACGCTGGATGAAATGTTCAGTCCGGGTCAGGAAGTGCTGGATGCATGGGGCAAAGCCTATGGCGTGCTGGCGAATGTGTTTATTAACCGTGAAACCGAGATTTATCAGGACAGCGCAGAAAAAACGGGTGGCTGGCGCGGCACGCGTGAATTCCGCATCGCCGAAAAACAACCGCAGAGTGAGCTGATTACCTCTTTCCTGCTGGAACCTGTCGACGGTAAACCGGTGGCCGACTTCCAGCCGGGGCAATATCTGGCGGTATATATCCGCGATGCCTCACTGGAAAATCAGGAAATCCGCCAGTATTCCCTGACCCAGGCACCGAACGGCAAAACCTACCGCATCGCGGTAAAACGCGAAGGGCAAGGTGCCGTATCCAACTTCCTGCATAATTTTGCGCAGCCGGGCGACATCATTCATCTTGCTGCCCCTCACGGTGATTTCTTTATGGATATCAGCGATACCACGCCGGTGGCGCTGGTTTCTGCAGGTGTTGGTCAGACGCCGATGTTGGGTATGCTCAATACGCTGGCAGAACGCGGACATCATGCGCCGGTACAATGGCTGCACGCGGCTGAAAACGGTGCCGTGCACGCATTTGCCGGTGAAGTGACAAGCGCGCAGAAAAACCTGCCGCAACTGGAAAGCCATGTCTGGTATAACCGGCCACAGGCGAATGATTTACCCGGTGAAGATTTTCAGTATGAAGGGCTGATGGATCTGAGCAAAGTCAGCGCACAGCTGAGCGATCCGGCGATGCATTTCTACCTGTGCGGTCCGGTCGGCTTTATGCAGTTTGCAGCGAAACAACTGCTGGCGATGAACATCAGCGAAGCCAACATTCATTACGAATGTTTCGGTCCGCACAAAGTCCTTTAATCCCTGCACGAAAAGAAAAGGCTGACACAGAATGTCAGCCTTTTTTATTGCTGTTCAGTACAGATTAATGACGACGTCGGCGACGTACAAAGAACAGCGCAATCAGCAGGATAACCACAAGTCCCGCAATGCCCATGCCCCAGTGCGCCAGTTCAAGCAACGGCGAAGGTTTGCCACCTGCACGCAATTCTTTCACGCGGTCAGATGTCACTTTCGCCTGATCGTTACCAAACTGCCGCAACAACTGATTGCTCAGCGTAGCGACCTGCGTATCCGACAGTAAATGCTCAAACGCTGGCATCGCGACATCTTTGCTTTCCGGCCCGCGCTGCACGCCATGCAGAATCGCCATCACCAGGTTGTCGCTGTTCAGGTGCCCGAGCGCTGTATTATTGATCAGCGACGGCAGGCCACCGTCCTTGCTGCCACGGCCGTCGGGCTGATGGCAACTGGCACAATAGCCATCATAAACCTGCCAGCCACTCATTTTATCGGCATCAGCCGGACGCGGAACACCACGCAAAGTATCGGCATAATTTGCCGGTGATCCGAACTGGTCTGCGGCTCTCGCCTGCCCTTGCTGACTGACCGGCGTGGTCTGTTTCAGCCAGACGGCAATTGCCTGCAAATCGCTGTCACTCAGATGGCTGAGGCTATGGTCGATCGCTTCCGCCATCGGCCCTGCCGCCTGCGCTTTACCCGGCGCGTGACCGGTTTTCAGGTAACCGGCGATCTCACCGGTGCTCCAGTTGCCAATCCCGCTGACCGCATCCGACGTAATGTTCGGCGCGAACCAGGTGCCCAGACTGCTGCCGCCCAGCGCTTTATCGCCCTGCTCGGCCATCAGCGCATTACGCGGCGTATGGCAGGTGCTGCAGTGCGCCAGTGCCTCGCCGAGATACGCGCCACGGTTGACCTGATCGCTTTTCGACGGATCGGCTTTAAACGCGCCTTTTTCGAGGAACAGTAAATTCCAGCCTGCCATCGACAAACGCACGTTGAACGGGAACGGCAGCGCCGTCGGCGTTGACGGCACATCCACCGGCTCCACGCCCTGCATAAAGTAGGCGTACAGCGCTTTCATGTCGTCATCGCTGATTTTGGCATACGAGGTGTACGGCATCGCCGGATACAGATTCGCACCATCACCGCGCACGCCATCACGCACCGCGTGTTCAAATTGCTCCAGCGTGTAATTGCCGATACCGTCTTTTTTAGACGGTGTAATGTTGCTCGAGTAAATAGTGCCCAGTGGCGTTGCCAGTCCGAGGCCACCGGCGAACGGTTTGCCGCCTTCGGTGGAGTGACAGGCCACGCAGTCCCCGGCGACCGCGACATATTCGCCTTTCCTGATCAGCGCATCCTGTTCCGGCGATAACGCGGCATAAGCTGTGCCCGCCGTCAGGCTCAGGCCAAAGGCCAGCAACGCGCCCGTCAGACGTTTTTGAGTTAAACGATTCAGAGTCATGTCAGTCAGCCTATAGCGCAGTTTTGGCAAGATGATCAGCAGTGCGTAACGCCAGTGCGACAGCGGTCAGCGTCGAATTGACCGTGGCCGAGGTCGGCATGACACCGGTACTGGTGATGAACAGATTTTCATGGTCATGAGTACGTCCGAACGCATCCACCACGGAATCTTTCGGGTCATGCCCCATGCTCATCGTGCCGGTAATATGCTGGTTGTTGCCATAAACGCCCGGCTTGCTGAAGCGCAAATTGGTGCCGCCCATCAGTCTGGCGATCTCGGTATATTCCTTCACTGCGCGCGCCATACCGCGATGCACATAATCGTCCATGTGGTAAATCGCTGCCGGTTTCGGGATACCCAGTTTGTCTTTTTTGTCGCTGAGAATGATGCGGTTATCGTAATTCGGCAACTGCTCCATCACGTTTTTCAGGCTGGTCTGGTGCGAGGCACGGCGACGAATTTCGTTATCCAGGCTGATGCCGTAAACGCCTTCCGCCAGCAGATCTTGCGTTACCGACTGCACCTGAGATGAGTTGGCGATATCGATACGGAACGAGGCGTAATCTTTACGGAAATCGCCGTCGCGCAGGCTGTTGATAGACGCCGGACTCATTGGCCCGCGCCCCGCCCACAACGGTTCTTCGGTTTCGAAGGTCAGTGAGTTACTCGGGTGATCCATCAGATGACGCCCGACGGTGCCGGAACTGTTTGCCAGCCCGTCAGGATATTTATCGCTGGCGGAGATCAGCAGCAGTTTCGGACTTTCGATGCCGTTCGCCGCCAGCACAAAGTTTTTCGCCGTAACTTTATGTTCGCCTTTATCCGGGTCGTAATAATGCGCGGCAACAATACGGCCTTTCTCATCATGCTCCAGACGGTAAACCACCGCGCTGGTGATCAGTTTTGCACCCGCCGCTTCAGCCGCCTGCGCGGCGATGCCGCCGTGATATTGCGCGTCAATCGGGCAAATCGGCATGCAGTTGTTGTTACCACAGCAGGCAGGACGGCCGTCATAGTTACGGCTGTTACGGGCGGTGGTGTTAACGATCACCTCATAACCGCCCGGTGCCAGACGCTCGCGGAAACGCTGTTGCAGCCAGGATTCAGCGACCGGTTCCATCGGGAAGGGCTGGCTGCGCGGTGAACCGTTATTCGGCGCACCGGACACGCCCATTTTCACTTCGGCTTCGTAATAAAACGGTTCCAGCTCTTCGTACGACAACGGCCAGTCACGCCCGACGCCGTACAGTGTTTTAATCTTCATATCATTAGGCAGAACACGCCATGCCTGCGCCGCCCAGTGCCAGGTCGTGCCGCCCATAATGCGGATGTATTCCGCCGGGAAAGGATACGGCCCCTGCTGTTGCAGATAATCATTATCTTCCGGTTTATATACCGGATGCGGTGACCAGTCCGAGTACGGATATGGCGACATAAAGTCTTTTTTGCGCGGCGAATTACGGAAGTTTTCAGTCAGCGTACCGCGATCAATACGCGGGCCGGATTCGAGAATAATGACGGAGATGCCCTGTTTTGCCAGACGCTGTGCGACCAGCGAGCCGCAGATCCCCGAGCCGATGACGACGACGTCAGCGGAAAGTTGTTCACTCATTGTTTAACCCTTTTTGAACGTTATTTTCAGACAGGCTGTTTTGCCCAGGTGCCGTAAGCGCCGTAGGCATAACTCGGCGGATTGAGGTGATCGCGAACCGCAACATTCATCAGCGCATTTTCATACGCCAGACAAACCGCCTGTTTGCCATCGCCGACCACACCGAGATACCACGCCTGAAGAATGCTGCGCGGCAATTTCGCCAGCGCGGGCTGCTGTGCATCGAGCGCTTTTTGCAGTTCAGCGGCATCAATGTGATTCGCCGTAATAAACGCCTGCAACGCCTGAACCTGCGCGGTGAAGTCCGGATACAGCGCTAACATCGTCTGGTAATAACGTTCAGAAAGGGCCAGGTCCAGCCGGTCGTGACCGGTCAGATACAGCGAGAGTTGGGTGAAATCCTGTTTTGCCTGTGACAAACCGGCAACCGGCGCGGCATAGACCGGGCTGAGCAGCAGCTTATTCATCAACGGAACGGAAAGCGCCGCCAGTGCGCCCCCTAAAAATACGCGCCGGGAAATGCGTATGGGTTTTTCTGGTTGTGACATTGCAAAGCCTTCTGAATGGGTGTGAAAACCACGATCAACGGAGATCAATCCACACCAGTTCCGGCCGCCTGATACTTTCACCCTGAATTGTTTTAGTGGGTGATTACAACGTATCTGACAGGTTATCTGAACTGGTATAACAACAAACGTGATTTTACTCTCACTTTTTCAATGAAGTCACAATAAAAACCCCACAAATTTCACACAAAACTAACAAATAGCATTTTTTGTGGTTATTGGCGGAGAGGAACTTTGGGGGCTGATGAACAGAATTAACCGCTAAGAACTGGATAAACAAAGAGTTGAGAAGTGATGTGGTTAAAAAAAGATTGGTATAACAAGACAGGAAGGAGGAAACGGGGAATAACAGAGGAAAAACTCAGGGCCGGTAACATCGTATTACCCGCCCTGATGAAACATTAAATCGCTTCTTCGTCCTGCTCGCCGGTACGGATACGCACCACACGCGCCACATCAAACACGAAGATTTTACCGTCGCCGATTTTACCGGTCTGCGCGGTGGTCATAATAGTTTCCACGCAGGTATCCACGATGTCATCCGCCACGACAATTTCGATTTTCACTTTTGGCAGGAAATCGACCATGTATTCCGCACCACGGTACAGTTCTGTGTGACCTTTCTGACGGCCAAAGCCTTTCACTTCGGTCACGGTCATCCCGGTAATCCCGACTTCAGCCAGTGCTTCACGGACATCGTCGAGTTTGAATGGCTTGATAATCGCATCAATCTTTTTCATGGCGGACCCTTATAATCATTCGTTTGCTCTCCGCCTTCCTGAGCGGCAGCATGGTTCACAATCTGGTTTCGGATGCCGGAGGCATGCGAAGGCGCTAAAGGTATCATAGTTCAGCGGCAGGAATGTACCTCAAGCCTCTGAAAGTAAATTCCCGTTACTCTTTAAAATCGGTCGCTTCTAATTCATGACGGGACAGCAACTTGTAAAACTCGGTGCGGTTACGCCCGGCAATACGTGCTGCCTGCGTCACGTTGCCTTTGGTGATTTGCAGCAACTTGCGCAGATAATTCAGCTCGAACTGATTACGTGCATCGGCAAACGTTGGCAGCGCGGTATTTTCACCTTCCAGCGCCTGTTGCACCAGCGCTTCGCTGATCACCGGTGCAGACGTCAGCGCCACACATTGCTCGATGACGTTCACTAACTGGCGCACATTGCCCGGCCAGCTGGCAGCCATCAGCCGTTTCAGCGCATCCGTCGAAAAACTGCGCACAAAAGGTTTATGTCGCTGCGCCGCAACACGCAGCAGATGATTGGCCAGCAGCGGAATGTCTTCTGATCTTTCACTCAACGTCGGCAGCTTCAGGCTGACGACATTGAGGCGATAAAACAGGTCTTCGCGAAACTCACCCTTCTCCATCGCTTTTGGCAAATCACGGTGCGTCGCAGAAATAATGCGCACATCCACATCGACATCCTGATTGCTGCCCAGCGGGCGCACCTTGCGTTCCTGCAACACGCGCAGCAATTTCACCTGCAGCGACAAGGGCATATCGCCGATTTCATCAAGGAATAACGTGCCGCCGGTCGCTGCCTGGAAAAGACCTTCACGGCTGCTCACCGCGCCAGTAAACGCCCCTTTGGCATGACCGAATAATTCGGATTCCAGCAACTGTTCCGGCAATGCGCCACAGTTAATGGCAATAAAGGCTTTCTTGCCGCGCGGGCTGGCACCGTGAATGGCCTGCGCCAGCACTTCTTTACCGGTGCCGCTTTGGCCGTTAATCAGCACGCTGACATCAGACTGTGCGACCATATTGGCCTGTTCAAGCAGACGCAACATAATCGGGCTGCGGGTGACAATCGATTCGCGCCAGCTTTCATCGACTGACGGGCTGGACTGCGCCAGCGCTTCATCGATAGCTTTATACAGCGCATCGCGGTCAACCGGCTTGGTGAGAAATCCAAATACGCCCTGCTGGGTGGCGGCGACCGCATCGGGAATAGAACCGTGTGCCGTCAGAATGATCACCGGCATGCCGGGCTGGAATTTCTGGATTTCGGCGAAAAGCGCCATGCCGTCCATTTCATCCATGCGCAAATCGCTCAGCACCAGATCAATACGTTCGCGATGCAGCAAACGCAACGCTTCAGCGCCGCTTTCCGCCGTGGTGACGCGAAAACCTTCGCTGGTCAGGCGCATGCCCAACAGTTTTAACAGGCTGGGATCGTCATCAACCAGCAATAAGCTGGCAGCTTTACGTATCGTCATTTGGCGTTCTGATCCTTAGCGGGCGGCGCATAGGTTTCGGCAGGTTTGACCGGCTTACCGGATGTCGCTTTCGCAGGTACGCTGGCGTCGTTATCCGGCAAATCTCCCTGAATTTGTTTACGCGAGGAAAGCTGACGCTCAATGTCGGTCAGGTTTTCCAGTTTACGCCGCGTATCCGCAAGATTGTTTTCCAGCACCTGCTGTCCGGCGATCATCGTCTGAAGTTTTTCTTCATTCATCACCTGCTGACGGGCATTGCGGGCTTTTTCATCCCCCAGCACCACCTGCAAATTCTGACGTTCACGCCATAACTGCACCAGCGGGCGAATCGAACCCGGCATCTGGCCACGGTACTCGCTCACTTTCGCCAGCAATGCGCGACGCTGTTGCTGATCGGGATCCGCACCGGCAAGCAGGATGCTTTGTTTAAACACCTGTTCCCAACTTGTGGCCGGGATCTGCTGCGCCTGGTAACGCGCCTGCGCATCACTCATCCGGTCAGCGCAGTCCATCGCCCGTAACCAGTACAGCGAATTGGTCAGCGCGTCGCTGTCATCCAGCGCCCAGAGGGTTTCACAGGGCGCAATGCGAAAGTCGATCACTTTGCTGTCAGGCACGACCTGATCGGAAACTTGCTGATAATAGGGGTTACTGGCGGAATGCGGCGCGCAGCCTGCAAGCACCAGCGGTATGCTCAATAAGATTACCCGGCAGCGTAACAACACATGCAGCCAGCCTGAAAATTTCATCATTATTCATTCTTCTCAGCCGTCAGGGGCAATTCGATACGAAAACAGACGTCCGCATCCTCAACGGCAACCAGTTGCAGCTCTCCATGCATGCGGCGAATACAGTCCTGAGCAATACTCAACCCCAGACCGCTGCCTTTTACAGCCCCTTTCCTCTGCTGGCTACCCTGGTAAAAAGGTTCAAAAATCATCGTGCGCTCGGCCTGCGGGATCGGTATTCCGGTGTTCGCCACCTCGATTATCACCCGTCCGTTTTCCTGCCGGCTACGGACCCAAATAGTACCGGATTCAGCCCCGTAGTGCACCGCATTGGAATAGAGATTATCCAGCACCCGCCTCAGTAAGGTCGGTTCCGCCAGACACCGGGGTGCACCGATAATCACTTCACTGCGGATTTTCTTGGCGCGGGCGGGCAGGCTGTTAGCCGTTACGACGTCATCCACCAGCGCTTTAAGATCGACAAACACACTCAGCGTCGGCGCATCAGCCAGCTTGCGGTTGTAATCGAGCAGTTGTTCAATCAGCGTTTGCAGGTGACGGCTGCTGCTATTGAGGATAGCCACCACCTCTTTTTGATCCGGCGTCAGCGGCCCGGCCACTTCATCTGCCAGCAGTTCGGTGCCTTCACGCATACTGGCGAGCGGGGTTTTAAGTTCATGAGAAATATGGCGCAGGAATTCGTGGCGCTGTGATTCCAGCCAGGCAAGACGTTCACTCAGCCAGACGATGCGCTGCACCAGCGAGCGGATCTCCCGCGGCCCTTTAAAACGGGTCACATCGCCCAGATTACGCCCTTCGCCCAGCCGGTTGATCATTCGTTCAACACCTTTCACCGGCCCGATAATCATGCGGGTGAACAGCACCACCAGCGCGCCACTGAGCAGAAAAAGTACCAGCGCCTGCCAGCCAAAGAACTGACCACGTTCGGCAATCGCGCGCTGGAGTTGCTGTCCGCGCGAGAACACCACTTCCCGCGTCGCCTGTACCATTTCGGCATTGGTGCGCGAGAAATTTTCCAGCCGTGCAGAGGAATCTTTATCCGGCGAGTTATTCAGGCAGGCCGGTTGTGTCAGTTGAGTCAGTAAGGTGCGCAACGTCTGGTAATAGCGTAAATCCGGCAGCACAGACGCATGGGCATCCAGCAACTGGGCATATTGCTTGTGCTGATTCTGATAAAGGCGGGAAAGGGTCGGATCGTCAAGGACGCAATACTGGCGGTAGCTGCGCTCCATCTCCAGCGCGATGCCGGACATCGATTCACTGCGACGCGCATCACTCAGCGTGGTGCGGTTGATACGCGCCGCCTGCCGGCTGAGTTGATCCAGGCTGTCATAGGCCTGATAGGCCAGCACCAGCAACGGCAGCATCACCAGCAGGAAAGCCATTAAGACCAGCTGACGTAACGAGCCGGGGAATAAACGTCCTCTTTTCAACGCATTCATCTCATTGACCACAGATAACGTCATGCTAGCGGACAACGGTTTGAACAGCCAGTGTCAGAGAGGATATGTAAAAGGATTGGGAAACAAAAAGGCAGACTTCAGAGGGGTTGGTGTTGCAGAACATCCTGACGGATGTTCTGCAAACCGGAAGAGGTGGTGCCTCACTCAACGTGTCGTTCGATGTTTGATAACGTGCTTGCGCAACGATTATCGGTCGGGTGAACGATAGGCACCGTTTCTTTGGCGTCATTCGGACATTATGAGCATATCAACGCTTTCGCGTGAGCCAATCATAATCAGGTGAATGAGCAACTGCCCGATTCTAGCAGGATGCGTGCCAACTTTAAAGTTTAATTATCAAGCAGATGAATTTAAAGGTTTTTTATTTTAAATGTGTTTTCAGGCATCTGCACGACGTGCAATAACCCGTTTAAAAAACACCCGGAGTGTCGCCGAAACCCAACAGTATTCGATGAAGTAATTCAAACGCTTAATTATCAATATCTTAAATGTCTCCAAATGACGACAGCACATAACGTGATTGTCGCCATTTTATGACACACGCTGTTTCGCAGGGGGATGACGGCGTTCCGTCGCAGAAAATATACGCAATGAAAAAATCTGCCGGTTTCACGGCCGCTTATACCTCCCGTTAAAGAGAAGCTGCAATATCATTATTCTTAAGAAGTGATTAAGTCATTAAAAAAAACTCATATGTTATATTCCCCACCATATTCCCCTAAAATTTACCCGCGAGATTATTATGTTTTCACATAAAAAATCAGGAATTCATTTTATTAAAAAGCAGGATATTAAATATTCATCTGGAGATAAGGAAAAAATACTCAACAGTTGGCGTTCCCTGCCGAAAAACTATTTGCTGGTTCATGCCTTTGAGGGTGAAGAAAGTCCTTTTTGCCAGCACCGCGCAGAGTCTATTTTAAGCAGTTGGGATATTATCAGCACCTCGTTGGTTGACTTAAAAGATATTAAACCCTTAACCAAAATTAAACGCTATACCGGGATGTATTGCACCACAGCCTTAATTCTGGATGTCCCGGTGCAAAATATTCTTGGGACGCATCCGACTGACGTCTGGTTTCCTAATCATATCGGGCGTGAAAATGACTATGCAGCGGGAAGAATTATCGATGCTTCAGCCCTGAGTCGGGCGATATTCCAGGGAGAAGGCAAAGAAGATTACCATTGTGAAGGTGGATATCAACGACTGCTGACACCTCAGTCGCTTCTGTCAGAAGATAAAAAAACACGCTCTATCGAATCACATAATGAGGTACTCATTATTGGTCGCCCGGGAGTTAAGTTATATGCAGGTCTGCCGGCAACACAAAGGATCCGGGTGCGCAAAATAGTCGTTGCCGAACCGACAGAGAGTAACAGCATGTATGACTATTATGCAGGCTCACCAGAAACAGTCGCCGCTAAAGTGGCGGAAATCAACGAATTAGAATACGAAATAGTTTGAAGGAATTTCGATAAGTACAGGATCCCGCCTGATGTAACACCATAACGATGAAAGCAGACTTAATAAAATATTGACTATTTCAGGATTGATATCATGCCATTTTTCAAAAAGAAAACCCCGACATTATCGCCGCATGCAATGTATTTAGCTGAGCGGGAAAAGCGGGGCGATAGAATAAAAGCGCGGAATCTGCAAAAAGCAGCCTTACTGCAAAGCTGGGCCGTACTGCCTGAGCGCCATGTTTTGGTCCATACCTTTGAACTGCAAGAAAGCCCGTTCTGCCGTCAGGACGCAGCCTCCCTGTTTAATAGTTGGGATGTCTTCAGCACATCATTGGTTGATTTAAACGATATTAAAAAATTCACGACAGAGTCTTTTCGTTACACAGGGATGTATCACAACATCGCGCTGGTTCTTGACGTCCCCCGACAAAATATCCTCGGGACATTCCCGCGTGACGTGTGGTTTATGAACCATGCCGGACGGGAAGGATGTAACCCCCAAGGGCGGGTGCTCCAGCCCTATGGACTTGTGGAGTGCATTCAGAGCGGAAGAGGGGTAGGTGACTTCAGATGCGAGGGTGGCTATCAGCAACTTTTGACCCCCGCGGCTCTCATGACGCAAGATAAAGTGATCCGTAATCAATTTACCCACAATGAAATACTGATTATCGGCCGCCAGGGTCTGAATCTCTATGACGGGCTCCCCGCAACTCAAAGCATCCGGGTGACGAGAGTGTTAGGCGCCGATAAGAGGCAGTCTCCTGACTACAGTAAAGTCCCTGCTGGTCACATGAAGACCACGGAAGAGATTGGAAAACACGTTGCCCGGCTCAACAACGTGCCCTTTGAAATGCTCTGATCACACGCCCGGATCAATGCTCACTGAAACCGAGTGAATTTGGCGCCGGCACCGGTTGTTCGCAGTCTGCCGGATTATCCACTTTGGCCGGATCACACATCACCGCCTGCGGCGGCAGGAAAATATGGTCGAGGATCGCCCGCGCGGTCGGCCCGGCCACCACACCATCCCCGCCGCCATTTTCCATGATCAGCGCCATCACCACCGTCGGGTGTTTATAAGGCGCAAACGCAGTATAGAAAATATGGTCGCGCAAACGTACCGGCGTCATTTTGGCGTTATACACCTGATTTTCGCGCAGACTGAATACCTGTGATGTTCCGGATTTTGCCGCAATCTGATAAGGCGCGGTGTGGAAAAGTTTATAACCGGTACCATTCGGGAGATTAGCCATCCCGAACATCCCGTTTTTCACGATGCCCCAGATGGGCGATTTCGGGTCAGCGATTTGCTGCGTCGGCGGCATTTTATACGGCGTGATCACTTTGCCGCTTTTGGCGGAATATAACAGGTGAGGCGTTTCCAGTTTACCGTTGTTCACAAGTGCGCTCAGCGCCCGCACCATCTGGATCGGCGTCGCCACCCAGTAGCCCTGACCGATACCGACAGACACCGTATCGCCCTGATACCAGCCCTTTTTATGTACCTTCAGTTTCCATTCACGACTCGGCAGCACACCGTTATATTGCTCATCCAGATCAATACCGGTCGATTGCCCGTAACCAAATTTGCTCAGCCAGGTATGGATACGATCTATGCCCATTTCATAGGCCACCTGGTAGAAGAAAGTATCAGCGGACTCTTCGATAGCTTTGGTGACATTCAGCAGGCCGTGACCGGTTTTCAGCCAGTCGCGGTAATGCCGTTCTGTGCCCGGCAGCGTCCAGGTCGGCGCACCAAAGAACGTGGTTTGTGGCGTGATCACCCCTTCAAACAGCGCCGATGTTGCCATAAACGGTTTCACCGTCGAGGCCGGCGGATACAGCCCCTGGGTCACACGGTTGATCAGCGGCAGATCCGGGTTCTTCAGTAACGCGCTGTATTGCTTACTGGAAATGCCGTTCACAAACGGGTTCGGATCATAACTCGGGCTGGAGACCATCGCTTTGATCCCGCCGTCACGCGGATCCATCACCACCACTGCCGCACGCTGCCCTTTCAGCACTTTTTCGATGTACTGCTGCAAATCCAGATCAAGCGTCAGATAGATATTTTGCCCGGCCTGCGGCGGAACCTCTTTCAGTAAACGCACCACATGACCGTGGTTATCGACCTCGACTTCCTGATATCCGGTGCGCCCATGCAAAATGTTTTCATAGTATTTTTCAACGCCCTGCTTACCGATATCGTGGTCAGCCGCGTAATTCTCAGCGATACCCTCCGCCTCGAGGCGTTTGGCATCTCTGTCGTTTATCTTCGAAACATAACCCACAACATGCGCCAGTTCCGCACCGTACGGATAACGGCGCTGCTGATAGGTGCTGATAGAGACGCCGGGGAAATCAAACTGATTGACGGAAAAACGCGCCACTTCAACATCCGTCAGCGCCAGCTTCAGAGGGATCTGCGCAAAGCGACGTCCGTGGATCATCGCATCGTGAAAACTGTCCAGATCGTCCTGTGTCAGATCGACAATGGGTTTCAGCGCATTCAGCGTGGCGTTGAGATCAGGCACTTTTCCCGGGATGACTTCAATCTGGTACAGGGTGATATTTTGCGCCAGCACGACACCGTTGCGATCCATGATCAACCCGCGACTGGGCGCGATCGGCAGCATTTTGATGTCATTCTGATTCGAGCGGGTCTGATAAAAATCATGCATGCCCACCTGCAGGTGATACAGGTTAAACACCAGCGCAGACGACAGGAGGATCACCACCATAAATGCGATCACGGCACGACGAACGAAAAGGACGGACTCGGCAGTATGGTCGCGGATTTCGTCGTTAAGTAAGGCCATAAGCGGGCAAATACCTTTTTTGTCTGCTTCTTGAAGCGGGCGAAAATGAAAAAAAGTGGGGACCGGAAAAGTGCGCAAGGATAGCCCGTCGTGCAACAGGCGACTATAAGAAGTGTGCTAATGAACTGGCAGGAGTGTTTCTATTTATTGCAGGGCGTTGCGGACAGACGTAACGCCCGGATTCAGAAAATGCTGTGGCCAGGATTTTTACTTCGCGGTATTCACTTTGCAATCTCCGTAAACATAACCTTCGGTTTGCGTGGCGACAACAAAACTGTCTTTTACGTGAATATACATCAGGTTATCTTGTGCACCGGCTTTCATGGGCTGATTGTCTTTGCCGATGATGTCCGTCAGTTCCGGGCTGGTGACCATTTTGCTGCCATCCGGAGAAAAGCTGAACGTATTACCCGCATCATAGACCTGTGCGTTTTTATTGACGACTTCAGAAACATCGTTGCCATCATCAGACTGCGTGTGGTGCGTTAATACACATTGATACTGAGTGACAGCAGATGCTGAAAACGACGCCAGCACCAGGGTAACCGCCACAAAACTGCCTAACCTGACCATCAGATAAATCCATAAAGTGAGCAAGGGTTCCATGCTATCACTTGTCTGGCTGATAGAAAGAGTCCGGAAAAAAAATATTCACATGCTGAATGACTTAACGGGAATCCACCATCATTGATGATGCCGCCAGTCCCGGATGCGTGTTCACCCCTTTTTTATACTGCCGCTAAGAAAAATCCTGCCTATAATCCGCAGATTGCACTTAAGTGATTAACAAAGGATTGAGATGAAATCGTTCAAAGTACCCGGTATGGAAATGCAGTTACGTTTCCACGAGTTACCAGGGCTGGGTGTGCCGCTGGTCTTTTTACACGGTCTCGGCTGTGCAGCTTCCTGCGATTTTCCACGGGTGGCGACAGATGCTTCCCTGCGCCCGCGTCGCTCGCTGCTGCTGGATTTCGCCGGTTCAGGTTACAGCGATAAACCCGATGATTTCAGCTACAGCCTCCGGGCGCATACTGATTGTGTGATTGCCTGGCTGGAAAGCCTGGGTGTGCCACAGGTCAATTTAATCGGTCACAGCATGGGCGGCAGCATTGCCATTATGGTGGCAGCGCAGCGCCCTGACCTGATCCAGCGCCTGATTGTCGCCGAGCCAAATCTGGATGCCGGCGGCGGCACCTTCAGCCGCGCGGTGACTCAGTATTCAGAAGAAGCATATCTGCGCGAGGGCCATACACATCTGATTGATGTCGCCGTACGCGGGAATAATCACATCTGGGCAGGATGTATGAGCATCGCCTCGCCGCTGGCCATCCACCGTCAGGCGGTCGGGCTGGTAAAGGGGGAAACGGTATCATGGCGCGAACAGCTTTATCAGCTTGAAATGCCTGCGACGGTGTTGTTTGGTGAGTTTTCACTGCCAGAACCGGATGTCGCCGTTTTGCCGCAACATGGCGTTCAGACCGCCATTGTGCCGCAAGCCGGTCACTCGATGATGTGGGAAAACCCGACCGGCGTCGCGGCCGCGATTAATGCCGCGCTGAATACCGGGGCCTTGTAGACCGGAACGCAGAAACAAAAACGAGCTCAAACGGCTCGTTTTTTTCACCTTATTAATAATTAATCGTTTAAAACTCCCCCGGTCAGAATCTTTCTGATGCAGCCAATGACACAACGAAACCTTTGTAACCCTGCCTGAAAAAACTAAATAACAGATTAGTGATCCAGATCAACTAAAACCCGCGCCCCGCAAGGCCTGCAGCGGTGTTTTAAGTCCAATTTTGAGCTGATTTTAGCCAGAAAATGGCGACTCATGCCGTCATGGATGCATTTCATTCCGCAACTCATGCATCTCACTCCACAAATCATCCGCATCCATTCCGCGGACTTATCATAGCCACAGTTAATTGAATCTACTTCGCTCGGGAGAACCCACTATGAGTGACAAATCTGGCATGCAGAACGACAACCGTACCCGCTGGCTGACACTGGCCGGTACCATTCTTACTCAGCTTGCACTGGGTTCCGTTTATACCTGGAGTCTCTTTAACGGTCAGTTGTCCGAAAAACTCGGCGAACCGATCAGCCGCGTTGCGCTGACGTTCGGTATCCTGAGTCTGTGTCTGGCTCTCGCCTCTTCCGTTGCGGGTAAACTTCAGGAACGGTTTGGTGTGCGTGCCGTCACCATCGCCGCCGGTTTACTGATGGCCGCCGGTTTCGCGCTGACCGCCCATTCCGATAACGTGATCATGCTGTACATCAGCGCCGGCGTGCTGGTCGGTCTGGCGGACGGTGCCGGTTACCTGCTGACCCTCACCAACTGCGTGAAATGGTTCCCTGAGCGTAAAGGCATGATTTCAGCCTGTTCAATCGGTGCTTACGGGCTGGGCAGTCTGTTATTCAAATTCGTCTGCGGTCATCTGCTGGCGACGGAAGGTTTGCAAAACACTTTCATGATCTGGGGTGGTGTGGCGATGGTGATGGTGATTGCCGGCGCACTGATGATGAAAGATGCGCCGAAACAGGAAACATCAGCCGTCACCCGTGAGGAAAACACCCTGAACGATAACAGCAACGACAGCCGTGATTTCACCCTGGCCGAAGCCATTCGTGCACCGCAATACTGGATGCTGGCGCTGATGTTCCTGACCGCCTGCATGAGTGGTTTGTATGTGATTGGTGTGGCGAAAGATATCGGTCAAAGCCTGGTTAAACTGGATGCGCTGACCGCCGCCAACGCCGTAACCGTGATTGCGATTGCTAACCTGAGCGGCCGCCTGGTGTTGGGTGTGTTGTCTGACAAAATGCAGCGTATCCGCGTTATCTCTATCGCGCAGATTGTGTCGCTGGCCGGTATGAGCATGATGCTGTTCACCCAGATGAACGAAATGATGTTCTTCCTCTCCGTGGCCTGCGTCGCTTTCAGCTTCGGTGGAACCATCACCGTTTACCCTTCACTGGTCAGCGACTTCTTCGGCCTGAACAACATGACCAAAAACTACGGCCTGCTGTATCTGGGCTTCGGTATCGGCAGCATCTTTGCCTCACTGGTGGCTTCCCTGTTCGGTGGCTTCGCAGTGACCTTCAGCATCATCACTGTATTATTGATTGTGTCATTGGTTCTTTCTGCCACAATTCGCTTACCGAATAAGTCAGAAGAAGCGCATAATACGCTCCAGCACGTGTAACACAGCAGCTGAGCACAGCATAAATGATGAACGGGAGCACAATTAGCTCCCGTTTCTTATGAAGAAAGCATATAAAATCGGCCGCTGAATCACGTACCCTTATGACAAAATGTGAACAGACCGGACACCTGCAAAATGAAACGCATTACCCTCGCTCTTTTTGGCCTGATGATCTCAATGACTACGTTCAACAGTTTCGCTCAGGCTTACCCTTCCAGCGCTCAGGAAGTGGCTTCTGAACTGAACCGTAAAGCCAGCGAAAGCAGCACCAGACCTTCCACAACTATCGATGCCAGCGCGCATAACAAACTGAACGCCCGCACCGATTATTTGAAATAAAACTCGCTTAAGTCACCACACGCCAGTCAGCCCGACGTCAGCGAACCAAAGTGGCGCGCTTGCCGTCAAACGCCCAGCCGCGGATCAGATACTGCATGGCGATCGCATCATCGCGATCTTTGTGCCGCAGGTTGTTGTAACGCTGATGGGCGATGCCGACGGCATCCATATCCAGTTCAACGCCCAGCCCCGGCAGTTCATTCAGCGCCAGTTTACCGTCTTTAATCTGCAACGGGTTTTTGGTCAGATGCTGTCCCTCCTGCCAGATCCAGTGTGTATCAAATGGCGTGATCTCGCCGGGCGCGGCCGCCCCGAGATGCGCCAGCATCGCCAGCGACACATCAAAGTGATTGTTCGAATGACAGCCAAGCGTCAGCCCCCACGCATTACATAATGTGCCGATGGTATTCGCCCCGCGCATCGACCAGTAATGGGGATCAGCCAGCGGGATATCGATCGCATTCAGTTGCAGCGCATGGCTCATCTGCCGCCAGTCGTTGGCAATCATATTGGTCGCGACCGGTAATCCGGTGGCGCGCTTAAATTCCGCCAGCGTTTCACGTCCGGAAAACCCCTGCTCCGCGCCACACGGATCTTCAACGTAAGACAAAATCCCGTGCATGTTTTTGCACAGCGAAATCGCCTGATCCAGCGACCAGGACGCATTCGGGTCCACAGTAATACGCGCCTGCGGGAAGCGTTTTTTCAGTGCCCTGACCGTTTCTATTTCGACTTCACCCGCCTGCACGCCGCCTTTAAGTTTGAAATCTTTAAAACCGTATTTATCCTGTGCCGCTTCCGCCAGTTGCACCACTTTTTCGTGGCTCATGGCCTCCTGATGACGCAGGTGATACCACAGATGCTGCCCCGCCAGCGCCTTTCCTGGCTGATAATCCAGATCGGTTTTCTGCCGGTCGGCAATATAAAACAGATAACCGAGCACCGGCACTTCATCGCGCTGTTTACCGGGGCCGAGCAGTTGCGCCACCGGCTGATTGAGAAACTGCCCCATCAGATCCAGCAGTGCGGTTTCCAGAACCGCGACGGCATTGTGATGACGTTCGAGATCCCACGGCCGGAAGCCCGGCAGCACCGGTTTCGGCTGACGGTTTTCCTCCAGATCCCGTTTGTGCAAATCGCTCACCAGCTGATTCATGATGCCAATTTTCTGCCCGACGATATGCGGGATGGCATCATTGAGGATCTTCAGCACCACGCCGGTGGCGGGCGCTTCGCCCACGCCGGTATGTCCGGCACTGTCTTTGAGCACCAGCAAAATACGGGTGAAATAACAGTTATGTGCACCGGCAATGTTCAGCAGCATGCTGTCGTAACCGGCGACCGGAATGACCTGCATTTCGACAATTTTAGGCGTATCAGACATGACGTTTTGGCTCCATTCCCTGCGGGGCGTGATATTCAGGTTGCGTTGGCGTGCGGTGAGTTTTGGTGAAGAACAGCGTGATAGCGGCGAAAACCGAAATTCCGCTGAGGATATACAAACCCGCAGTGGTGCTGCCGGTGGTTTGTTGCAGATAACCAAACACCGCCGGTGCGAAGAAACCGCCGAGATTGCCCAGTGAATTGATCAGCGCAATCCCCGGCGCCACGATGGATGACGGTAGCTGACTTTGCGGGATCGGCCAGAACAATACCGCGCTGGATTTCGTCCCGATACACACCACGCATAGCGCAAATAAACCAAACCACGGACTGCCGACCGTACACAGGCAGGTGCCGATCGCAGCCACAATCAACGCCAGCGCCAGAATGGTTTCGCGACTGCCGCGGAAACGGTCGCTGACGCGGCCAAGAATATTGATGGCGATAATGGCGCAAATCCACGGAACGGAATTCAGCATGCCGATCTGGAAGGGGGAAAGCCCCTGAATGCGGCCGATGATCTCCGGCTGCCAGAACACCAGCGTGTAACCGGTCATGCACATCACAAAGAACAGGAAACACAGGTACGCCATTTTGCCGTCAGTGATCAGCTTCCAGCGCGACTGACCCTGCGTATGTAAATCACGCGAACTGGATTCCGTGCTCAGCGCATTACTCAGCGCAAGTTTCTCTTCAGCAGTCAGCCATTTTGCCTCTTCAGGTTTCGACACCAGGAAGAATGCCGCCACGATCCCTACCAGCACCGACAGCGCACCTTCGATAAACAGCACCCACTGCCAGCCCGGCAATCCCATAAAGTCATGCAATTCCAGCAGGCCACCGGTAACCGGGCCGGAGAGCAAGTACGCGGCTGCTGAACCGGTGAGGATCAAAGCCGTGGCACGGCCGCGGTAAACATTCGGCACCCATTTGCGGAAATAGAACAGGATCCCCGGGAAGAAACCGGCTTCAGCGACACCGAGCAGAAACCGCAGCACGTAGAATTGCATCGGTGTGGTGACGAAGCCCATGGCAAAGACCACCGCACCCCAGGTGATCATGATGCGCGTCAGCCAGACACGCGCGCCATACTTGTCCATCAGCATGTTGCTGGGAATTTCAAACAGCGCGTAACCGACGAAGAACAGCCCGGCACCGAAACCGAACGCTGCCGTGCTGATGCCTACGTCGGTTTCCAGGCTATGCTTGATGAATCCGACATTGGTGCGGTCGATTTGGTTAATGATCAACATCAGGATGAGCATCGGAATGGTGCGGGCAAAGAATTTGCGGTTTGCACTGCGTACCGCTTTGTTTTCATGACCGTTCATGGTGTTCCCTTAGCGTTGAAATTATGAACAACTGCAACACTAAGTAAGATGTGTACACCGGGATTTACCATTGTGCAGTCGCCCAAGCTTTGATCACCCGCAAGGACTCACTGGCCTTATTACTGCATATTATCAATGCATTAAACGATGTGCATAAGCACAATCATCTCCCCTGCTTCGTCATTGCTTTTGGGCAGATTAGCGAGATGCTTCACAGTTCAGAAAGGGATTTCTCAGACACATTGCTTAAAATAAAAGCACATATTTATCCATATGGATTATATGTTTGTTATAATTGCATCATGAAACAAATGATTGGGACAATTCGTCCCGCACAAGGAGTGTGAAATGAAGGCCACTGCTTTTTGGTTAATGATGGCAGGAGGCTCTGTCGGGATCGGTTATGTGATGGCCCTGATGATGGAACTTCTGTGAGTAAACAGCGTTAACGACGACGGATAAATAAGGACATTTCATGGCATTTTACAGCCCTAAACGCATCATTCTTTATACTGCCTCTGCGATTGCGCTGCTGGTGATCGTTGGTTTGGTCACGTATTTCACTGTCGGCCATTTAGGCGCATAACGCCTTTCCCTCTGCTTTCTCTTCCTGTGGCGATACTTGCCGTATCGTCGCATAATGCTGCCATTCATTAAGCTATGCGGAAGGATTCATCATGACATACAAAGGATTAATGATTGTTGCCGTGGTTATCGTGCTGGCAAGCATCGGTTCTGAGTCTCTGATACAGAAGGGCATTGCGCTGGCGGACAGCAAAATTGATCAGGTGATTACGCATTATGCGGACAAATAAGGCTTACATCTGCTGGATTAACCTTACCGGGCGATGACAAAACCATACACAAGGTTTGATATCTTAAATCCATCAAATGTTGTGTGATGTCCCTGTGTAATACCCCTGTAGAACCCTGTTATTTTGCCCGCCGCGTGCGGGCTTTTTTTTACCTGTTTTTCGGCAAAGGCAGCAATTGAGGTTGGATTGGGATCGGGATTGAACACAAAGCTTATTCACGAATAATTCGAGTTGCAGGAAGGCGGCAAGTGAAGGAATCCCGATGAGCTTACTTATGTAAGTGATTCGGGTGAGCGAAGGAAGCCAACGCAGAGCCAGTCCAAAGGATAAAGGGAATTTGCCGGTGCTTTCCCGGCCGTCATATTATGGCGCAAGCGTCCATCGAACACTCCGACATTGCGCGGCCTGAGCACGGCCATTTCATAACAGAAAAAACAACGGGTGAAATAATCCAACTGGCTTTTCTGTTATGGCTCCCGGAAATAAATTCAGAAGCTTATATATAATAAACCCCGGCGTTGGCCAGGGTTTATTTTTGTCATTGATAATGTCGATATTGAAACAATTATTCTGGCTGCTCCGGGTTTAACCCATCTTCGCTATTGCAGAGTGTTTGCCTTCAATATCAGGCGACATTACAGAACGACAACGTTACCCGCTGATGGGCCTTTCTGACCATTTTCGATGGTGAACTCAACGTTCTGACCTTCGTCCAGGGTTTTGAAATCATTGCTCTGGATTGCAGAGAAGTGAACGAACACGTCTTTGCTGCCGTCTGCAGGGGAGATGAAACCGAAACCTTTACCAGCGTCAAACCATTTTACTAAACCAGTCATTTTATTAGACATAGAAAATACCTTCTTCGTTTTTATTTTATGATGCCATAGGGCAATATAGGTCTGTTTTTATTTGAAATACTTATGGATGCATCAGAGAAGGAAATTCGTCGGAGAAAGGATTTGCTATATCACTTGAACCAGGAACTGCTTTACTAAAATGTCTTACATAAATAGGTCTTAACCACAAACCGTTGACGCTATTTACACACAGGCGGATTTATTAAGCAAGCTTTTATTTCAACGGGATTATATTACCGGCGGATTTATTCCAACCGGAAATATCGCTCAGGCCGCCCGTGACAACGGCTGTAGCCCGATTAAATAATAAGAAAGCCTGCCCGGTTCCGGCAGGCTTTAAGAATCATCCTCCCGCTCTTTTCATGCAATCCGCACGACGACCGTCTACCCGCTTAGCAAACCACGCGGTAGTCAGCTTGCGGGTAATCTTCGGACTTTCCAGCGTGATGCCCGGTAGCATTTCCCGTGGCTGTCTTTTACCGGTGGTTTTATCCGCCAGCGCGAAGACCTGCTTGTAGAGCCGGGTCTCTTCAAACTCCAGTTGTTCGCCCTTCTCCAGCGCCTTACGGATGGCCGAATTGCTGATGTCCAGACGTTTGCTCAGTGTGCGTACTGCCAGCTCTGTGCCGCCCGGTTTATCAGTGCCGTAGTTAATCAGGTCACCGTCCAGTGCCAGCGGAATGCCTGACACTTTACTTACCGCACTCTGGAATGCGGCGTTGCGGCTGGCATACCAGCCAGCATTAAAGTCGGCAAAGCGGTATAACGGCTGAGTGTAATTCGCCGGATACCCCAGCAGATGTTTGACGCCAAAATACACGCCGCCGCGGCGGCTAAACACTTCATTGCGGATTGAATCCTCAACTTTATACGGATAGCCTTTGGCGTTTTGCTCGGCAAACGCAATGCTGACCTGCATCGGCCCGCCGGTATGCACCGGATTCAGATTGCCGAACAGCTTCTGCCCCATCGGCACCATATCAATGAAATCATCAAAAATCGCACTCAGCTGTTTCTCGGTTTTTACGTTATCCAGCCGCTCGCTGTAGGATTTGCCGTTCGGGGATTTCAGCAACAACGCGGTGTGCACCAGGAAATTGGGCACATGAACCGCATCGGCGCGCCGGTCAATCTCTTTCCACGCAATTTTGCTTAATCCCGGCACCGGTGCGTCGGCGTTGAAATTGGATTCCTGCTGCGCCACCGCCAGCACAGAACAGATATTTTCGGTGGTTGCCGGAATGTTCTGCGTGGTGAAAGCGGCGGTAATATCGGTCGCCCAACCTTTTCTGTCGGGGGCTGATGTCGGCATCAGCCGCACGATATCCGCTTTCACGTCATGCGGATTTTGCACCGGCGTTGCGCTTTTTTTCGTCGAGGTACACCCCGCGAGGATCATCATGGCCAGCACCGGCGCAAACTTTTTTATCGAAAATGACTTATGCTTCAAAGTGATACATTCCCTGAATAAATGACTCTGAGAGTGACGTTAGCGAAGATAGCTATGCTGATCTAGCAAAAAATTATCTTTATGCGTTAAGGTTAAGGCTCTGATGATGGAGATAAAGGAACAAGGAAATGATGCACTCAGCGCCCCGCTTACAGACCTCACACCGCGTATTTTTGCTCCCTTTTATGATGTTGCTGATGATTATTGTCCTCAGCGGCTGCGGTGATAAAGAACCCGCACAACGCAAAGCCTTTATAGACTTTCTTCAGTCGCGGATCCTCGATAAACCCGTGCTGGCCGTCCCGCAACTGACCGAAGCGCAGAAAAAAGAGTTTGGCGATTACACTAAAGATTACGCGATTATCACCGGTTTTCATCATCAGATGAATATCGAACTGGATTCTTCGCTGGTGCCGGTTTTTGCCGGTATGAACGGCGTAAACAGCGTCAGTAACCTGCTTGAGCAGCGCGATGATCTGAAGAAAATGGCTGACAGCAGTGAACGATGGAAAGAGAAAATCGTGCTGCTGAAAACCCAGGCCGATACGCAGCATGCAGCGCTGAAACAGCCGGAAGACCTGAAGAAGGTTTACGATCAGGTGTATGAGAAAACCATCGTTAAACCGTCAGCCATCACTGAGCAGGTGTTTGATTTATTGCCGCAGGTGCTGAACCTGATTGTAGCGAAGGCCGACTTCATCAAAAGTCAGGGCAAAAACGTCACCATCACCGGCAACCGTCTGCAATTCGCCAACCAGAAACAACTGGATAAATACAACGCCATCCAGCAACAACTGGTTCCGCTGAATGCGCAACTGATGCAACTCAGCCGTCAGATGCAGCAAATGGTGCGTTAATCCACCAGACAAAGACCCGCCCGCCGTAAGACGGTTTTTTCATTGCGGTGCTTTTGTTATGGTGTGCGGCAATTAAATAAGGAGACACCTATGAATGACGAGACCCTGAACAAACGTGTTGACCAGCTTGAGCGCGTAAACCGTGAGCTGCTGGTGCAGATTTCCGCCATGCGTCTGCTGTTTGGCAGCGTGGGGAATGTGCTGAATGCCAGCCAGGAAAATGCGTTCACCCTCGCGGTCAATCAGGCGCTGGAAGCCAACCGTGCAGATGTCGCCAATCAGGCCGATCTGGATGATGCCTCACGCAAATTCCGCGAAGACGTCTTCAAATGCACTGAATCCCTGCTGCCGGGTTCACGCTAAGTCAAAGCTCAGGCGCGATGCCTGAGCCTTTTCTCATCCTTCTGGCTGACCGTTTAGCCTCATCCAATCTACAAATTCACCACGCAGTTACGCCCTTTATTTTTGGCCTGATACAGCGCTTTATCCGCAGTTTTCAATGCCCCGTCAATATTGGCTTTTCCGGGATAGAACAGGGTAACGCCGATTGAAATCGTGACCTGACCGGCCCCCTCAAACTGCTGCATTTCAACCTGCTTGCGCAAACGCTCGGCCAGCCCGGTGGCCTGCGTCAGTGACGCGCCGGGCAGCAGCAGTAAAAATTCCTCGCCACCCATGCGACACAGCAGATCGCCTTCCCGCGAATTACTCAGAATATGGCGCGCCAGTTGAGTGATCACCCTATCGCCCACGTCATGTCCGAAAGTGTCGTTTACTTTTTTGAAGTGATCGATATCGAGGGTGATGACTGCAACGCGCGACGATTCCTTTAGCTGTTTATCCACCGCCTCATAAAAACCGCGCCGGTTCAGCAGCCCGGTCATCGGGTCGGTATGGGCTTCGGTACTCAGTTGTTCGATACGCTGATGCAACAACCGGATCCCCTGCAACATCACCGTTTTCAGCTTCGATGCTTCGTAATACCAGGCATTGATCTGCTGAATTTCCTCGGAGACATCATGTGAGTCCATGGTGTCAGCCTTCGAGGCAAGCTGTCGCAGCGGCCGCGAAATATAGCGCGTCAGCAGCCAGATGCAGATGAACACCAGAATGACAATCGGCAACGTGTAGAGCAAAACCTGCATCATTACGTGATACAGCAGCATCACATCGGCTTTCGCCGGATGCAGCACCAGCACCGTCCAGCCCGCCACCTCCACCGTAGAGAAACCCGCCAGAGATTCTTCGCCTTGCAGGTTTTCCATACGCAAAAAACCCTGCTCCCGTCCGCCCAAAAGTGCCTTGTTCACATGCCCCTGTGGCGCGCTTTCACTCCAGCCTGACGCGTCGCGATACAACACGTCGCCTTCACGGTCGATGACATAGATATAGGCGTCTTTACGGTAATTGCGGGCATTAATCAGCGTATCCACAATGCTGCCTTTGCTCAGGTCAATTTCGGTGGCCAGATACCCGAGATAGCCGCCACGCGCATTACGGATGGGTGAGGAAAGCACAATGATGTGATTATTCTGTGGAGTGAGAAAGGGGGAACTGAGCACCGGATTTTGCGTTTTCAACGCAGCGGTATTGGCATCAGACACCAGTTTTAAACCGACCATCGCCGCAGAGTTTCGTGAAGCCGCACGCACGACGCCGGTGGTATCCACCACCAGCACCGAGCTGAAGCGCTTACTTTGCAACTGCAAACGATCGGCTTCTTCAGTCAGTGCATCAACATTGTTAAACCGCTCGCCGAGTAAATCGGCGCTATAGGCCACCTGCTTGTTTACGGCATTGAAAAACAAATCAGCCGTCAGCGACAGTCGTGTGGCGAACGACTGACTCGCCCTGAGGGAGGATTCGGTAAGGAGCTTCTTCTCTACCTGAAAAATTGCCAGATAACTGCTGAGCAAGGTGACAAGCGTACTCACCAGTGCAAGAAGCAATATCAGTCTCTTAAGATTAAATGCAAACCGCCGCTGCTGATCCATTCTCTGTCCGTTGAGCTAATGACCCTGAATATTACAGAGGATAGCAGTATGTCCGGCAAGGGTTTTGATATGTCTCAGTCAGGGCAGTTTTGCTTACGATTAACACGGGCGCTTTAGTAGCATTTTTTCCGGATCAGAGCTTGCGTATTAACTTCTGTAAACGCGCCTTCTGCCAGCGCTCCACCGATCCGCGAAAAACAAAAATGCGTAACCCCCGCAACAACACAATGCAGCCCCAGATACACAGGGGCCAGACGAACCAGACTGAATCCGGCGAGGTGTAATGGTTTATCGCGAACAGACCGGCGTTGATCACCGCCCACAACAGAACGGAACGATAAAAACTGCTTTCTTCCGCTACCTGATATCTGGCTTTTTCTATCTGGTCGTCAAGCGCCTGCCCTGAAGCACTGCCCGTTTTCGCATCGTTTTCTGTCAGTTCAGAAACCTTGATATCAAAGGCTGCTGCGATAGCGCCGAGGGTTTCTAGGCTGGCCTGCTCACCATTTTCGATACGCTGCACCGTGCGCACGCTCAGTGAGGAAAGTTCTGCCAGTTGTTCCTGAGACCATGCACGGGAAATGCGAAGTTGCCTGATTTTGCTCTGATTCATAATTTTTACCTGTAGAGTGAATGTTGAACACCCAATCAGCATGCAACGCAGGATCGGAAATCAACACGACAGCAACCTGACACGGACACGACAGCAAACTGACAGTATTAAAAATCAGAAGGTTAGCCGGTAAAATTTACTGTCTACCGCCATCAGCGGGAAGGCTGGCGGCAGATCTGGCACCGTGACTTCCTTAAAACCGTTCTTTTCATAAAAGCGATGCGCCGCCAGAAACTTGTCTGTCGTGCCGAGAAAAATATCTTTCACATTTTTCTCCCGGGCATGATGCAGCAACGTGTTGAGTAACAATGTGGCCACGCCGTACTCCCTGCCACGAAAAGGCGCGCTGACAAACATTTTGCGCAGTGCTGTCTGCGCATTACCGATATCTTTCAGTCCCAGCGTGCCCACGACTTTCCCTTCATAGCGGGCAACCCAGAAATCCCCGGCGCCGCGCTGATAAAATTGCGGAATGTCATGCAGATCAGGCTGCTGTTCTTCGGTGATGACAATGCCAAATTCCTGATTCTGGATCGGTAAAATCACATCCACCACACCGCGCTGATCGGCGGCAGAAAAGCGTTCAATTAAGACAGAATGACTCATCACACACTCCCTTAGTTAACAACAGATTTAATGAGGACATAGCAGCGCCAGCTCGGGATTTTCAGGGAAAACCCGTTCACTGAGAAAATCAATAAACACCCGCAACTTCGGCGTCATATAACCGCCGGAGGGCCATAAAATGTAAAAATCACCGCTGCGCTTCACGTAATCATCCAGCACGGTCACCAGTTGCCCGCCCGCCAGCTCCTTGCGGATACTGAAATCAGGCAGACAGGCGATGCCCAGCCCCTGCAGGGCAAAACATTGGCGCGTTTCAATATTATTGCAAACCATCGATACCGGCAGCGATAAATCCTGATATTCCGGCAGCGGCCATGGTTCGAGCTTTCCGCTATTAGGAAAGCGAAAATGCAGACAACGGTGTTCAACCAGTTCCTGCGGCTTCGCAGGTGTACCATACTGTTCAAAATAATCCGGCGCGCCGACCAGTAAATGATGAAAAGTACCCAGCTTGCGCATCGACAATCGCGAATCAGCCAGTTGGCCGGTGCGCACCACGGCATCAAACCCCTCTTCCACCACATCAACGATGCGATCGGTGAAATCCAGATCCAGCCCGATATCAGGATAACGACGCATAAACTCGCCCAGCACCGGCAAGAGTAGCGTGCTGACCTGAGGCAAGCTCAGCCGCAACCTGCCGCGCGGACTTTCCGCCAGTTGCGACAGCTCGCTTTCTGCCGCCTCGAGTTCCGCCACGATGCGCCGGCAGCGTTCGAGGAACAGCGTCCCTTCGACGGTCAGCGTCACGCTGCGGGTGCTGCGGTGAAACAGCCGCACATTCAGCCTGGTCTCCATGCGCGCAATGCTTTTACCCACCGCCGACGCCGATACGCCTAAAATTCGCCCGGCTGCCACAAAACTGCGGGTTTCTGCCACCTGTACAAAGGTATTCAGGCTACTGAGATTTTCCATTACTGCCCCCGATTACGGACATCATCGTCCGTATATTATGGAAACCTACCCTACTTTTTCCTCACTGAGGAGATCTCTATCGTGATTTAACACTTTCTGAAGCTGAGATATCCCATGAATTCCACTGCGTTGAAATCCCGACTTGATTGCGTTATCGCTCAGGCTATTCAGTCACAAAGACTGATCGGTGCCGTTGTCATGGTCGCCCTTCACGGCGAGGTGGTTTACCACCAGGCTGCCGGTTTTGCCGACCGGGAAAGCCACCAACCGATGACTGAAAATACGCTTTTCCGTCTGGCATCGGTCAGCAAGCCGATTGTGTCCACCGTGGCAATGGCACTGATCACCCAGGGGAAGCTGGCGCTGGATGACGATATTCAGACAGGGTTGCCGCAGTTTCGCCCTACCCTGCCAGACGGACAACCGGCACGCATCACGGTACGGCAGTTATTAAGTCATACCGCCGGGCTGAGTTACCGCTTTTTTGAGCCGGACGAAAACGGCCCCTATGCCCGCGCAGGGGTTTCTGACGGAATGGACAGCAGCAGCATTTCGCTGGCGGAAAATCTGCGACGTTTATCGGATGTGCCTTTGCTGTATACACCGGGCACGTCGTGGGGGTATTCGCTGGCCGTGGATGTGCTGGGCGCAGTACTGGAACAGGTCTGCAAACAACCGCTCGCTGAAGTGGTAAAAACGCAACTGACCGACCCGCTGAGCATGCATGACACCGGTTTCTTCGCACATGACCCGGCGCGGCTGGCTACGCCGTATGTCAGTGATGTGCCACAGCCCCATCGTCTGCGTGAAGGCGAAAAAGTCGCCGCTTTCGACAATACCGTGGGAATTGAATACTCGCCTTCGCGCGCACTCGATGCCCAGGCTTATCCTTCCGGCGGCGCGGGTATGGTCAGCAGCGCGGCTGACGTACTGAAGATGCTGGAAATGTTGCGTCTTGGCGGCGCTCCGTTGATCTCGTCCGCGCTGGTCGATGAAATGGGACGGGATCAAACTCGCGGAGCCGAACTACCGGAATCCCCGGGTCTGGGCTTTGGTTTAGGTTTTTCGGTATTACGTGACCCGCAGGCTGCCGCTTCACCGGAATCAACCGGCACGTGGCGCTGGGGCGGGGCTTACGGTCATTCCTGGTTCGTTGACCGTACCGCCGGACTGAGCGTCGTTGCCTTGACCAATACCCTGTATGAAGGCATGTCAGGCGCGTTCGTCACTGAACTGCGCGATGCGGTGTATGGAGCGCAGTCATGAATTCCCCTGCCTTGAAATCTCCCCTGCCACTTTCAGCTTTACTGGCGATGGCACTGACCGGCTTTATCGCCATCATGACCGAAACCTTGCCCGCCGGATTACTACCTCAAATTGCAGCGGATCTTAATGTGTCACCGGCGATGGCCGGGCAACTGGTGACGCTGTATGCCGCCGGTTCGCTGATGGCCGTCATCCCGCTGGCGGCACTGACACGGGGCTGGAACCGCCGCACTGCATTGCTGACGGCAATCTTTGGCTTTCTGATTTTTAATACCCTCACCACCTTCTCGACGAATTATGTCCTGACGCTCTTCGCCCGCTGGGTGGCCGGCGCGGCGGCAGGGCTGGCGTGGGGGTTACTGGCCGGTTATGCACGGCGGATGGTCCCGGTGCATCAGCAAGGGCGTGCGTTGTCGGTGGCGATGGTCGGCACACCTCTGGCGCTATCTGTCGGCGTTCCGCTGGGCACCTGGATGGGTTCCGCGCTCGGATGGCGCATGGCATTCGGCGTGATGTCCGCCATCACATTGCTGCTGATTGTCTGGGTGGTGAGAAAAGTACCGGACTATCCGGGGCAGGCCGCAGGGGAACGCCAGCCTTTAAGACAGGTAATGATGATGCCCGGCGTGCGCAGTATTCTGATGGTGATCCTGCTGTGGATGCTGGCGCACAACCTGCTTTATACCTACATCGTGCCGTTCCTGCGCCTGTCCGGGCTTGATGCACGGGCCGATCAGATATTGCTGGTTTTCGGCCTCGGCGCGCTGGCAGGCATTGGTATCACCGGCATGCTGGTGGATAAATATTTGCGGCGCACCCTGCTGGTCAGCCTGATAGCCTTTGCCCTGCTATCACTCGTGCTGGCGCTGAGCCGCTTTTCGCCGCTGACCGTGACATTGTGTGTCGCGCTGTGGGGGTTGACGTTTGGTGGTGCAGCAACCTTGCTGCAAACGGCGATTGCTGACGCTACCGGTGAACATGCCGATATGGCGCAATCGATGGTGGTCGTGGCGTGGAATCTGGCGATTGCCAGTGGCGGGGTAACCGGTGGGATCCTGCTGGAAACCGCGGGCATTGCAGTCTTTCCGTGGGCCATGCAGTTGCTTATCGTCGCCGGGCTGATTATTGCCGTTTGCGCCCGCAAGAACGGTTTCCGCCCGGGAGCCCGTCATGAAGAAATAGCACTAATGCCGGAGGAGCAGAAACGGGATCAAAGTTTCGAATCAGGCGAAAAGGTATAATCTCTAAACCTTTCCGGAACCAGAATGCTGAAGCCGCTCCCGATGCGGCTTATTCTCGCAAAGTAAAAATCAGGCAATTCAGAATCAATGGGAATCATGGAAGTACGCAATAAAGCCGTTATACTTTTGTCAGTTATTGCCATCGCAGCCTTACTGTTGATGGCGTTTGAATGGCTCACCGATCAGACCGTTCCTGAACTGAAAGAACATGTTGTCCACTATGTTGATCAGCACATGGCGCACTCAATGTCCGGATTGCAGGAGGAGAAATGGTAACCAAACGGATGATGACCAAGCACTGGAAAATGGTCGTAGTACTGCTGTGTATCTGTGGCGCACTGATGCTGTTACGCTGGGCGGCGATGTTCTGGGGGTAAAGTATTGCAAATTATCCCGCTTAAAACTGCTTAAATAAGCATCATTCCGGTCAGAGGGTTGAAACCTTCCGCTACGCGAGCCAGAATATCCTGAGTGATTTTTAAGAGCCCGTTCTCCCGTTTATGAAAATACTAAAACCTCGTCGTCCGCATGGGCGATGGACTTATTACATCATGCATGAAGACATTCTGTGGCCCTGCCCGGTTCGCTGGGAGTGGGAGAATGGCTACGGTGGCTGGCTGCCTTTTTATTACTCACCGACGCTGGAATTTGTGGCTGGCGATCCGGACAAAGCCACCAAAGTGGCAGGCAACAAGGCCCGCACGCTACATAAACTCGTCAGAATTCATGAGCACGAATGCTGATTTTCGTCTTCAGGTATGCGTTACGCGCTTTCGATTAATCCGCTGGCACGTAACACCCGACGCTTCACCGCATCCGGTAAAACGGCATTCATTCCCCCGACACATCCCAGACTGAACCAGTGACGCGCACGGGTAATGCCGGTGTAAATCAGCTCGCGCGTGAGGATCGGACTGAGATTCTCCGGCAGCAGCAGCGCGGTATGGGTAAATTCGGATCCCTGTGATTTGTGCACCGTCATGGCAAATACGGTTTCCACCGCCTGCAAACGCCCCGGCATCACCCAGCGGATATCCTGCGTACCGTCTCCGGCCAGAAACGCCACTCGCAGGGTCGGCACCACAGTACCATCGGCAAGACGATGCGGGATCTCCAGCGTGATGCCGATATCGCCGTTCATCAGACGCTGGCTGTAATCATTGCGGGTCACCAGCACCGGACGCCCCGGATACCAGCCGATCGACGCCTTAAGCAACCCTTCCTTTCGCAAGATGTCGGCGATGCGCTGATTCAGTTCTTCCACCCCCCAGCGCCCGCCACGTAAGGCGCACAGCAGCTGGAACTGGCTGTAGGCCAGAAGCACTCTGGCCGCCCAGCGGTTGAAGGCTTCCGGCGGTTCATTGTCTGCCGGTCGCGCCTGGATCATCACGTTGAGATAATGTTGATAGCCGACCGGAGGTTCTACGCCTTCGCGTCTGGCCGCCGCCGGGAACTGCTTCGTGCCGCCCTTCACCACCCAGTCGCGCAGTTCAGCATCATCGTCAGTGCTCAATGTCAGTTGCGCCAGGTCAGCGTATCCATGTTTCCAGACCTGTTTCAGCGCTTTCACATCCCCGTCATTTACTGCTTCCGCTAACTGACCAATGCCGCTTTGTGCATCAAAACGGTAACTGTGGCGCAGCATCACTACAGCCTGATCCATCGCCGTACCCTGGGGATCAACCAGCGAATCCGGGACCTGTTCGCCGGTCACGCTTTGCAACCAGTCGCGGGTATGCGGCAGATAATGGCCGCCGTTGGCGCGCTGACATAACTCGCTCAGTAATGCCCCCGCCTCCACCGACGCCAGTTGATCTTTATCGCCGAGCAGGATCAGACGCGCCTGTTCCGGCAATGCCGCCAGCAATGCGGCCATCATTTCCAGATCGACCATTGACGCTTCATCAACCACCAGCACATCCAGCATCAGCGGGTTGCCCGGATGATGGCGAAAATGCCGCGTATCCGGGCGGCTGCCGAGCAGACGGTGCAGTGTCACCACATCGGTGTTGATACTTTCTCGCACCGCATTACCGTTGCCGATCGCACTGAGATCCAGCTTCGATACAGCACCGGCAATTGATTCATTGAGTCTTGCTGCCGCCTTGCCGGTCGGCGCGGCCAGTCTGATGCGCAGTGGCTGACCATTTTCCTCCAGCGCCAGCGTCTGTAACAACGCCAGCAGACGCACCACCGTGGTGGTTTTACCGGTGCCCGGCCCGCCGGTAATAATGCTGAACGCACTGCCCGCCGCCAGCGCGCAGGCCAGTTTCTGCCAGTTGGCGATATCAGATTTCGCATCCGCCGGGAATAACGCCGTCAGCGGCGCACGCAAAGATTCCACCGGCAAAGTGTGCAGCGCACTGCGCGCCAGACGTTGTTCAATTGCCGCCCGCACATTCTGTTCGTACTGCCAGTAACGGCGCAGATACAGGCGCTGGCCGGTCAGCACCAGCGGCGAATTACCTTCGTGGTGTCCGACCAGTGTCGGGTGCACCAGCGCCGCCAGCCATTCCTGCAAACTCAGGTCGTCGAGCACGGCCGCCGGACGGATCACCGCGCCGTCAGCGTGATCGCCTTCCGGTGGCAGCGAGAGTGAGAATGCACTGTCATCAAGCGTGGCCTGCAAATCCAGACACACATGACCGCGCCCTAACTGATAGCTGGTCAGTGCGGTCGCCAGCAACAATAACGGATGCGCGTCCGGCGCTTCTTTTGCCAGAAACGTCACCAGTGCGCGATCGAGTTCGCGCAGCCAGCCACATTCCACCCAGCTCGCCAGCAGTTGTGCGATATCTTCACGGCTGTTGATTTTCATGCGTGTTCCTCCGTGCCGCTGAACAGAGCGTCGAGTTGTTCCATTAATGCTTTGTCCGGCCGCTGAACGCAGACGCCGTTACCCGGCGCGTGGCTGCCGCGCAGGAATAAATACACCGCGCCGCCGATATGCCGGTCGTAGTCATAATCCGGTATGCGGGATTTCAGCAGACGATGCAGCGCAAACAGATACAGCGAGAACTGCAAATCGTAGCGGTGCTCGCGCATTGACTGCGTCATATTTTCCTGGTCATAACCGCTGGCATCGTCTCCGAGCCAGTTGGATTTATAATCCAGCACGTAATAACGCCCGTCATGTTCAAACACCAGATCGATGAAGCCTTTCAGCATGCCGTTGAGATCTTCCGCCAGCAGCGGCGCACGCTCCGCGCCCTCAAGCGTGTATTGCTGAACCAGCTTGTCGAGGCGAACAGTTGAGACCTTTGTCAGCGAGAACCAGAACTCCATTTCAACCTGATAAGGCGGCAGTTCCGCCAGCGTGAAGGTTTCACCGTCCGGCAGGGCTAACGGCTGCGTCAGTAACGCGGTCAGCCAGCCGGAAAGCGGTACGATCCACTTTTCCCAGCCGCGCGTATTACAACGCCGCGCAACCTGATCGGCGATTTTCGCCGGATCCTTCGCCAGTGCCGCAAACCCTTCGTCGCCCGCCCATTCCAGCAAACCGTGCAGGAAATTACCCGGCGCAGGACCGCGCGGAAACGCATACAAATTCTCACCGGTCATCGGTTGCAAAAGCCCGGGCACCGGCTCTTTGTCTTCCACAAATACTTTCTGATCTTCTAAATAGCTGTCCTGAGCTGCGCTTTCGATCTCACCCCGAGGTTCCCGGTTCAGGGTCTCCGGCACCATGTAGGTGCCTGCCGGTGCGATTTGCAGGCCGGAGAAACTCGACACCCACCAGCGCGGCCCTTTATGCGTTCGCAGCGGAGGACGCGGCCCGAGTTCCGGTAACAACTGCTCACTGCGATAGATTGCGCCATCCGTAACAGGCAGCGGCCAGGCGCGAATAGTGTCTGTCTCCAGTGCCTGCAAACTGGCGGGCAGCGCATCCGCATCGATCGCGTCGCCGCCGTGGAACAGATAGCCGGAGGCGCTCTTTTCGAACTCTTTCAGCGGTGCCATGCCCAGCCACAGCGCGTAACGCGAGCGGGTCATCGCGACGTAGAACTTACGCAGGTCTTCCCCCAGACGCTCGCGATCGGCCTGCACCAGTTGTTCATCCGTCGCGCTCAGCGCCACTTCCAGTTCACCTTCCGCCGTGTGCCATTTCAGCGGTGAGTCCTGTTTTTTCACCGCGCGGAAAGCACAGGCGAAAGGCAGGAATACCAGCGGATATTCCAGCCCTTTGGACTTATGCACCGTGACCACTTTCACCAGTTCAGCATCGCTTTCGAGACGCAGTTTGCGCGCATCACCCCCCTGATGTTCATCCTGACACTGTTCCGCCAGATAGCGGATCAGCGCATGCTCGCCGTCGAGCTGAACGCTGGCCTGTTGCAGCAGTTCAGAAAGATGCAGCAGGTCGGTCAGCGCACGTTCGTCACCACGGCCGAGCAGACGGCGCGGCACGTCGAATTCCCACATCAGGCGGCGCAGCATCGGCAGAATGCCCTGTTTGCGCCAGCAGGTACGCAGCGCCTGAAACTGCTGAACGTAGCGCTCCCACTCGCTTTCATCCTGATTGAGCCGGTCCAGCGCTTCCCAGCTCAGGTTCAGCGAAGGTGTCGCGAGGGCCGCGCGCAGTAACCGGTCGTTTTCCGGCGCAGCACAAGCCGCCAGCCAGTATTGCAATTCGCCCGCCTGCGCACTTTCAAAAATCGATTCTTTATCGGAAAGATACACACTGCGCACGCCGCGTTTCGACAGCGCAACGCGCACTGCGGTCGCTTCCCGCCCGGTGTTCACCAGCACCGCGATATCGCCGGGCATTACTGGCTTCAGCGTTTCGCCGGGCAGGCCAAAACCGGCAGAACCTTGCTGGCCGAGGCGCAGCAGGCGAACAATTTCCGTGGCGCAGCCGTCGGCCATCATCTGGACATACTGGTTTTTCGGCAATACTTCCGCCTGATTCTCCGGATACCACAGCGTCAGCGCAGCGGCTTCGGCATCATCAATTACCAGTGTATCGGCGCGTCCTTTGGCTTCTACCGGCAGGAACGGCACCTGATTTTCAGCGCCGCGCCGGAACAGGAACGCGCCCTCGCCGGACTTGCGATTTTCGGCCAGTTCAAACACCTGATTCACTGACGCCACCATCGCGCGGGTAGAACGGAAGTTGGTCGCCAGCGTGTAGTGGCGGCCGCCGGTATCACGACGGGCGCGCAGATAAGTATAAATATCGGCACCACGGAAGGCGTAAATCGCCTGTTTCGGGTCGCCGATCAGGATCAGACCCTGCTCCGGCGCATTTTCCGCCACACGGTAAACGGCGTCGAAAATACGGTATTGCAGCGGATCGGTATCCTGAAATTCGTCGATCATCGCCACCGGGAATTGCGTACGGATGATCTCCGCCAGCCGCGCGCCGTTGTCACTGCTGAGCGCAGCGTCCAGACGGGTCAGCAAATCGTTGAAACCCATTTGCGCGCGCTTTTGCTGCTCGAGGTCAAAACGATTTTTTATCCAGCGGCAGGCATGTTGCAGTAAACCGCTGCGGGCATCCGGCAAACTTTCCAGCCGGGTTTTCAGGGTTTCCATTGCCGAAATGGCCGGATGGACGGGCGCAACGCCCTGCTTCCAGCCTTCGTCTAGGCCTGCCGGTGTCAGGCGGGTCCAGCCGGTTTTGAGATCCGGGATTATTTCGTCGCTGGTTGCCCAGGCGTGAAGTTTATCCAGCCACGGATTGAAATATCGCGCCTGAATTTTCCCATTCACCGCTTTCGCTGCTACCGCGCCTTCGAGCATTGTGCGCAGTTCCTGCGTCCATTGCGGCCAGTCTTGTTTCAGCGCAGCCAGTTCCGCCGCTTTCAGGTTATTCACCGTTTCACATACTTCGGCAGGCGTCTGATCTGAGCCTAACTCTCCGGCATATTCCAGCAGCGGCATCACGCTGCGGTGTAAGTCTTCCGGTGAGCGCCACCAGCCGCGCAACATACGGATTTCCTGCTCACCGAGCGGGAAATAGAAACTGCGCCAGTAATCGCGCACCACGTTCATCAGCAGTTCGGTCTGGTCGGTTTCCAGCGTCTGGGTAAACAGGCTGTCGCTGTCGAATGCGTGCTCGCCAAGCATGCGGTTACACCAGCCGTGAATAGTGGAAACGGCAGATTCATCCATCCATTCCGCCGCCAGTTGCAGCTTGCGGGCACAGCCCGGCCATTGCTCAGGCGTATATTCCGCACGCAAATTTTGCAAAAATTCGTCGCTGTCATTTTCCGCGTCAGGATTTCCTAAAAAATACCCCGCCGCTTGCGATAAACGCGCACGTATGCGATCGCGCAGTTCTTTGGTTGCCGCATCGGTAAAGGTCACCACCAGAATTTCCGGCGGCGTCAGCGGGCGGCTGAAGGCGTTATCGCCGCCGTGCCCGAGCACCAGCCGCACATACAGCGCGGCGATGGTGAAAGTTTTGCCGGTACCCGCGCTGGCTTCAATCAGGCGGCTTCCCGTCAGCGGAAAGTTCAGCACATTCAATGCTGATGGCAGACGTTGTTCCGTCATTCCTTGTCTCCTTTCTTACTGCGGGAAAGATAATTGATCAGCGGTGCCAGTAGCACATCGGCCAGCCGGGCAAATTCACCGTCAGACCAGAGTGCGGCAAAGTCCGGCCACGCGCGGGCCAGGTACGCATTGCTGTCACGCTCACCAAATTTCATGTTGGCCGGATCGTGATTTTCGTAGCTGTCGCGGGCGGCAAGCCAGGCATCGCTGTCCGTTGCGCTGTGCGCCGTGCCCTCTTTTTTCAGCCAGACAAAGGCGGTTTTTACCGCCAGCGACAACGGCCGCAACTGCCCGATTTTCCACGTTTCAATCAGCGTGTCCCACAGTTCGCGCGCATAAGCGATCTCCAGCGGCGGTAATTCGGCGGTGCCGTTTTTGCTGACGATAAAGGTGTGCATTGGCTGTCCGTCAAGATGCCCCGCAAGATGCGCAACCCAGTAAGGCAGCAGCCGGTCAAAGCGGTAAGCGCGATCTTTTATGATGCCGGTACTTTCCAGCACCACGCGGGCACGGCCGCCCGCAGCATTTGCCCGCAGTTCGCTCAGCCAGTCGGAGAACATCACACCACCGGTTTTATCTTCCAGCGCCTCATTCGCCAGCGGCTGAGGCCATGCATCGAGAACCTGCTGATAGCTGGCAAACAAGGTATCCATCGGTTCGGCCAGATCGTCACTCAGCACCGCAGCAAATTCGCCCGGTGCCAGCTCGCCGCGTCGTTCAATACGTTCGAGTTGCTGACGTAAAACGTCCTGACGCGAAACGCCCGCTTCCAGCGCCCATTTTTGCGCGCGGATCAGCTCATCCTGCAACCGCCAGTTTTCCAGCGCATTGATGTCGAACGGCTCCTGATCTTCGCTGCCCGGATCTTCCAGCTCAAAGTAGATATTCAGCCGCTGGCGGAAGAAACTGCGCACCGGATCCGACAGGAAATCCGACAACTGACGCAGCGTCAGTGCGCTTTCCTGTTCCACCGGTTGCAGCGGTTGCGCTGCCACGGCAGCGGCTTCCGCTTCCAGCCCGGCGCGCCATTCGTGCGCATAACTGAACAGCGGGCTGCCCTGACTGAAATAGTCGCGGTTGAACGGTTGCAGACGATGTTCGGTGGTCAGGGCGTGCAGTAAATCTTCGCCACTTTGTGCTTTCCAGCCTGCCGCCAGATGGTCGCGCAACTGCGCCACCAGCACCGAAGGCGGGCGCTCGGTGTTGTCATGAATGCTGCGCCCCACCCAGCTAATGTGTAAGCGTTCACGCGCAGAAAGCAGGGCTTCGAGGAACAGATAACGGTCATCTTCACGGCGTGAACGGTCGCCCGGGCGGTAATCGCGCCCCATGAGGTCGAAATCCATCGGTACACGGTTACGCGGATAATCACCGTCGTTCATCCCCAGCAGATGCACGTGGCGGAAAGGAATGGCACGCATCGGCATCAGCGTGGCGAACGTCACCGCGCCGCCGAAAAACGGCTGGGTCAGACCCGACTGGTCGAACTGCGCCAGCCAGTGATCGCGAACCACCGACAGCGGCAGTTCGGCCTGTAAATCTACGCTTTCACAGGCTTCGAGCCAGATTTCCAGCTCACCGTGCAGACGCACTAAAATAAAGCCATCTTCACCGTCATCCTCGCTAAAGTATTGAGAAAGGATATGACGCAGACGCCTGCCCCACTCCTGCGGAGGCGCAGGTTCACGTAGCTGACGCCAGGTGTCATCCAGGCAGTTCAGCAGATGTGACAGCGGGCCAATCAGTGCCGCATCCAGCCCGCCGATTTCATCCAGCGGCTCGATGTTTTTCCAGGCTTCGCCGCTGCCCACCGCATAGCCCAGCAACATGCGTTGCAGACCAAAGAACCAGCTGTTTTGCTCCGGTGATAACGGCAGTTCGAGGCTCTGGCGCTGCTCGGCATGCAGCCCCCAGCGCACGTTGGCGGCTCTGATCCAGCGGTGCAGCAGCGGCAGTTGTTCTTCTTCAATCCCGAAACGCTGACGCACCGACGGCACATCGAGTAAATCCAGCAAATCACTGACCGCAAAACGCGACTGTGGCAGTTCCAGCAAACTTTCCAGCGCACCGAGTAACGGATTATTCTGGCGCGGTCCCTGATCGGCAACGGTGAACGGGATATAACGCGGATCACTGCGCTCCATCAGGCCAAACACCGCCTGAATGTGCGGCGCATAACCGTTGATATCCGGCACCATCACGATAATGTCGCGCGCTTTCAGCGTCGGATCTGCGGCCAGCGCCGCCAGCAGGCGGTCATGCAGCACTTCCACTTCGCGCTGGGCGCTGTGGGTAATAAAGAAACGCAGGGAATCGTCATGCTGAACGTCAGCGGCAGGCCATTCATCGATGGTTTCAGCCAGCGGGCGCAGCTGCAAAATGTCTTCCTGCAACTGATGCAACAGGGTATCGGTGCCGTTTGAGGTAAAGAGGTCGATGCGCGGGATCACCGGCGCCAGTTGCGCCGCATAGGATTCGTGGTTGTCGTATTCATTCAGCAGACCGATATAGTCACGCCCCTGCTTGCCCCATGCCGCCAGCAACGGATGCGCATGCTGATGGAGCTCATCTTCGGCAATGACCTGCGGCATGCCCGGCTTACGCAACTGACGTATCCGCTCTGCGCGCAGCAAATCTTTATCAGCAATGATATCGCTCCAGTCGTGCTCGCACGGGTTATGCACACACATAAAGATGTGTGTCCAGCGTCCCAGCACGGCCAGCACTTCAAGGGATTGTTGCGGTAACGAGGAGATGCCAAAAACCACCAGCCGCGCCGGTAAACCGGCCGGGCGCTGGTCTTCAGGAATAGTTTGCGCATAGTGCAGGAAACGCTGATGCAGCGCCGCACGGCTGGTGTTGCGCTCGTTTTCAGGTACATCCGCCAGCAGCGCGCGCCACAGTTGCGGCTGCCACAGCAGGTTTTCCGGCAAGGACTCGCTGCCTTTACGGCTGGTGCGCAGAACGTCCAGACCGTTGCCCCAGTCTTCCAGCCAGTCAGCACGGTAAACCTGATACTGATCGAATAAATCCGCCAGACGCTGCGCCAGCTGATGCAATTTACGCATATCGCCGTCATCTTTTAAGAAACGGGCCAGCGGCGCAAAAACGGGTTCGGCAAGCAGTTCGGGTAACAGGCGGATCAGGCGCCAGGTCAGCAGCGGACGGTCAAAAGGCGACGATTCCGGCACCTGTTCTTTGCCGAGCACCGCGCGGTACACCTGCCAGAAAAAACGTGCCGGAAGTTTGATATCCAGCGCCGCCGCAATTCCGCAGCCACCGTCGGTCACATCACGCGCCAGCGCCAGTTTCAGCCACTGGTTGATGCCGTTGCTCTGCACCAGAATCACTTCATTTTCCAGCGGCGACAGCGGATGCGCTGCCATCCACGAGACCAGCACGTCCCTCAGCGTTTCTGAGTGATTTCCGTGTAATACCATCAAACCTGAATTCACGCCCGCATCCCTTATTATCGCCTGTCAGGGTTGAGATTTTGCGTTGATTTGGAAAGGATTGAAAGGACAGAAAAGAAAAGAGGCAGGGCTTGCGGCCTGCCTCGTAGCAAAATGTAACGCGCTGAAAATTACCCGCGCGTTTTACGAGCTTCTTTCCAGAGATATTTTAGGATCACTGAATGCTGTAGCGCTCAAGCCAGTGCGCGTAAGGCGCAGGCAGAACCCATGAAGGATTGTCCTCGCCCAGTTCTTTCGCCAGCGCATACGGATAATGCGGGTTGGCGAGCATGGCGCGGCCAATCATCACCAGATCCATATCTTGTTCGCTGATACAACGTTCGGCCACGTCTGCCGACGCAACACCCCATGAACTCGCCACCGGCAAGCCGGCTTCAGCACGCACGCGGCGCGACACTGGTGCCAGGAAACCGGCTCCCCATGGGATCTGTGCTTCCCAGGTCGAGAAACCGACGCTGACGTTGAGCATATCCAGCCCTTTCTCACGCAGAATACGGGTCAGTTCGATAGATTCCGCCAGCGTTTCTTCATCGCGGCCATCGTATTCGATCACGCCAAAACGCGCGGTAATCGGCAGGTTTTTTGGCCAGACGGCGTTAACGGCGTCGAAAGTTTCAATCAGGAAACGGCTGCGACCGGCAAAATCACCGCCGTATTCGTCGGTGCGGGTGTTGGAATGCACGGAGAAGAAGCTTTGCGCCAGATAGCCGTGGGCAAAGTGCAGCTCCAGCCATTCAAAACCGGCATCGCGCGCGCGTTTCGCGGCAGCGACAAAATCGGCCATCACGCGCTGGATATCGGCTTTGGTCATTTCTTTCGGCACTTTCGGCAGGTGTTTGCCGAATGCGACTGCGGATGGCGCAATGGTTGCCCAGCCACGCGGATCGCCTTCAGCAATATGATCGTCCCCTTCCCAGGGCAGATTGGCGCTGGCTTTACGGCCTGCGTGACCGATCTGGATCCCCGGTACTGCGCCTGCGGCTTTGATGGCTTTGGCAATCTTCGCCAGTTCAGCAGCCTGTTCATCGTTCCAGATCCCGAGACATCCCGGGGTGATACGCCCTTCCGGCGAAACCGCCGTCGCTTCGACAATCACCAGGCTCGCGCCGCCGCGTGCCAGCGTGGCGTAATGCACCTGATGCCAGTCATTCGGCACGCCATCAGTGGCGGAATACTGGCACATAGGCGGAACGGCAATGCGGTTTTTTAAGGTGACGTCTTTCAACGTAAACGGCGTAAATAGTGCAGACATAAAATTTCCTCGGTGGATTGGCACATTAAGCAAACAGAGTGCTGCCAAAGAGCTATAAGCAGAAGTGTAGAAATATTATAGTGCGTATCAACTTTCGTTATAACTCAATCGGTGCCCCGCCGCCCGTCAGTGGCTGAGACAACAACTGGCGCAGGTCTGTAGCGGGCAGTAATATCCGATTTCTGAAACGTCGATAACATCCTCTTAAAAGGGTCGTACCATGGAAAAATTACCTGCCATCACCATCACCTATTGTTCTCAATGCAACTGGATGCTGCGCGCCACCTGGATGGCGCAGGAATTGCTGAATTCGTTCAGTACCGATCTGGCGTCCGTGACGCTTGTCCCCGGCACCGGTGGCATTTACGAAATTAAAGTCGATGACGAGGTTATCTGGGAACGCAAACGCGATGGCGGTTTCCCGGACGCCGCACTGCTTAAACAGCGTGTGCGCGATATTTGTTTCCCGGAACGTTCACTGGGGCATGTGGATAAGAAGAAGATTGATGAGAACGGTGAGGTCTGAGGGTGCGCTAAACGCAAAAAAGGCAGGACATTCATCCTGCCTTTTGGCGTTTTAGCAAAGACTGGCATTAAAAGTCAGGCTTTGCGGGAGACGTGTTCGGCGGCTGCACGGTTGGCTTTTGCGACGGAATCTGCCAGCGTTTTCCCTTGCAAGAGCGATGTGCACAACGTGCCCATAAAGCAGTCACCGGCACCGTGGGTACTGACCAGCTCTATTTTTTCGGCGGGCATCGACTGGCTGCGTCTGCCAGCTGCACACCAGGCCACACCGTGTTCACCCGCCGTCACGATAACAGCCGGAGAATGCTGGCTCAGTAATTCGGCTGCCACGCAAGCATCGGACAAATCATTGACCGGAATACCGCTCAGATCACGGGCTTCGACGCCATTCACCACCAGCAAATCGACAGCAGACTGCATCTCAGCACAAAGTGTCCGCGCCGGTGCGGCATTCAGACAAACGCGGATCCCGCGCTGTTTCGCCTGTTTCGCTGCCGCCAGATTCACCGCCTCCGGCACCTCATTTTGTAACAACAGCATGTCAACCTGCTGCCACAAGGCATCATCATCAAACTGCGCGGCATCAATGTGGTTGTTTGCATTGGAAACGACCACTGCGCCGTAATCCCCTTCTGCATCCATCAGCGCCACGCTCATGCCGGAAGGTACGCTTTCATTAACGGCGATAAAGCTGCTGTCGACCGCGTTTTCATTTAGCACACCACGCAGGAATTCCCCCTGCGTATCGGCGCCCACGGCACCGGCAAAACGAACACCGGCGCCCGCTCTAGCAGCGGCAACGGCCTGATTCCCGCCCTTGCCGCCGAATTTATATGAACATCCGCTGCCGATCACCGTTTCGCCTTTTTCCGGACGATGATGCGCGTGGATCACGATGTCATAATGAAGGCTGCCCGTGACTAAAATTTTACCCATTTTAGTATTCCCGAAGGTCCTGAACCGCCTGCTGGGTTTTCATCAGGTTCTTTTCTGCTGTCTTCAGATCCTTCTGGGCAATCGCCACAAATAAGGCGTCCAGAATATTCAGCTGAGCGATCCGCGACGCAGCATTTTCCCCGAGCAAGTGCGATCCCTGAGAGGTTGAATTGAGAACCACATGCGCATTGCGCGCAATGGGCGACTCGGCGTAATTGGTGATGGCGATCACTTTGGCGCCATTGCGCGCCGCCAGTTTGATCGGATCATTCACCGCGCGGGTGGCACCGGAATGGCTGATCGCCACCACCGCATCATCGTCCGATAAGACCGCTGCCGACATCAGCATGATATGCGCATCATCGTAGACCGTCGTTTTAATGCCAATTTTCAGCAATTTATGCGACAAATCTCTGGCGACGGCAGCAGAGCCGCCGACAGCATATAAATCGATGTGCCTGGCTTTAAATAAAATGTCAGCAGCCCGGTTAAATTCCGAAACATCGACAATAGATAATGTTTCTTCTATTGCCTGAATAGAGGTACGGAATACTTTTTCAAGTAATTGTTCCGACGAGTCTCCCGGCTCAATTTCCGCATGTAAATTTGCCACTTCAGAATAGTTGTAATAAATCAAACTGCTTCTGAAATCTCTGAATCCTGAAAAGTTTAATTTTTTGGTCAGTTTAACAATCATCGCCTCAGAAACATTATTTTCCAGCGCAATTTCTTTTAATGAAGTTTGCTCAGAAAAATCATTTTTAGACGTAATCGCTTCGACGACTTTTCTTTCCAGCGGCGTCAGATGTGGCAATTTCATACGAATTTGAGCACCAATGGCTCGCGGATCCTGATTCATTACTTGCCTCGTGTCGCTCTGTCAATCAACATCGCTATGATAATAATAAGGCCAGTAGCAAGCAATTGATAAAACGCCTGAATATTGAGAAGTGTCAGACCATTACGCAATGAACCTAAAATAACCGCGCCAATCAGTGTGCCGATCACACTGCCTTTCCCGCCCATCAGCGAAGCCCCGCCAATTGCCGCCGCAGCAATAGCATCCAGCTCCCATAAATTCCCCATGGTCGGTTCAGCGGCACCCAGGCGACCAATCAAAATCAGTGAGGCTAAAGAGGCCAGCACACCGGAGATCACAAAGACCGTGACCTTGGTTCTTTTGACCGGAACCCCCGCGACTCGTGCGGCTTCTTCGTTACCGCCCACGGCCAGAATATATTCCCCCAGCGGCGTTTTGTTCATCACCGTCCAGAGTATCGCCGCGATAGCAATAACAATCACGATTGGTGCCGGAACCCCGAAAATCGTGCTGTTAATGACGGTGCGAAACTCCATCGGGATACCAAAAATCGGGTTGCCGTTGGTAAAAATCAGCGCCAGCGCGCGGAACAGCGAGAGTCCGCCGAGGGTGACGATAAACGGCTGTAAACCGGCATACGCCACCAGCATGCCGCTGAACACGCCGCACAGTGCGCCGACACCCAGCGTCGCCATTATTGCCAGTGGAACCGGGACGCCGGACACCATCAGCGTGGCACCCAGCACCGCCGAAAGTGCCGCCGTCGGCCCGACGGAGAGATCGATACCGCCGGAAATAATGACCAGCGTCATACCCAGCGCAATAATTCCGTTAATGGAGGACTGCTGTAATATATTGAGTAAATTAGGGACGGTAAAAAATACCGGCGACAAAAAAGAGAAGGTGATCACAATAATCACTAAGCCAATCAGCGTACCGGCATCGCGTACGTTGAATTTAAATAATGCCGAAGGCATAACCTTGGGCTGAACATTACCTTGAGTCGTCATAATAATGGCCTTTAATCTTTGTAGGTGTCGGAGAAATAGTTTTCAGACCGCTTAATTCACATCGTTAATCGCATAACGGGCAATGTTTTCTTCAGTAATCTCATCACCGTTAAGTTCTTTTGTGATTTTCCCTTCACGCATCACCAGGACTCTGTCTGAGATACGAATTATTTCCGGCATCTCGGAAGAAACCACCACAATGGCTTTTCCCTGCTGCGCCAGTTTTTCTATCAGATTATAAATCTCAGACTTTGCTCCGATATCAATTCCCCGGGTTGGCTCGTCAAAAAGAAAGACTTTATTGTCCGCTGCGACCCAGCGACCAATAATGACTTTTTGCTGGTTTCCGCCGCTGAGTGTTCCAATGGGTTTTTCTATGTTAAGCGGACGCAACCGCAGATCGGTCATCACGTCCAGCGCCGTTTTATCCAGCTGATTTCTTTTCAGTAAACCGTATCGGGTAAATCGCCCCATTGACGGCAACGCCATATTCATTTTGACTGCGCGCTCTTTAATGATGCCCTCTTTTTTACGATCTTCCGGCACCAGTCCGATCCCGGCGCGGATAGCAGAACTGACATTGTGATTTTTCACCGCGACGCCTTCCACCTCAATGCTGCCGCCGGTTTTGGCATCAATGCCGGCGATGAGTTTCAGCAACTCTGTACGCCCGGAACCGACCAGTCCGGCAATTCCCAGCACTTCACCTGCTCCGACGGAAAAAGTCGCCGACCGCACGGCATTATCACGACTCAATCCTTCGACGCGCAGCACTTCCCTGCCGGTCGCATAAGAGTGATGGTGCATTTTTTCGATTTTGCGTCCGACCATTTTGGTGACAATAGTTTCTTCGGTTTCATCGCAGATATTGACCACGCCGACCTGTTTACCATCACGTAAGATCGTCGCCCGATCGCAAACTTTGAAAATCTCGTTCATTTTGTGTGAGACATAAATCAGCGACACATTCATCGATTTGAGATCTGAAATCAGCTCTGCCAGGCGCTCAAACTCCGTCGGCGTCAGGCTGGAAGTCGGTTCATCCATTGCAATGATCTTCGCTTCATCCAGCAAAGCGCGGGCGATTTCAACGATCTGTTGCTGAGATACTTTCAGGTTCTTGATCGGCTCATCGGGATCAATACTGGGATCAAGACGACGCAGGATCGCCACTGCCCTTTTGTACTGAGCCTTTCTGTCGACAAACAACCCTTTGAGTTTCGTTAACGGGCGGCCAAGAAACATATTCTGTGCCACGGAGAGTTCAGGAACGTGCTGCAATTCCTGGTGGATCATCGCGATACCGGCATGACGGGCAGACAGCGGATTCTTCATCTGAATAACCTGCCCTTCCACCAGAATTTCACCGGAATCTGCCGCCCGCACACCGGACAAAATATTCAGCAGTGTCGATTTTCCCGCGCCATTTTCTCCAATCAGCGCATGGACTTCGCCCGGCCTCACAGAGAAATCAACGCCCTGAACTGCTGCCACGCCGCTGTAGCTTTTGCTGATGCCGCGCATCGTCAAACTGTACTGTTCCATACACTCTCCTGACCCGTTTTCACACGTCTGACTTATTGTTGCTGAGCCAGCAGCTGGCGAAGTTTCGCGTTATCTTTGGTGGAGAACGCATCAGCATTGTCCTGGGTAATCAGCGCCTGCGGAGTGGAGACCACGCGGGAGATTTTCTGTCCGTTAATCAGGCGTACGACCACTTCCATCGCCACTTCCCCTGTGAGCACCGGGAAGCTGTCCACCGTGCCGGTCAGCTCGCCACGCTTGATAGAGGCATAAGCATCGGAGATACCGTCAGTGCCAAATACCGCCACCTGTTTGGATTTTCCGGCAGCCGCCACGGCTTCAACCACACCGAGTGCCATGCCATCGTTGTTGGCGTAGAACCCAATCAGATCAGGATGTTGCTGTAAAATTGTCGCCGCTGCGTTATAGGCATTTTCACGGCTCCAGTTGGCCGGAACGCTGGCGACTACGGTGAATTTCCCGCTGGTCTGAATCGTTTCTTTGAAGCCTCTGGTACGCTGCGCCGCGGCATACACCCCCGGCTGGCCTTCGATGACGGCCACTTTGCCGCCTTCAGGATGTTTTTTGATAAACCAGTTGGCGACGCGTACGCCGTTGTCTTTCTGTACGTTACCGACGTAATGCGCCGCATTCGGCATCACCGCATCATTCACGTTAACGACAGCAATGCCTTTGCTTTTAGCCGATTCGTACGCCGGTTGCAGGTTGGCGTCAGTTTGCGGCGACACCAGCAAACCGTTGAAGCCCTGTGAAATGAGGGTTTCGGCGATAGAAAGCTGACCGAGCTGGTCGTCTTCGTTAGCCGCAGCCTGATATTCGACGGTGATGCCGTGCTTATCACCGAATTCCTTATATCCCTGGCCGAGTGAGCGCCAGTATTCATTGGTCAGCGTTTTAGACACACCGCCGATTTTGAGGGATTTGTCGATTGCCGGCAGCGGGCCATATTTGGCCGTGAGTTGCGTCCAGTCAGTGCGATCCGGTTCGGTATCGGATTGCAACGGTGGCAGATCGGCGGCATAAACGCTGGTGCAAAGCAGTGTAGAGGTGAGTACAGACAGTAAGAGTTTTTTCATCATCTGGCCTTCGATTGTTATTTTTATGGTGTCACAGCGACACGCGCTGTGGCGGGTCGCTTTACTGCGCCAACATCACGTCGTTGACGATTTGCTGTGTGGCTACGGCGTCCTGCCTGCTGATGGCTTCATTCAGCGCCGGGTTATTCTCGAGTTTTTCGCAAAGTTTGAGTAAACGGATCACGGTCGCGATATTGGTTTCTGCTTCACGCACCGGATCCAATCCGCTGGCGTCCGGGAAGGTATCGAAGTAATACGCGCCTTTATAGCCGTCGCGTTTCATCTGCAACAGGAATTCCAGCGTGGCACGCGGGTTGACGGAGCCGACCATCAGGCCGTCGTCGCGTTTGCCCCAGCCGTCATTGAGATCGAGCCCCAGCAAACGCGAACGGCGGGCTACCATCGCCGCCGCAAACGCCGGTACTTCGTTGGCAAACAACACATGCGCGAAATCCAGTGTGATACCTAAGTTCTTGCAACCGGCTTCTTCAACCGCCAGCAGACAGGTAGTGGCATTTGGGAAAATGCTGTAAGCGCGTGGTTCGTTGGGTTTGTATTCAATGCTGACGTCGATATCCGGGGCGTATTCCGCCACTTCACGCACAGCGCTGACTGCGTCTTCCCAGATTTTTTTGTAGTCAGCCTGGAAACAGTAATCAAAGCCATCCTGTCCCATCCACAACGTCATAATGCTGGCACCAAACTCACGACCGGCGTCGATCCCGCGTTTGGTCAATTCAATCGCCTGACGACGAATTTTTGGATCCGGGTGAGTAAATGCGCCGATTTTAAATTCCGGAGCATCCCAGCGCATTTGCATCCCGTTCACCGCCAGCCCGACTTCTTCGATTTTCTGGCGCATCAAAGTGATATCGCCGGTCATGTGCTGCGGATAATTCAGGTCCAGATGCGTCAATCCTTTAACCGTAGCTGCACGTTCGATCATTTGCAGCACTGAAGGTTTGCCTTTCTGTTCAGGCCAGTAAAGATGTGCCCCCGACGCAAACGAGTTCAGACGTGTGGCAAATTTAAGTTCTGACATGGGATGTCCTTTGTAAACTGATTCGTGATGTACTTTCCTTCTTCACTTTATTTTGTGAAGTAGTGCATTACTATCACCCACGGATAAAAGCCGCAAGATCCCCTGGTGGAATTGTGATCAGATTTGGGAGGCGTTTCACGAAATTTAGAGAAAGCGCGGCGGACGTTACAATGAGCAGCGGGTTGGTTTAGGAAGGCCTTTAATTTCGCGCTGAAATAAACAGGGACGTCCTTTCGCCCCGACAAGCCTCTGTTTTTTGTGACGGGTCTCAAGTTTTTCCCTTCCCTGCCGATAACTAAAACTTAAGATTCCTTCCAGGGAAACGCTCATGCTTAAAACCATCCGTTCGCGCATTATCACGGCCTGTATCGTCATCGTGGCCTGTTCGCTGATTATCAATACCTTCCTGAGTTATACCGTTGCCAACAAGTACAACAGTCAGGCGACAGACAGCACACTTAACGCGCTGACGGCCAGCCACACGCGAGGGATCAGCGATTGGGTAAGCTCGAAAACAGGGATGATCGTTTCACTGCAACAGATCGCGATGTCAGAAGATCCGATCCCGGTTCTCAAGCAGATCGCCAGTGCAGGTGGATTTACCAACGTGTATGTCGGTTATGCAAACCGCACCGCGAAGTTCTCCGATCCGACCGGTGTGCCTGCGGATTACGATCCGACCGGCCGCCCGTGGTACAAGCAGGCTGAAGCCGCCGGACATCCGGTGGCCACACCGCCTTATATTGATGCCGGTAGCGGGAAACTGGTGGTCACTTTCGCCGTACCGGTGATGGAAGCAGGCACGCTGAAAGCGGTTGTGGCGGGCGATGTCTCGATGGACAGCGTCGTGAGCAACGTTAATACCATTCATCCGACGCCGGGCAGTTTCGGCATGCTGGTGGATAAATCCGGTGTGATCATCGCGCATCCGGATACCAGCCTGGCACTGAAGCCGATTACCGCACTGGCGGAAGGGGTGAATTTGCAGGATGTGTTTGCCGCCAATGCACCGGTGGATATCCGTCTGAACGGTGCGGTCAAGCGCGTCCGTGCGATGCCGGTAGCAGGCACGGAATGGTTCACGCTGGTGGCGCAGGATAAGAAAGAGTCCACTGCGGGTATGCGATCCCTGCTGACCTCGTCGGTGATTACGCTGATTGTGATCGTGCTGATTTCAGCCGTCGTCATCGGGCTGATTATCAGCAAATCGTTCCACCGCCTGTCGGTGGTGCGCGATACGCTCAATGCGATCAGTTCCGGTGAGGATGATCTGACGCAGCGCCTGCCAGCTGACGGACATGATGAAGTGACGCAAATCGCGCACGCCTTCAACACCTTCGTTGATAAGCTCAGCAAAGTGATGTCTGAAATCCGCACCACCAGTGAATCCGTTAAAATCGCGGCCGATGAAATCGCCGCAGGGAATAACGATTTGTCCGGTCGTACAGACTCTGCCGCAGCCAGCCTGCAACAAACCGCCGCATCCCTTGAGCAGATCACGGCGACGGTTTCCCAGTCGGCCAGTTCGGCGAAACAAGCATCCGAAACCGCTAAATCCGCTTCTGCGGCGGCCATACGCGGTGACGAAGTGGTGACTAAAGTCATTAAAACGATGGAAAGCATCGAAACCGCGTCATCGAAAATCGGAGACATTACCAGTGTGATCGACGGTATTGCCTTCCAGACCAATATCCTGGCGCTGAACGCCGCAGTCGAAGCCGCGCGCGCAGGTGAACAGGGGCGCGGTTTTGCGGTCGTCGCCAGCGAAGTGCGCAGCCTCGCACAACGCAGCGCGCAGGCGGCGAAAGAGATCAAAGTCCTTATCGAATCAACGGTGAGCAGCGTGGCGTCCGGCTCAGCGCAGGTGCGCCTCGCCAGCGACAGCATGAGCGAAATCGTCAGCAACGTGTCGAACGTCAGCAGTGTCATGCTGGAAATCACCCATGCATCTGAAGAGCAGATGCTGAGTATTAACGAAATCAACCGTGCCATTACCCAGCTCGACGGCATGGTGCAGCAGAACGCAGCGATGGTTCAGGAATCCACGGGTGCGGCGTCGGCGTTGCAGGAACAAGCCACCGGTCTGGCGGTTGCCGTCGGGCATTTCCGGGTCTGATCGCGCCGCCTGAGTAAGATGTTCATCACAGCGCCCGGACTTTATCCTCCGGGCGTTTTTTGCTTTACTTCATCGCCTCCTCACGTATTTTCCGCCGACCTCAGATTTTGTAATGTCTGTTTTATGCTAGGATTTAGACAAGAATATATAAAAACAGCATGTCACCTTTGAGGAGCAATGAATGAAGTATCCCGTTAACTTTCGATGGGCTCAAAAACATGAGGATTATTGTTTACGCCATAAGATCCATCTTAAATTCCCGGAAATAGTGAAAGGAATATATAAAAAGAGAAATATATTCCTTTTTAAAAAAGGGGAGAGAATAAAATTTACCGAGGATGTTTGGGTTGAAGAGTACGCCTCAATGCCACGAAAAAGTTTCTGTTCAATGGGCGCGTATTCTTACGCGTGCAGTAAATTACCCAATAACCTCAAAACTGGCAGATTTTGCAGCCTGGCAGCAGGAGTGCGGGTTATGGGGCCGCAACATCCCATACACCGGTTTACGACCAGTCCGCTGACGTATCATGATTTCTTCCCCAAAGTGGCGCAGGAACAATTCGGAGAAACGCTGAATATTGCCGGGTTCGACTATATGCCGGAGGCGACGGTATTAGGTCATGATGTTTGGGTGGGCGAACACGCCGTATTAAAAGGCGGCATCACTATCGGCAATGGCGCAATTATTGCCGCCAATGCCGTCGTCACGTCTGATGTTCCTCCGTACGCGATTGTCGCGGGTATTCCGGCCAGAGTGATTAAATACCGGTTTGAGAAAAGTATTATTAATCGTTTACAATCTATTCAATGGTGGAATTATAAAATTACTGATTTACCCGACTTCGCAGCGGCTGATGATATTGTAAAATTCGCCGATGAGATGGAAGATAAAATACGCCGGAAGGTCATCAGCGAACATCACTATAAAGTGGTGAATATTGCGCAAGAGCTGGCAGAAATATAAAAAACCAGACCGGACAATGCGTAACGCCTCTGTTGTCCGGTCCGGAATGCCATGAAAAATGCGATCAGGCTTTCAGCTCGCGCTCCACCAGCGTGGTCAGCACACCGATGCCGAGCGGAATAATGTCGTCATTAAAGTCGTAGCGCGGGCTATGCAGTGAGTCAGAAGGTGTGGCGCCATCGGCACCCAGCCAGAAATAGGCTCCCGGACACGCTTGCAGCAGATAAGCAAAATCTTCTGCAGCCATCGACGGCGCATTATTGAAATGCACTTTCTGAATACCCGGCGTGTTTTTCGCCGCGTCGCGCACAATCTCTGCCTGCGCTGCATGGTTCTGCGTGACCGGATAACCCAATTCCCAGCGCACTTCCCCTTTCACACCGTACGGTAACGGCACCGCATGGACGTATTCTTCAATCAGCCGCCAGCAGGTCTGACGGGTTTTGTTGCTCAGGCAACGCAGCGTGCCCGACATATGCAGCGTTTCAGGAATGACGTTAATGGCTTCGCCCGCATGAAGTTGCGTCAGGCTGATCACCGTTTGTTCCAGCGGCGACAGGCGGCGCGAAATCAGGCTTTGCAATGACAAAATCAGCTGCGCGCCAGCCACCACGGGATCCGCACCCCGTTCCGGCATCGCCGCGTGACAACCTTTGCCGGTCAGGGTGATATAGAAATTATCCTGCGACGCCATCATCGGCCCCTCGCTGACCGCTACTTCGCCAACCGGCAGTCCCGGCCAGTTATGCAGCGCGTAAACCGCCTGCATCGGAAAACGGTCAAACAACCCTTCTTTCACCATCATTTCGCCACCGCCTAAGTTTTCTTCAGCAGGCTGAAAGATGAAATGGACAGTGCCGCGAAAATGACGGTTCTCACTCAGATGTTTTGCCGCGCCCAGCAAAATGGATGTATGGCCATCGTGCCCGCAGGCATGCATCAGGCCCGGGTTTTGTGACTGGTGCTCGAATTCATTCAGTTCTTGAATGGGTAATGCGTCGATATCTGCACGCAGTCCGATTGAAGGGCCTTCGCCGTTTCGCAGTGTGGCAATAACGCCGGTTTCGGCAATGCCCGTGTACACTTCAAGACCAAAAGACAGTAGCAGTTCACTGATTATTTTTGCGGTGCCATGCTCATTCAGACCCAGTTCAGGTCGCCTGTGAAAGTCGCGACGCCACTGCTTCGCTTGCTCGATAATCTGTCCGGAAATGACCGCCATAAACCCTCTGTGCTGTTCTGAATTCAACACGGTGAAATGCTCTCACCGGCACGTTACTGCTCCAAAGTATCACATCCCGCAGTGAACCGATAAACGGGAAATCGGCTTCCTTTGCCCTTTATCGTGAGTGAGATTTCGGCGGTGAGCACACTTTCGGAATTTACCCAATATTGGCTGAACCCTTCACTATTGCCTGAATGAAAAACCCGCGCCGGATCGGTGTTTTTCCCGCCATTACATCCTTTGGAAAACACTAAGTCCGATTTTCCCCGCTTACGCATCAAAATTTAACTTAGGCCGGACTATTCTATATCGCAATTAAAAAACCTTCTTTCTACATAAATATTACATTGATAGTAATTCAACAATAAAATTAACCTTTGTTATTTATCTTCGCACGGGAATAATAACCAGGAAATAAATTTCTCTGGAAAGAATATTAAATCATCTGCATAGTTATTATTGCTACTCAGAGTGTTTCCAGAGGATTTACATGCGCGTAAACATGCCTATATCACAGCGGGAATATAAGTTAGATCCCGGCACCACGTTAATGTCCACAACTGATGTCAACAGCCATATTATTTATGCCAACTCAGCGTTTATAAACGTCAGCGGATTCTCTGAGGATGAGCTGACCTTCAGGCCACACAATCTGGTACGCCATCCTGATATGCCGGTCGAAGCCTTTGCCGACATGTGGTTTACCTTGCAGCAAGGCGACAGCTGGACAGGGCTGGTGAAGAACCGGCGTAAAAATGGCGATCACTATTGGGTACGCGCGAACGTCACGCCGGTCTATCACCTGGATAAACTCACCGGCTATATCTCCGTACGAAATACCCCCGCTGAACAGGAAGTGAAAGCCGCTGAAGAATTATACAAACAGGTAAAAGAGAAAAGCGCAGGTCGTCGTAAATTTTATAAAGGCCTGGTGATACACACGGGGTTATTTTCATTTTTATCCCTGTTGCAAAAACTTCCCGTTAGCTGGCGATTACGTTTGCCGCTATTTATTTCTGCCTTTTTCCCGCTCTTATTTTCTCTGGCAGGAATAAACCTGACCGAAAGCGCGATCGTTACCGTTATTCTTTTGCTGGCTGCCGATCTTTTCCTGCAATCGCAAATCCGCAATCCGATAAAAACCATTCTGGCGCAGGCGCAACAGGTGGTTTCCGGTAAAAAAGCCGCTTACGTTCATTTTAACCGTGTTGATGAAATTGGTTTGCTGATGCGTTCTGTTAACCAGTTTGGCCTGAATCTGCATTCTCTGGTCGAAGATGTGGGCACGCAGGTTGGCGGGATCGCCCATATCAGTGAGCTCATGGCAAAAAACAGCACTGCCCTGAGCGCCCGTACGGAAGAAACGGCAACTCACCTTCAGCAGACCGCCGCCGCGATTGAAGAAATTACCGGCGCCGTGGAGCAAAGTTCAGACACGGTAGTGCAGGCCAGCAAACTGGCTGACAGCGCGACGGCCGTGGCGCAGAAAGGCGGAGAAATCATGCAGGAAACCATCGGTATGATGCAGTCGATTTCCCACGCCAGCAGCAAAGTTGTGGACATCATTTCGGTTATCGACAGCATTGCCTTCCAGACCAATATTCTGGCGCTGAATGCGGCCGTGGAAGCGGCAAGAGCCGGTACTGAAGGCCGCGGATTTGCCGTGGTTGCCGCCGAGGTTCGCGTGCTGGCACAGCGTTCCGCCACCGCCGCTAAAGAGATCAAAACCCTGATCGAAACGAATATGCACAGCGTCGAAACCGGCGGGCATATGGTTGAAAATGCCGGGAAGCAGATCAGTGAAATTATTGCTGAAGTCGTGCAGATGTCCGGACTGATTAAAGAGATCAGCCATGCCACTCATGAACAAACGTCGGCGCTGACGCTGATCAACACCTCGCTGGCGCAGATTGAAACCATGACACAAAACAACGCCGGGATGGTTGCCCAGTCGTCGGAATCCTCAGAGAGGCTCAATTATCAGGCTACCCGCCTGAGAAACGCGATTGATGTGTACGGCGGGCAGATGACGAAAAGGGAAACCCGCACAACGGCTCATGGATAAAGTGTGATTAAAAAAGGCTTTCCTCTGACGGGGAAAGCCTGATTTTCAGCCTGCGTGAAGCGGATTTAGTTATGATCCCGACGGTATAACTCCCATTCGTCGATACCGCGTCCATCAGGGAATACGCAGTCTGCACGAACGCCGTGTGGTGTTTGCACACTCACCGATCTTCCGCCTCTTTCATGGCAATATACCGCAGCCGGATTTGCCATCCCGCTCTGGTGTCTTTCTGGTTTATGGTGATAACCCGCGCAACCTGCCAGCGCTGAGACCATGATAATGAGGAAGAACTTTTTCATTCTGCACCTTCGTGATGAGAGTAAAAACGACGGGGAATTCTATTCCCCGTCGTTTTCCGTGACCTACTCCCATATTCTTAAAAAGCTTCTTCTTTTTACTTCGTTTATCAGGCGTTAAACTTTCAGGAAAGGGCCACGGCATCAGCTCCGCCGGGACGTTTTGCCAGAACAGCTTAAAAAAAGCTTTTCTACTCACACAACCGGCAAAAATTTATGGCTACTATTATTCAGGTCGTGAATGGCTTCATCAATCAGGAAGGGGAATATGGAAAAGTACCAAAACCGGGGGGGCAATTCGGGTATCGTCGCTTTCACGACTACGGAAGATTCAATTACCGTGAAGTTCAAAGATGGCTGGCATTACATCTATAATTCCATCCGGCCAGGGGTGACAGACGTTGACCATATGATCGCCATGGCGAAAGCTGGCAGCGGATTGCATGGTTATATCAACCGAAAGATCCGCAATAATCACTTCCATAAATACCGCTAATCGCAGACACGAAAAAGGCGGCAACCGCCGCCTCTTCTGCTTACTGCTTGTTACTGCTCAGCTTATTTGTACATTTCTGCTGTACCGTAAAGCTGGTTATTACCGGATGCACCGATAATACGGTATGAACTTGCACCCGCCTGGGTGGCTTTTGCATTCAATTCTGATTGCAGGCCTGACAGTGAACCGGTGGTTGATGCACCGACTACACCAATGGATTGCTGACCTGCCGGCGCTGACTGCACTTCAGTCGCTGCCAGGGTTGAGAAAGAAGCTGTTGCCAGTGTCAGAGCGGCGATAGTCATTGCGATAGTTTTCATGAGGTTAATTCCTGTTCTTCGAATTTTGATTGGGAAACCTTTTGCAGGTGCCCCGGTTTAAGGTCAACGTTACTTATTAATTAACGTTCGATAAGTAAATACTAAGCGTCGCCGGGAGGTTGTGCAAGAAATTTATTTAACGATCATTAACTAATTGTGCGATCGCTTCGGGCGACGTCTGCCGCTGTTCATCGGTTTGGGGTTATTTGCTATAGGCGAGGATTGTTATTTCCGCCAGATGACCCCGAATACAGGGCCGTTCGATCCCTAAAGAGACAGGTAAAAGGATTAATTATTGGGAAATTAATCAGTTAAATTAACCGCCTCCGTTAATTAGTCCACCCATGTGTCAGCAATATCCGCTCCCGGCAAAAAAGCTGCCGAGGCTACGAGCAGGGGCGGTTATGAGTGAATAACGCTCACGAGGCCAAAGGATCGCCAGTAAAAAAGGAAGTTCTTACCGGATTAAAAAATAAACTTGAAATTATTTTCAGGATCCTCTCAGACTGGATATATTCTTTTAAATATCACCTTTTCTATGTGGAGCACGAAATGCTGAATTACTTTTTTTTTCAAAAGGGTAAGCAAATTGTTGTACTGGAAAGCTCGGACGTGGGCAAAGCTTCTCAGCTGATTGAACATGGCTACGAAAAACAGTTTGAAGAGATCAGTGCCACAAATGAAAAAAATGCGCTTGCACGCTTTGCTGACATTCGCCGAAATAACCAGATAGATCACGATGACTTCATGGCAGGCGCCGGGTCTATGCCCCTTATAGATGGATTAACGGCCATTGCTACCTATCTTGTTAGCAAAAAGTAGCTCAGCTACGGACGGCTGAGAGTGAACCGTCGAAAAAACACACCCGCAATATGGCGGGTGATTATGTCCGCTGCTGGCACAAAGCCGAGCATCAGATCCCCTCAAATTAATGAATAAATCTAATAAACCCTAGCTAATTACCCCCTCTAATTGAATAAATCACTTTGCGTTATCCTTTTTCTACACAACAGCTGAAGGATTACGTCATGCAAACTGTAAATCTGAACAACGGTATTGAAATGCCCCTGCTGGGCTTTGGTGTGTTTCAGATGACTGATGCCGCTGAATGCGAAAGAGCCGTTATTGATGCCATTGATACGGGATACCGCCTGATCGATACCGCTGCTTCTTACCAGAATGAAACCCAGGTCGGGAACGCTCTGAAACAGACCGGTATCGCACGTCGCGAACTCTTTGTAACGACCAAACTGTGGCTGCAGGATACCCATTACGAAGGTGCTAAAGCACAGTTCGAACGCTCTCTGAATCGGCTGCAACTTGATTACGTTGACCTGTACCTGATTCACCAGCCTTACGGTGATGTTCATGGTGCCTGGCGTGCCATGGAAGAATTGCATGAGGCAGGCAAAATTCGCGCCATTGGCGTCAGCAACTTCCATCCAGACCGACTGGCCGACCTTATCGCCTTCAACAAGGTTGCCCCTGCGGTAAACCAAATTGAAGTTAACCCCTTCAACCAGCAGCTGCATGCAGTTCCATGGAATCAAAGCCGTGGTATTCAGCCAGAAGCCTGGGCACCGTTTGCTGAGGGTAAAAATGGCCTGTTCCAGCATCCCGTATTAACGGCAATTGGGCAGAAGTACGGCAAAAGTGTGGGTCAGGTTGTCCTGCGGTGGATCTTCCAGCGAGGCATCGTTTCGCTGGCAAAATCGGTGCGAAAAGAACGTATGGAAGAGAATATCAACATCCTCGATTTTGAACTTAGTCCTGAGGATATGTTGCAGATTGCCGCCCTTGATACCGCAACCAGCGCCTTCTTCTCTCACCGCGACCCGGCGAGGGTGGAATGGCTGGCTGGTCGCAAACTTGACGTTTAAACCGCGATAAAAGAGGTATTCATTCAATGCAAAAACGTTATCTGGGTAAATCCGGACTCGAAGTCTCCGCTCTTGGACTCGGTTGCATGGGGCTCAGTCACGGCTACGGCCCGGCGACAGATACCCGTCAGGCTATCGAACTCATTCGTGCTGCGGTTGAACGTGGCGTCACGTTCTTCGATACCGCCGAAGTGTATGGCCCATTTCTGAATGAAGAGGTTGTCGGCGAAGCCTTAAAACCTTTTCGCGATCGCGTCGTTATCGCCACCAAATTTGGTTTTACCTTCGGCGATGACAACAAGCAGCAGATAACCCAGGCGCTTGAAACGATTAAAATCGTCGGCGAACGTTACTCTCCTGAGCATCAGGCTCGCACAGGCCGTTAATACCCGGGCGGGTCCGCAGCGAATTGCGGACCCGTTATTCCGAGTAGCGAAGTGCATCGATCATCAGCGCAAAAGCGGGCGGATGCTGCTTACGGCTGGGGTAGTAAAGATAATATCCGGGGAAAGACGGACACCAGTCCTGCAGAATCTGGATCAGCTCTCCTGACTTTATATAATCCAGCACCCTGTCCTCAGGTATACAGGCGATGCCAAAGCCAGATAAAGCCGCATCAATCCTTTCCGCCTGCAGATTAAACGTTACCTGCCCTTCAACCCTGACCCGTAACGGTTTCCCTTCCCTCTCAAACTCCCAGTGGTAAAGTCCACCGGCAGTGGGCAGACGCATATTGATGCACCGATGATTTTGTAGCTCGTGAGGCGTTTCAGGCGCGGGGTTAGCAGCAAAATATGACGGTGCGCCAACGACTGCCATTCGCATATCCGGCCCAATTTTCACCGCGATCATGTCCTTATCCACGCTTTCGCCCAGACGGATCCCGGCGTCAAAACGCCCCTCAACAATATTGACAAAACCGTTATCGACCACCAGCTCGAGATTAATTTCCGGGTATTCCCTGAGGAAGGGTTTTAGCTTCGGCCACACCAGATTTCGCGCGGCATGCTCCCCGGCAGATAAACGGATATTACCGGAGGCGGTGCCGTTCAGTTGAACAAGCGATTCCAGCTCCTGCTCGAGATCAGCAATACGGGGCTCAAGGCAGGCAATAATTCTCTCCCCCGCTTCTGTGGGGGCAACACTTCGGGTAGTTCGCGTCAGAAGGCGGATGTTCAGCCTTTCTTCCAGCGCTTTCATCGCGTGGCTGAGTGCTGACTGAGAAACACCGAGTTTGCCCGCGGCTTTGGTAAAACTTCGCTCTCTTGCTACCATCAGAAAGATTTGGAGTTCGTTGAAGTTTTCTTTAAGCATTAGCGGTTTCCTTATTGAAGCATTCCCCCCATAGTTCACTCATGAAGGGTATTCATAAACACAATCATTTTAGCCCCGTTACTGACAATAATGATAATTGATGTTGTATCGGCATCGGAAATAAGTCTGAATTATCAGCAGGTTTATCAGGAAAGGACTCGTTAACGGCCAGGTGGCATCCCACAATAACTACAAAACTGACGATGGAAATGAAATGGCGAGATGTGAGCCACTTCACTGAGTTTATCCAGTAATAATGTGTCGCGATCTCAAAAACGCCATGAATTCTATGCCGCTGACAAATAAACGGAGACAACACGTTGAGAACCGTCGAAATACTGCAATACACATTACACAAAGGCACCGGGGCCACGTTTCACGCCATCATGCAGGAAATCAGTGTTCCCCTGCACCAATGCCACGGGATCGACGTTGTTTCGTTCGGCAACTCGCTGCATGACCCGGATTGCTACTATCTGATCCGTGCCTTTGATAGCCCTGAAAGCATGGCTACGGCTCTTGATGCCTTTTATGCAAGCGCTGACTGGCGCAACGGTCCACGCGAAAACATCATTCGTAGTATCGAAACCAGCATTAAAACAGTGATGAAACTGACGCCGGAAAGCGTGGAAGGGCTACGAGGGTAAGTGCAGGTTATCGGAATATAGCGTAGTAGTAATAAATCACAGGCGACAGAGATATGATCTGCCGCCTGAATATTCATTATTTTTTAGACGGCATATGATCCGCCTCAAACTTTCCTTTTTTCGAACGCCGCTTAAAGTCACTGTATAACTCAACATCCAAAAACCTCACCAGCGGTTTACTCAGATAAATATAAATCGGCGGCATGCCGTGCGGCAGATTAACCAGGATGTAATCATCGAATGATTGTTCATCCGGGATCGGCAGTGAGGTTGAGGTGCTGCCCATTTCTTCCGCGCCGGGTAACGGTAATACTGTGCTAAGAGTAGGGCTTTATACCGTTAGCTTTTTGTGGCTACTGTATTATTTTACCTTGTTTAAAAGCCTCCTTAGCTTCATTCAAACTCATTTTGTTCGCTCCACCACGCCTGTCAGGATTTTTAGACTGAAAAGGGTCATCTTCCCAATTACAGGTGGGACAGATGTCATGCTCACCCAAAGCTTCGAATACCTTTTCACCACAGCATGGGCAAGGATAGTCATCAGTCATTGTCTTCACCTGCAGACATCTGAATAACGTAATTATCAGTATCAAATATTGTTTCAAATAGTATACCGAGGGATGCAGCTTGCACCTTATTCACGTTAAACACCGCAACACCATTGATGAAATCCATTTTATCCTCTTCATCCCAACCCATTATTTTTGAAATAGGGTCCAGTTTTTTTTTCGGGATGTTTACCTCTAAAATCAAGTCTTCTGTTTGCTTATCAAACAAATCAATCGTGTAAATAATCATTATTTTTCTACCTTTCTTGCTGGATCTGCAGGTTTCGTTTGTTTGCCGGTTACGGGATCAAATTCACCTAAATGATTACGCCCGCTTTTATCATAAACTTCGACAGTTCCATGTTGAGAATCCCATTCGTAGATCGTCTTTTTTGAGTCTTTCCAACGATACCGGAACTTTCCTCCGCCCTTGATTAGGGTCTTACTTACTGCTTTCTTAGCATCAGGAAATGCTGGCAATGGAGGATTTCCTTTTGGTGCCACATGGTATTTGTGGTCATTACTCAGATAAATATAAATCGGCGGCATGCCGTGCGGCAGATTGACCAGGATGTAATCATCAAATGATTGTTCATCCGGGATCGGTAGCGAGGTTGAGGTGCTGCCCATTTCTTCCACGCCGGGTAACGGTAATACGGTGATGGTCGAAGGTAAATACGGCTCATCACGATTACCGGTATTGCCTGGCGCTTTAAACTCAAGCTCGTCGGGCGTCCAGATGATGGCGGGCTTTTCCGCGCCATCCGCCCAGAACTCATAGTTACCCGTGAATATATTCCGCCGCATGGCGCGTACACGAACCTGATCCAGACCGCTGTCAGCGCCGGTGTGATAAGCCACGGGAATTAACCGGCCATATTTATCCTTCACCCACTGAAAACGGATCCGCGTCGGGGCGGACTTTCCGGCCAGCGCCGCAAGCTGGCTGTCGCTTAAAATATCCTCTTCACCGGCGTTCAGCTTGTTCGAGTAAAACGTCCCGATAACACCGACGGTGACCGGATTCACGAACAGGCTGCCGAGGCGGATCGACGTCACCCCGCGCAGTGCACTCATGCCCGACGCAATGAGCTTAGCGCCACCGCCCGTTGCTACGGGTATTGCCAGCGGCATACCAGACTGAGCGGGTGCATCAGCCTTCGCGCCAAATATCTTTTTGTACCAGGGCTTTTTATCACCGGCTGGCTTCTTGCGCTTCGTCGCCTGCGCGTGCTGCTCAACTTCGGGCTTTATGCCTGCGCCCGGCGTCGGCACCCCGTAAGACAATCGCCCGAAGTTATGATGCTGCTCCTCGCAGGTTCGTGCTTCGGTATTCCCTGCGCCACATTCCGCGGATTTCGCAAACACCGGCATCGAACGTCTGGCCTGTTCTGCCGCTTCTTTCTCAGCCTGAACCAGCAATACCGCGGCACGCTCTGCTTCCCACTTTTCACGCGCCAGTTCGGCAGGTGATTTACCTCTCCCCATCCACTGTCCGGCTGGCGCGATAACCCGGTTCGTCCCCGGCGGGCAACCACATAAAACATCCGAACCGTCCACGGCAGAAGCGAGGCCGTCATAGGTGGAATGCGGTTCTCCGCTGGTGATTTTTCCGCGACGACCGCATTTCGGGCAGTCGGTCGTAGCATCACCGATGCGGATCACGCCAAGCCCGTGTTCCGTCGCATTGGGCAGAGAGGTCAGGCACACCGCGCCTGTCGTGGTTTTGTCGCCGTGCAGCGCCTGCCCGCGACCATAACAATTTGAGCGATACCCCATCCGTTACGCGCCGGTAACGGCAAGAAAATCTACTGCCATCGGGACATCTTTTCGGGCAACCAGGTAGCAACTGCCCTGCGGCGTACTGATAATTTTATCGCCGTTATCCAGCATGCTGCCGACTAAGGCAAATCCACGATTCCCCTCACAAAACTGCTGGCCTGCGCTGGTGGTAATCTTTGCCGTGCTGCCATCGGCATAAGTGACTTCATCCTGCTCAAGGGCAAACGCCGCTTCAGTGCCATTCTCAAGGGTGACTTTACCCGTACTACTGGCTTTGGTGACTTTGCCACCGCGGGCAGTCAGGCTGCCTGGAACTGCCAGCCGGTAAATCGCAATAACAGGATGCTGACGGGCAAACGCTGCCTGTTCCTCAACAACTGCCCTCGCGCTTTCATCCATTTCAGCCAGTTGTTCAGCCGTGAAAGGTGGGGTATTGATGACATCCAGTAATTCCTGATTCAGTTCATTAGTGAATTGCATTTCCATATTTATTTTCCGTCCATTGAGGTGAGTTTCGCCGGTATGATAATCAGCTAAAATAAACACCCACAACGAACAATAAATATAAAACCATAAACCTTGAGCTAAATCATAAGATATAAGTAATTTAAGTTATTCGAGTTATTTATACAAACAGATAATACGAATACTCATATTAATTATTATTTAAAAATGATTCATATAAAATATTTATAGCACAAACAGTCTCATAAATTATTTCAAACAAGATAAATTCAAAGTCAAAATTCAGCCATCGCAGAAAATAACACATAATAATTAATGGATATAGAATGAAAATTGTCGTCATTATTTTATCATTTGCCCTCTTTTCTGGTACTCCTGATGCAAAAAAACTGTACCGAACGTGATGCAGAAGCAGCAGATATTGCAGTGGACAATCTCGATTCATGGGATGCCCTACATAAAAACTACATCGCTTACGCACAATGTGACGATGGCAGTATCGCAAAAGTAAATTCAGAAGCGATGGCGCGGAGACTTACCGATAAATGACAGGAAATCGCTAAGCTGCAATCTCTGATAAATCGCGATTCAGGATTTGAAAAATATATTATGAGGCATATTGATGCGACGCTGGATGCGGATGACGCAGATACCCGTCAGCTTTCCATAACATCTGATAAGGGTCAGCAAAATCTTCGGTTGAGATCTCGCCATTAATAAATGATCTGGCGAAGGTTAAAAGTTTCTGGCTCATTTTTGGGTATCCTGCAATTGAACAGACTACGATTGTTTTTTACTTTCATGAAATTCAATAATCAGCGCAGCCAGCTCATCTTCCTCTGCATAAAAATATGCCACCGGCACATCCAACCCAGCAAGAATGCCTGACACGTATTGAGAAAGCGCTGCACACAAGCGTGCTTCCCTGAGTCTTTTAAATGGATAAGTTGAAACGCCAAATGGTGCCGATAATAGGAGTCGAACCTACGACCTTCGCATTACGAATGCGCTGCTCTACCAACTGAGCTATATCGGCTTTTTTGAAAGGTGCCGGGGCTAGGGGTAACAAATTATGCAAACCGCTGACGTCCGTCAAGCGCCGATCGGGATGTTTGGTGAGTTCTTAATCACCCTGCGCACAATATGGATATAACGCCGGTTCTGATGCAGCAAAAACGTTTGGGCGAACGGGGAGCAGGCGCAGAAACGGAACTAAAGGGAGAAGTTAAAAGATTGAAAATCAGGGAGTGCGAGAAGATAAATGGTGCCGACTACCGGAATCGAACTGGTGACCTACTGATTACAAGTCAGTTGCTCTACCTACTGAGCTAAGTCGGCATTTTGAAGTGTTACCGGGGAACTACGGGGCATAAACTATTCAAATCTCCGACGTCCGTCAAGCCCCCGGCGGTGCGTATGCTGCTTTTCTCATCAGCACACGCACTTTGATGAACTGACTGCTTAAGCTTTCGCCAGCGGTTCGCGGAAGAAACTGATCAGGGCGTTGTAAACCTGATAGCGGTTTTTCTCCAGCACCATCATGTGCGTGGCTTCACCGATTTCCAGCCAGCGTTTATCCGGTGAGCCGGTGGCGCGCAGGAACCATGCCTGTGCCAGTTCGACGGGCACATCAATATCCCATTCGCCATGGATTAACATCAGCGGCACGCCGATATCGGCCGGATCGTAAAACGGTTTTCCCGCCGCCCAGTAATCGCGGATATCCTGAATCGGACCGTTGCTGGCACGGATTGATTGCTGTGCCCGAAGTGCGTCATCCGGCTCGTCGCTGACAGTTTTCTCCAGCCATGCCTCAAATCCCCCTTCCGGGATCAGTCCTCCCCGCTTGCACTGTGGCGCTCCGCTAATCCAGCGTTCACGCGCCGCACCGGCATTGACGATGCGCCACGCGTTCAGTTCGCCACCGGGGTCGAGCGGCAGCGGTTTGTCGCTCACCCATTGCGGGGCAATCAGCCCTAAGCGCCTGACTTTGTGGCCGTTCTGCGTGGTGTACGTACCGGTGACGCTGCCGCCCCACGACATCCCGATCACGTTAACCTGTGAAAGCCCGTTCGTTCTGAGCACAAAATTGACGGCGCTGCTGAAATCGCGCACGGCGACATCTGTTCTCACCGCAGGTGCGTTGAGGGTGGCGGCCTGAAGCATTTCCACCGGACGGGTCGAGCCGCCATAACCGCGTACATCGACGGCGTACACATCAAAACCGGCGCGGGCGAGTGCATCGGCAAAAGAGGCGCTTTCCAGCGGCGTGTCAAACAGGCTGCCGGAGGAATAAGTCGCGCCGTGCATCATGACGATGGTGCTGGCTTCGCTGAATTTTTGCTCCCCTTTGCGGTGCTTGTGCAAAAGATGCAACCGGATGCCGTCGGTATCAGACGGGATCAAAAAGCTTTCGCTGAAAATATCGGAATTGCTCATCGGGTTTTCCTTCTCAGAGTGGCTGCCAGCTCAGGCCACGGGCATCCTGACGGATTTTGCCCGCAGAGGAACCGGCGAAATGGGTGGTGAAAACGGTGGCCTGATGGCTCAGGGCAAACTCAATTGCCTTATGGCGTGAGGCTGTCGCCTGTGCCGGTTCTTCGCAGAACACCGAATCCCAGTCAGGACGCGCGAGCTGAAGCGGATGGTGCATCACATCGCCCCAGAAAAAGGCCGTTTCACCTTCAGAGGTAAAGGCGAAAGAGAAATGATCATGGCTGTGGCCTGGCGTGCGGATGATAGCGAACCCCGGAATGGCCGTGGCGTCATCAGCATGTATCCGCTGATCGAGACCGGCCGCCACGACCGGCTCAACGCTGTCGGCAAAGATGCCGTCGCTCGGATCCCGGACGTTGTTCGGATCGGCGTAAAACTGGTATTCGGCTTCAGAAAACAGATAACGCGCGTTCGGGAAAGTCGGCACCCAGCGGCCATTCTCCAGCCGCGTATTCCAGCCGACATGATCAACGTGCAGATGTGACAGCAGTACCACATCAACATCTTCCGGTTCGACGCCCGTCGCCCGCAGGTTATCCAGCCAGCCCGTCTTCAGCTGATTGAACAACAGGTTCAGTGGACGCAATTTATCGTTGCCGGATGCGGTATCAATCAGCACCGTCTGCGTGCCGGTCTGCACCAGCCAGCTGTGGGTGCTGAGCATCAGTTCTGAGGCATCTGCGCCAAAAAAATCTGCCGGTAATGTTTTCGCGGCATCCTGAATAGCATCAGCATTCCATTGCGGAAAAAGCGACGATCCGGGATCTTGCAATGTCATCTCGGGGATCTTAGTGATTCTGGCGCTGCCGATCGGGTAAGTTTCTGGCACACTCATTTTATGACCTTATCTGGTGACAACCTTCTGGTGTGGGGTCATCCTCCCTGTTTCAGCACGGGCGAACAAGGTGGCAATCCCGAATGCAAGATTGCTGATATTGCAACGATAAAAAATGAAAGGGCCGGAATGGATAAGCTGGAGAATATGCGCACGTTCGTGCAGGTGGTGGATTCGGGGTCATTCAGCCGTGCGGCAGAACTGATGGATTTACCGAAATCCACGGTAACGCGGCAGGTGCAGGCGCTGGAAAGCGAACTGGGCGTGAAGCTGCTACACAGGACGTCGCGCCGTTTAAGCATGACGGAACAGGGCGAAGCCTATTATCACGGAGCAATACGGCTGCTTGATCAGATGGAGATTCTCGACAGCAATGTGCAGGCGGCAACGCAGGCTCCGCGTGGCAAAATCCGCGTCGAGATGCCGAATGCGATTGCTTATCGGCGGGTGATCCCCGCCCTGCCCGGCTTCCTGATGCATTATCCCGACGTTCAGGTTGAGGTGAGCGTCGGTAACCGCACCGCCGATCTGATTGCGCAAAACATCGATTGTGTGATCCGTATCGGTGAGCTGCACAACGATGCGCTGATCGCCCGGTCGCTTGGGGTTTTACCGATGATCACCTGTGCCGCACCGGCGTATCTGCAAAAACACGGCATGCCTGAACATCCGCAGGATCTTATCCTCGACCATACGCTGGTGCAGATCGCCTCGCCACAAACCGGACGGGTATTTGAACATCAGGTGTTTAAGGATCAGCAGTGTGTCACTGTTCGCGGGCGCTGGCAGTTCTCGGTTAACGATTCCACCGCAGCGCTGACCGGTGCCATTGCGGGGCTTGGCGTGCTGACGACGTATCGCTTTCTGGCACAGGAAGCGCTGGATAACGGCGCGCTGGTGCCGCTGTTTCCTGAATGGGCGGATGAACAGGTGCCGGTGCATATTGCCTGGCCGGAGAACCGGCATTTGCCGTCAAAGGTGCGGTATTTTATCGAATGGGTCAGGGCGTTGTTTCAGGAATGATGGTGTTCAGCAGGGATAAGCGATCGCACCGGTTTCATCATGCTGAATCCACCGGTGCCGGTCAGTTACGGACGGACTAAATCGTCGCCGTAACCAATCCATTTGTAGGTCGTCAGGGCTTCTAATCCCATCGGGCCGCGGGCGTGCAGTTTTTGTGTGCTGACTGCCACTTCTGCGCCTAAACCGAATTGTCCGCCGTCGGTGAAACGGGTGCTGGCGTTGACGTAAACCGCAGAGGAATCCACTTCACGCACGAACCTGTCCGCGCTGCTGATGGAACGGGTAAGGATCGCATCGGAATGCTCGGTGCCGTAGGTGCGGATATGCGCCACGGCGGCGTCCAGATCGGCCACTACCGTCACGTTCAGATCCAGCGACAGCCATTCATCCGAATAATCTTCTTCGGTCACCGCCAGCACTTTCGCCGGGCCGTTTTGCAGATACGGCATCGCAGATTCGCTGGCGTGTAACGTAACGCCTGCGCGGTGCATTTTGTCGCTCAGTTCCGGCAGGAAGCGGGCGGCAATCGCCTGATGCACCAGCACGGTTTCCAGGCTGTTACAGGCGCTCGGGCGCTGTACTTTCGCGCTTTCCAGCACGGTCAGCGCTTTGTCGAAATCGACGCTTTCATCCACAAACGTATGGCAAACGCCGATACCGCCGGTGATCACCGGAATGGTGGATTGTTCGCGGCAAAGTTTATGCAGCGCCGCGCCACCGCGTGGGATCAGCATATCGACGTATTTATCCAGACGCAGCAGTTCCGCCACCAGTGCACGATCGGGGCTGTCGATGGCCTGAACGGCGGCTTTAGGCAGTCCGCATTCCTCCAGCGCCATCTGAATGACGTTAACCGTCGCCTGATTGGTGTGGTGCGTTTCTTTACCGCCGCGCAGGATAACGGCATTGCCGGTTTTCAGGCACAGGCTGGCGACATCGATAGTGACGTTCGGGCGCGCTTCATAAATCACGCCGATCACGCCGAGCGGTACACGGCGGCGTTCGAGACGCAAACCGCTGTCCTGCTGTGAACCATCAATCACCTGCCCGACCGGATCGCTCAGACGGCAGACATCACGCACGTCGCTGGCAATCGCCGAAAGACGCGCGGGGGTCAGCAGCAGGCGGTCCAGTAATGCCTCGCTCATGCCGCTTTCGCGGGCAGCAGCCATGTCGAGTTCGTTAGCAAGAATAATGCTCTGGCTGTTGGCCTCAAGCATGTCGGCCATCAGCATCAGCGCACGATTTTTCTGCGCGGTGCTGAGGGTGGAAAGCTGCCAGGACGCGGCTTTCGCGGCCTTGCCCATCTCGTTAAGCATCTGTGGCTCCTTAACTGACAATCATGTCGTCACGGTGAACGGCAACCGGGCCGTATTCGTAACCGAGAATTTCACTGATCTGCTGAGAGTGATGACCGGCAATCATGCGCATCGCATCGCTGTTATAGCGGCTGACACCGTGCGCGAGGTCGCGTCCGTTCAGGTTGCGGATGCGGATCACTTCGCCACGCGAGAAATCGCCTTTCACTTCGCGGATCCCTTTTGGCAGCAGCGAACTGCCGCGCTCCATCATGGCAGAAACCGCGCCGTCGTCGATGGTGATTTCACCGGCTGGCGGTGCACCAAAGATCCAGCGCTTACGGTTTTCCAGCGGCGTCTCCATCGCGTGAAAACGTGTGCCGACGGAAACGCCGTTAATCACATCGCCAATCACGCCCGGCAGGTTGCCCGCAGCAATAATGGTATCGACGCCCGCCCGGCACGCGACATCTGCCGCCTGCAGTTTGGTGGCCATGCCACCGGTACCGAGACCAGAGACGCTGTCGCCCGCCACACCGCGCAGTTCATCATCAATGGTCATGACTTCGCGGATCAATTCAGCTTCAGGATTGGTCCGCGGATCTGCGGTAAACAGACCACGCTGATCGGTCAGCAACAGCAATTTATCGGCACCCGCCAGAATAGCGGCCAGTGCGGAAAGATTGTCGTTATCGCCGACTTTAATTTCAGCGGTGGCGACCGCATCGTTTTCATTAATGACCGGGACGATATGGTTATCGAGCAGCGCGTGCATGGTGTCGCGGGCATTCAGGAACCGCTCGCGGTCTTCCATGTCGGCACGCGTCAGCAGCATCTGACCAATGTGGATGCCATAAATCGAGAACAATTGCTCCCACAGCTGGATCAAACGACTTTGCCCGACGGCAGCCAGCAGTTGTTTGGAAGCAATGGTGGCGGGGAGTTCGGGGTAGCCAAGATGTTCACGCCCGGCAGCAATCGCGCCCGACGTGACAATCACAATCCGGTGCCCTGCCGCATGTTGCTGCGCGCACTGGCGGACAAGCTCAACAATGTGAGCACGGTTGAGGCGGCGCGAGCCGCCAGTGAGCACGCTGGTGCCCAGTTTTACAACCAGTGTCTGACTACCACTCATAATCGTTCCATTAGTGTGAAAAAGAAGGGCTTCTTTGTCTTTGTAACAGCAGAGAAGCGTTATGCCAAACGGCATAACGCTATAATAGCAGCATTCATGATGGGAATGGGTAGTACAGAAAGTCAGGCGGAGAGCTTCACAGGTTCTTCGCTGAAATCATCAGCAGGTTCCAGTTTGAGGGACATCTCTTCGATCATGGCATTCAGGTTTTTGTGGAACCCTTTCAATGTCGTCTCAAGCTTCTCTCGCACTTCAGCATCTTTAATGTTTTGCACTTTCCAGATGCCGTCTTTATCAAACAATCCGAAATGATAAACATAGGTAAAACGTTCGGCTTCAGCCTGCAATTCAATCCACCAGCCCCAGAATTCACGCTTTTCCGGCGCAGGCTTCACGTTCACACAGACAGCTAAACAGTCAAAGAAAAAGCGGTCGTTCTCGCATTTCCCTTCTCTGATGTACGGTCCCAGTGTACCGAAACGTTTCATTAGCCTGCTTTTAGGATGACCGCTTGGTAACGTCATAGTACAACCTCCATTGAAAGACGATCCTTTTTAGCAAAACGTTAGGAATTAGCAACTATTAAGTTAACGCATATGCTTTTGCAACCACCCACAAATCTCATGTAAAGCGCTGTCAAAATGCGCGTAAAGCGGCTCGCTGCGGATGGTCAAAAGCTTGCCGTCAGCGGAAGAATCCGCAATCAGCTTAGCTTCGCTCTTCGGACTGAATATATCGTTCTCCCAGTATGCGGCCAGGATGGGCGTCGGCGTTCTGCGTCCAAGCAACCCCTGCGTTTTCAGAGAATAACGATTAAGTTCGGTTTTCAGCGCCGAGTCGGACGCGCTCGACATGCCGATGCGGCTCGCCAGCACATCTATATACATGTTCGGTACCTGCTCCTGACATTTCGGGTCGCTCAGCAGCGTATGCACCAGCGCCCCCAGCGTGGCCACTGCCCGCACGCGGCGCGGTTCGAGATACGCCAGACGCACCGCGACGTTCGCACCAAAACGGTAACCGAGCAAACTGACGCGGCTGGCATCGACCCAGGGCACATCCGAAAGCTGCATCAGCACCTGCTGATGCAGGAAGCTGGTGTCCTGCGTCAGTTTCCACTTCGATGAAAAACCGATCGACGGCATGTCGATGGTCAGCATCGCGATGCCCATCGGCGCGAGATATGAACGGAACAGGCGCTGATGGTCACTCTGTAAGGTGTCGAGACCGCCACACACCAGCACCGTCGGGAACGGTGCTTTCCCTTCGGCTGGCAGGTGCAGGAAACCGGTGATAGGGGCACCGCCGGGGATCTTAAATTCCAGCTCTTTCAGTTCGTAAGGCGAATGTTCCGAGGATTTTTCAAAGGCTTTATTGGCCAGCGCTTGCGCCTGTTCCGCCAGCGTATCGCCTTTCAGATGCGGATAACCGGCGATGCTGTAAAGGTTGGCGGCTTTCAGCCAGTATTCGCTCGCCACATCCGCATCTTTCTCTTCGGCGGCTTTTTGCTGCCAGTACATCGCCTGATTTGACCATTCGTAGATCCAGTTGCCATTGCGGTAACCAATCACGGTATCGAGCAGCAACGGATCGCTGTGCTCCGCCTGGGAGACAGCAATGCGCGACAGCACTTCTTCCACTTCCAGCGGATCAACCCCGCGCCACATCCACATCAGACGGTTAATCGTGCGGTACCAGCAATGAACCGTGTCGCCTTCCAGCGCAGAATGCATCGGCGGGTGCGTATTATGGTGATGAACGCGATGAACCAGCGTCGATGTTTCCGGGTATTTGAAGGAAGGTTTAAACAGTTTTTCCGTAAGATTGGCTGGAGCCATGATGCAAGATCCTCCGTTAGCAAGCAGCAGGTCGCCCGCAGGCGATCATTTCTGGACGGGATTATAACCCGCCCACGTTGCGACAAGTGAGGGGTGAGGTCAAGCGGAAAGGATTTCAAGGCAACAAAAGCAAAACGCCCGGCAATAAGCCAGGCGTTAAATTAGAGGAATATTAACAGTGGAGGATTATTTTCCTACCAGAGGTGGCACGAATACCACACCCATATCCCACGGCTGTTCGATCCAGGTGTTCTGCGGGATGTCGATCACATAGTCATCAACCAGCGGTGCGCCAGCCGGTTTCGCGAAGATCGTGATGAAATGCGCTTTCGGGTACATTTCGCGGATGGCTTTCGCGGTGCCGCCGGTATCCACCAGATCGTCGATCACGATAAAGCCTTCACCGTCGCCTTCTGCGCGTTTCAGCACCTGCATTTCGCGCTGATTATCATGGTCGTAGCTGGAGATACATACGGTATCCACATGACGGATGCACAGCTCGCGAGCCAGCAACGCTGCCGGAACCAGGCCACCACGGCTGACTGCAATAATGCCTTTCCATTGTTCTGCCGGCAGCAGGCGTTTAGCCATAGTGCGCGCGTGGATTTGCAGCATGTCCCAGGTTACAACGTATTTTTCGCTCATAAAGGTGTCCCAGCCAGTGAATTAACGGCTTCTAAAAAAATAATGGGGGGAAAAAAGGTTGCGCGAGATTATAGTGAGTCCGGTTCACAAAAACCAGCGATTATCTGGCTTCAGCCGCCCAAAAATCCCGGAATTTCTCCCCGTCCCCGCGCACAGGTTAAGATTAAGTGATATTCTGTCAGGCCACTCGCCACACAGTCTGGCGGGGATTACTTAACCTTAAACCTACAGCATCTCAGTCAGTTCCCCTGCAAACGGAGCCTGAATGAGCTGACTGTCACAGGAGACTTATAGTGTCTGAACTGTCTCAGCTTTCGCCACAACCGTTGTGGGATATTTTTGCCAAAATTTGTTCAATTCCGCACCCTTCCTATCATGAAGAAGCGCTGGCAAAACACATCGTTGAATGGGCACAGGAAAAAGGTATCCACGCTGAGCGTGATGAAGTTGGCAACATTTTGCTGCGCAAACCCGCCACCAAAGGCATGGAAAACCGCAAAGCCGTTGCACTGCAGGCTCACCTCGATATGGTGCCGCAGAAAAACAACGATACTGTTCATGATTTCACTAAAGATCCGATCCAGCCCTTCATCGAAGACGGTTGGGTAAAAGCCCGCGGCACCACGCTGGGTTCTGATAACGGTATCGGTATGGCGTCCGCGCTGGCGGTTCTGGCTGATGACAGCGTAGAACACGGCCCGCTGGAAGTGTTGCTGACCATGACCGAAGAAACCGGCATGGCAGGCGCATTCGGCCTGCAACCGAACTGGTTACAGTCTGAAATTCTGATCAACACCGATTCTGAAACCGAAGGCGAAATCTACATGGGTTGCGCTGGCGGGATTGATTTTACCGCCACACTGCCGCTGAGCCGTGAAGCGGTTCCGGCCGGTTTCAGCACGCTGAAACTGACCCTGAAAGGCCTGAAAGGTGGCCACTCCGGCGCGGAAATCCACTTAGGTCTGGGCAACGCCAGCAAACTGCTGGCACGTTTCCTGGCAGACAACGCTGATACTCTTGGTCTGCGCCTGCTCGACTTCACAGGCGGCACACTGCGTAACGCTATCCCGCGTGAAGCAATTGTGACTCTTGCTGTTGCTGCTGATAAAGCAGACGCGCTGAAAGCGGCAGCACAAGAATTCCTGGCAACGATTCAGTTCGAACTGTCAGCGGTAGAGAAGAAAATTGCCTTTGTGGTGGAAGCGGCTGAAAGCAACGCGAAGGCGCTGACCGCAGAAACTCAGGGTAAATTCCTTGCCCTGCTGAACGCGACGCCAAACGGCGTGATCCGCATGAGTGATGACGTGAAAGGCGTGGTAGAAACCTCGCTGAACGTCGGTGTTGTCACCATGAAAGATGACGAAGTGGCGATCAACAGCCTGATCCGCTCGCTTATCGACAGCGGTAAAGAATATGTGGTCAGCATGCTCAATTCACTGAGTGAACTGGCTGGCGCGAAAAGTCTGGCAAAAGGCAGCTATCCTGGCTGGAAACCTGAGCCGAAGTCACCAGTGATGACGCTGGTGCGTGAAACTTACCAGACGCTGTTCAATAAAACTCCGAACATCATGGTGATCCACGCCGGTCTGGAATGCGGTCTGTTCAAAAAACCGTACCCGGACATGGACATGGTTTCCATCGGGCCAACCATCACCGGGCCACACTCGCCGGATGAGCAGGTGGAAATCGCCAGCGTCGAGCTGTACTGGAAACTGCTGACGGCCCTGCTGAAAGCGATTCCTGAACGCGGTTAATACTCGATCGGTCCCCTAAATCATTCGGGCTGTATCAAGGCGGCAACTGAGTAAATCCCCGGTAGCATACACAAGTATGTGACCGGGGTTTGCGAAGGCAGCCAACGCAGAGACAGTTTGAAGGATGACGGGGATTATTCCCAGGGAAGCAGAAGCTGCCGCTCGATCTGCGGATCCTGCAACGTCACATGCAATCCCACCAGCCTGACTCCCCTTCCGCCACGCCTCTGTTCCCAGGCTTCATGCGCGACCTTCAGCAGATCTTCTTTATTCAGCACCGGCCAGACGTGTTCCTGCGTGGTCTGCTGGAAATCATGGAATTTGAGTTTTACGCCCTGCCTCGCGATGCGCAGATCCGGGCTGACACGGCTTAAACGTGTTTGCAGTTCAGGATACAAACGTTCGATCAGCGACACGCATTCTTCCCAACTGTGGATATCTTCTGCCAGTGTGCGTTCAACGCCGACCGATTTACGTAACCGCTCGGGGGAAATTTCACGTTCATCGATACCCTGACAGCGTTCCCACAGCACACGGCCAAATTTGCCAAAGCGTTTAAGCAGTTTTGCCAGATCATAACGCTGCACATCGCCGCAGGTGATCAGCCCCTGCTCCTGCAAACGCTGAGCGGTGACTTTACCGACGCCGGGGATTTTACTCAGCGGAAGATCCTGTAAAAACGCCCCGACTTTTTCCGGCGTGATCACAAACTGACCGTTGGGCTTGTTCAGATCCGAGGCGATTTTTGCCAGAAATTTGATCGGCGCGATACCCGCAGATGCCGTCAGATTGATCTCATCGAAAATGGCCTGACGGATTTCAGCAGCGATAAGCGTTGCAGAGCCGTTGCATTGCGTCGCGTGGGAAACATCCAGATAAGCTTCATCGAGTGACAGCGGTTCGATCAATGGCGTATAACGCGCAAAGATTTCACGGATATGGTTTGACGCTTCTTTATAGGCCTCCATTCGGCCGGGGATCACTTTCAGGTGCGGGCAAAGTTTCAGTGCCATGCCGGTGGGCATCGCGCTGTGCACGCCGAATTTGCGGGCAGGATAATTAGCGGTGCTGATAACACCACGGCGGTCACGACTGCCGCCAATGGCAATAGGAATGTCGCGCAGGGAAGGATCATCGCGCATTTCGACCGCAGCGAAAAAGCAGTCCATATCCACATGAATGATTTTACGCATAACCCTCCCCCTCAATAACTGTATAAGTATACAGTTGAATGCAGGGATGTCCAACATAGAAAATGAGGGTTAGTTTGACTTAATTAATCACCATTAATGGCAACGTAATAATTTTCCTATTCCTAAAGTCATTATTCATTATTTGGTGATTGCTAAAAATTTAATCAGTATTAATATGACAGCGTTTCCGACAGACAGTACATAAGAAGAAAATCAGTGGCGGTCTTACAGGCAGTTGAGCTGTAGACAAAATAATCAAAATTATTACCGAGCAGGACTTAGAATGATCAGAATCGCGCTGTTTCTTGCGATGCTCCTCAGTTTGCCTTTATTTACAGCAAATTACGCCGTGGCCAGCGATGCTGTCCCGGTCAACGCGGCACTAAAAAAACAATTATTGGGTGCACCTGTTTATATCCAGATCTTCAAACAGGAACGTAAACTCGAATTGTATGCTCAGCTCGACGGCGAATTTCGTCTGATCGGCAGTTATGGCATCTGCGATTTTTCCGGCGGTTTGGGAAATAAACGTCGCGAAGGCGATTTCAAAAGCCCGGAAGGTTTCTACAACGTGGATATTCACCACCTGAAACCCGACAGCCGCTTTTATCGCGCCATCAACATCGGTTTCCCCAATGCTTATGATATCTCGCAGGGTTATTCAGGTAAGTATCTGATGATCCACGGTAACTGTAAGTCTATTGGTTGCTACGCCATGACCGACGGCTATATGGACGAAATATTCACCTACGTACAGGCGGCATTCCAGTTCGGGCAACGCAATTTAAAAATTAGCATTTACCCGTTCAGGATGACCGATGCCAACATGAAGGCGCATAAAAACTCCAGCTATTACAGTTTCTGGAACCAGTTACAGCCGGGATATGCGTACTTTGAGAAACACCATCAGCCACCAAATGTCGTGGTCACTGACGGTAGATATGAAGTGCTACAACCGTTGTCCAACACCCCGCTGCCTTCACAGCTGGCGTTCGCCCCGATGAAATAATGCGAATTCACCTGGAGCAATTTTGTTCCAGGTTTCGTTCGCCGTCAGCGGTTGCGTGGCAATCACGGTGACGACATCATCCGGTGTCGTCTGCTGCTGAAAATCAATTTCCACATCCTGATCCAACAACGTTGCCTTGCCGAAAGGCGCACGCCGCGTGATCCAGTGCAAATTCGTCGAGCAATAGGCCATCACGAAATTGCCATCCGACAGCAACATGTTAAACACCCCTTTCTGCCGTAATTCATCAGCCAGCGACGCAATATAGCGAAACACCGGCGGCCAGCTTGCAGGGCGGCGCGGATAGCGTTGGGTGAGTTTGTGCAGTAACCAGCAGAAGGCGTATTCGCTGTCGGTCTGGCCCACCGGACGCAGCGTACCGGTATCGAGCTGACGATAACCACGAAGCTGACCGTTGTGCGCATAAGTCCAGTTGCGTCCCCACAGTTCGCGGGTAAACGGATGAGTATTTTCCAGCGCGACTTCACCACGGTTTGCCTGACGGATATGAGAAATCACCGCGCAGGATTTGATCGGATATTCCTGAACAAGGCGGGCAATGGGCGAATTAAAGCTTGGCGTCGGATCTTTAAAAGTACGACAGCCATTCCCTTCATAAAAGGTGATGCCCCAGCCGTCTTTATGCGGGCCGGTCCCGCCACCACGCTGCACTAATCCACTGAAACTGAAACAAATATCAGTAGGAACGTTAGCGCTCATCCCGAGCAATTCGCACATCACCAGCCTCCTTTACGGCAAAAGGCTTATGCCTTTGCCATCTCTTTTTCGATCAGAAGAATCAAAATATGAATGACTTTGATGTGGATTTCCTGCACGCGGTCAGCGAAACCAAAGTGCGGAACGCGGATTTCCACATCGGCTGAACCGTCCATTTTCCCGCCATCTTTACCGGTCAGGGTGATAACTTTCATGCCTTTAGCACGTGCGGCTTCGATGGCTTTGATCACGTTACCGGAATTACCGGAAGTGGAAATGCCCAGCAGCACGTCGCCCTTCTGGCCTACGGCTTCCAGATAACGGGAAAAGATGTATTCGTAACCGAAATCGTTGCCGACGCAAGAGATGTGGCTGACGTCAGAAATCGCAATTGCCGGATAGCCCGGACGGTTTTCACGATAGCGGCCTGTCAGTTCTTCGGCGAAATGCATGGCATCGCAGTGTGAACCCCCGTTACCACAGGAAATCACTTTCCCACCCGCTTTGAATGAATCGGCCAGCAGCACCGCTGCACGTTGAATAGACTCAATATTTGCCGGATCGCTGATGAATTTATTCAGCGTGTCAGCAGCTTCGTTCAGTTCAGTACGGATAATATCCTGGTACATAGCAGCCTCTTTTATGTCCATTTGCAGCCGGTTTCAGCACGGCCGATAGCAATAAAACGTTCCGCTGTGCAGTTTAACGGAAAGCCGAAACAGCGAGAAGCCATGAAGCGGTAATGATTCCGATAGTTTCTGTTTTTGACGCTTCGTGCGACCGGTTTGTGAGCTGTGTTGTAATTAGTATGTAAACGTATTGATAAAGAAATGAGCATGAACTAAAACCATTATATCCCTACAACAGGTCAGACCTCCTACTACTCAGGAGCTTTACTATGATGGTTCTTAGCATTGTTGCATTTATCGTGATCCTTGGTGCGTTGTTCTATCACAAGGTCAATCTCGCCCTGAGCAGCCTGATTTTACTGGCGTTTACGGCGGTTATGGGTGCCATTAATCTGTGGACACTTTGGCTGTTATTGCCGCTGGCGATCATTCTCCTGCCCTTCAATATCCCTGTCATGCGCCGTTCATTGTTCTCCGGCCCGGCGCTTCGCACCTTCCGTAAAGTGATGCCCGCAATGTCGCGCACGGAAAAAGAAGCGATTGAAGCAGGCACCACCTGGTGGGAGGGTGACCTGTTTGGTGGCAAGCCAGACTGGAAGAAATTGCAGGATTATCCTGAGCAGCAACTGACAGAGGAAGAGCAGCGCTTTATTGACGGGCCGGTTGAAGAAGCCTGCCGTATGGCGAATGACTTCCAGATCACCCATGAACTGGCTGATTTGCCGCCGGAACTGTGGGCGTATCTGAAAGAACACCGCTTCTTCGCGATGATCATTAAGAAAGAGTACGGCGGTCTGGAATTCTCGGCTTATGCGCAGGCGCGTGTGCTGCAAAAACTGGCCGGTGTGTCAGGCATTCTGGCGATCACCGTCGGTGTGCCGAACTCCCTCGGGCCAGGCGAATTACTGCAACATTACGGCACCACGGAGCAGAAAGATCACTATCTGCCGCGTCTGGCCGAAGGTCTGGAAATTCCCTGTTTCGCCCTGACCAGCCCGGAAGCGGGTTCTGATGCCGGTGCCATCCCGGACTTTGGTATCGTGTGTAAAGGCCAGTGGCAGGGTAAGGAAGTGCTTGGCATGCGCCTGACCTGGAACAAGCGTTACATCACGCTGGCACCTATCGCCACCGTGCTGGGCCTGGCATTTAAACTGAAAGATCCCGATCACCTGCTCGGCAACGAAACGGATCTGGGCATTACCTGTGCGCTGATCCCAACCGACACCGCCGGTGTTGAAATTGGTCACCGCCACTTCCCGCTGAACGTGCCATTCCAGAACGGTCCGACACGCGGCAGCGATATTTTTGTACCGATCGATTACATCATTGGCGGCCCGAAAATGGCCGGTCAGGGCTGGCGTATGCTGGTGGAATGTCTGTCTGTCGGCCGTGGCATCACGCTGCCGTCTAACTCTACCGGCAGCCTGAAATCTCTGGCGCTGGCGACCGGGGCTTATGCCTATATCCGCCGTCAGTTCAAACTGCCTATCGGTAAAATGGAAGGTATCGAAGAACCGCTGGCGCGCATTGCCGGTAACGCTTACGTGATGGATGCCGCCGCAACGCTTATCACGAACGGCATTATGCTGGGTGAAAAACCAGCGGTGCTGTCCGCTATCGTCAAATACCACTGTACTCACCGTGGCCAGCGCGCCGTGATGGATGCGATGGATATCACCGGCGGTAAAGGCATTATGCTCGGCAGCAGCAACTTCGTGGCCCGCGCTTATCAGGGGGCGCCGATTGCGATTACCGTGGAAGGTGCCAACATTCTCACCCGCAGCATGATCATCTTTGGTCAGGGTGCGATCCGCTGTCATCCTTATGTTCTTCGTGAAATGGCGGCGGCGGAGAAAAACGATCTGGTTGATTTTGACCGTGCGCTGTTCGGGCATATCGGCCACGTCGGCAGTAACAAAATGCGCAGTTTCTGGCTCGGTCTGACTAACGGCCGCACCAGTGATACGCCGGTCAATGATAAAACCGCCCGTTACTATCAGCACATCAACCGTCTGAGCGCTAACCTGGCATTGCTGGCTGATGTGTCGATGGGCGTGCTCGGCGGCAGCCTGAAACGTCGCGAACGCATTTCCGCCCGCCTCGGTGATATCCTCAGCCAGATGTATCTGGCGACGGCGACGCTGAAACGTTATGACGAAGAAGGCTGTCACGAAGCGGATTTACCGCTGGTACACTGGGGCGTGCAGGATTGTCTGCATCAGGCCGAAGTCGCTATCGACGATCTCCTGCGTAACTTCCCGAACCGTTTTGTGGCTGGCGTAATGCGCCTGGTGATTTTCCCGTTGGGCCGTTCGCACTCCGCACCGTCTGATCGTCTGGATCACCAACTGGCGCGTATTCTGCAGGTGCCTTCAGCGACACGCAGCCGCATCGGTCGTGGTCAGTATCTGACACCCGGCGAGCACAACCCGGTTGGTCTGCTGGAAGAAGCCTTGCAGGATATTCTGGCCGCTGAGCCTGTTCACAAGCGTCTCTGTGAAGCGATGGGCAAAAAACTGCCGTTTACCCGTCTGGATATTCTGGCGCAAAAAGGTCTGGATGCCGGTCATCTGAGCGCCGACGATGCGCGTATCCTGAGCCGTGCGGAAGAAAGCCGTCTGCGTTCAATCAACGTCGATGAGTTTGAACCCGACGCGCTGGCCGCACAAAAACCAGAAGCGGAGAAAGACAGCGTAAAAAAGGCTGAGGCGAAACCCCGCCACACCGAAGCTGCCTGATTTAACTGTTAATCCATAAAAAAACCTGAGTGTTTACGCACTCAGGCTTTTATTATTTATGAAGATACATACATATTACCCTAAATAGTTCGTGTTGCAGAAAGGCGGTAAGCTCACTCACCCTGGGAGTGCAGCCAACGCATCTGTGACGCGAAATATGACGGGTAATCAGAAGTAGTATTTAAAGCGTACCCGCGCCCCATACCGCTCATCGCTGTCATCATCGCCGCTGTAGGTTTTATCTGCTTCCAGCATGGAGACATAAGCGCCCAGATACACGTTGAAGTTTTCCATATCCATCACGTTCGGGATCAGGTAACTGGCGTGAACGGTATGAATGTCGTAGCTGCCCGGTTCATCAAACCAGTCATCGTCGTAATCGGATGCGCGGACGCCATTGATGCTGAAGTCTTCGATTTTGTTGTGCGCATAGATGTAGCCCAGCTCGAAGCGTTTCCATAAGGCATTGGCACCGACGGTGAAGTCTTTTTCATCCGATGCATCCATATAGGCCGTGCTCAGGTTAGCCACCACGCCGTTCTCAGGGTCAGCTTTCTGCCCGTCCCAGGTCATGGTCATGCCATAACCATTACGTTTGGACTGATCAACGAATTCGCCATTTTCACCGGTGTAGCCATACGCATTGTTCACCACGTTGGTTTCCATTGCCGCCGCCACAGAGAACGCATCCCCTTTCCAGGCAATGACCGGACGCAGGTACGCGACGTTTTTATCATTCTCAAGTTGGTTGCCGTGGTAGTTTTGCTCAGCAAACAGTGAGGTGCCGTTTTCCAGCAGGGTGTTCAGCTCGAAATACCAGTTGCCGATATTCTTATTCAGCATGATGTTGCCGCCGCTGTCACTGCGACCGCGCCCTTCTTTCATCATGTAGACATAACCGTAGCCGTCGGCGTACAGATCATTGGCGGTATTCCCGGAGTATTCGACGAAGGTGTCCTGATTAAGCGGGAACATATCGTAAGCTTCGAAGCGGCCGATTTTTGCCATCCAGTTTTTTTCTTCACCGAAGAAGAAAGCGGCATCATCAAGATTCATTGAACCGTTCAGGTCAGCCGTTGGCTGCACAGAGAAACCGGAGAACTGACCATTATCATTTCGACGATAACCATCAAGACCGATTAATAACCGTCCGTTAACATCCCAACGCTCATTATTCCCCGGTTTCCAGTTTTTATTGTCACTGGTTCTGACGGAGGTTAATTGCCCGCTGCGGCTCGCACCGTCAACGTTAAATTCCACATCACCGTACAGTTTTAAATTATCGAATCCATTAAGTGTTAATAATTTGTCTTCCGATATGCCATCCTTTTTAACTTCTACCGGACTGGCTTCTTTCACGCGGGCAATTTCCTGCTCGCGCTTAATATCCTGATGCTTCAACTGCTGGATTTGTTTTTCGGCAGTTTCAGCCCGTGTTTCCGCCTGCTGAAGACGCTGCTCAAGCTGTGCCATACGGGCTTCAAGGCTGCTTCCAGACGTGGCGGCAACCGCAGAACCCGAAATGGCGAATCCTACGAATAAGGCCAATAGTTTAATTTTTGTCATAATAAGATATCCTTTTCACTATAAAAATTACCCGCTGCCAGTCAATTAACAGCGGTGTTTTATTTTTTGAAATAGTGCCCTGAGGTATTACGGCGAAGGATGAAGATAGTTTCCGAATTAATATGCTGTCAAAAATAAACTAGAGAAACGTGATGTGGGAAGTAAAATAACGAAATTTCGTCATTACAGAGTAAATAAACGTAAAGCGGGAGCCTTTTAAAAAAGGCTCCCGCTTATTATTCACTATTAAAGTATTCAGTATATAAATATTTATTTCATGAATACTTTATATTCAGCTTTTTTTAGGACGCACTTTCGCCGTCAGCCCTTTCAGGAAATAACGCATCACCTGATCGCCGCACGGACGGTAATTTTTGTGGCCTTCTTTGCGGAAGAATGCGCTCAGTTCACCTTCAGACACTTTGAAATCAGCCGCCGTCAGTACAGAAATCATGTCTTCGGTTTTCAGCTCAAACGCCACACGCAGTTTTTTCAGCATGATGTTATTGGTCAGGCGTTTTTCCACTTCCGGTGCCGGGAAGCGATCGTCTTTACCGCGTTTGAAGGTAATCAGGCCATTGAGAAAGTTCGCCATCACTTCGTCAGGCACTTCCATGTAACCTTCTTCGTCTTCTTTTTTCAGATAACGCGACATCACGTCAGGGCTGACGGGCGTACCGGTGGTTTTAAGGATCTCGATCAGCTGGCCTTCGCTTAAATCCAACATGTAGCGCACGCTGCGTAAGACATGGTTATGCATCATAATTCTGTATTCCTGTTAAAAGTAAACCGAGGAAATGCCACCGGGTTTACCCCTACGCACCTCGAAGGCGGGCATTATACAAGAAACTTACAGGATTAGCTGAACTGACGTATCCGCGCAATAAGTGACTCCACATCGCCGATTTGTTGTGCAGTGAGGATCAGTTTTTGCCCAAGGCTCAGCGCATGGCGCTGGCAGTCGGCGCGCATCGCATCATCTTTAATGGTATCGAGATCAGCAACATGTGCCAGGCCGATGGTGCGACGGATTAACTCCGCGCCGCAGTAACCGACGGCATCGTGCCAGACTTCCTGCAAAAAGAGTCCGGCATAGCCGGTTTCCGCCAGCGTCGGATCCTGAGATTTATCCCGCGCCAGTTGCAGGAAACGCTCTGAGAAACTCATCCACAGTTCACGCACATCTTTCAGGCGCTGCTCGCGGCCGTCCGCCGCCTCGCGCACACCCACCAGCCCCGGCAGACCACAATAGTTCAGCAACAGGTTGCCGATAGCAGAACCGGGATCAAAGCCCATCGGGCCGTAATAACCGAACTCCGCGTCAATGGCTTTCAGTTTGCCTTCAGCAACAAAAATCGAACCACTGTGAATATCACCGTGCAACAGCGCTTCGGCCTTGCTCAGGAAACGATGTTTGAGCGCGGCCACAGCCAGACGCAGCGGTTTGTCCTGACGCAGTGCATCCACCGCCGGCTGCAATACCGGCTCAAAATTATTGCGCTCATGGTCAACATACGGATCGGTGAAGAACAGATCTTCGGTGATCTGACACAATTCAGGGTTGGTAAAACGCGAGACTTCGGCTTTTTTGGCCTGCGCATTCTGGTAGAAATCGGAAGTATGAAACAGTGTCTGTGCCAGATACTCACCGAGCTGGGCTGCCGCCTGCGGGTAATGTTTCCCCAGTACCAGTTCACTGCGCCAGATCTGATGATCCGATAAATCTTCCTGCACCATCACCGCCAGTTCAGCGTCGTGATGCAACACATTAACCGTGTGCTGCGGACAGTACTGGCCGTGGATAATCAGGGTTTCGGCTTCAATGCGCGCACGATCTAACGTCAGCGGCCAGGATTCCCCCACACACCGCACGTACGGCAGCGCCTGTTTTACAATCACCCGGTTTTTCCCCGCAGTATCGCGGATCTTAAACACCAGGTTCAGGTTTCCGTCACCGATTTCATCGGCCGTGACAAGAGATTGCGGATCCGCCACGCCACCAAACTGACGGGCATATTCAACGGCATCGTTGGCGGTAAATGTGTAGTAGCGTGACATCCTGACCTCTCGAATTCTTTTTTTAGCCTTTAAAGCGTTTAGACGTCTATACATCCGTGAAGCATGTTGGCAGAATAAGTGAACAGATGCAACCGGGCAACAAGGATTTAACTAACAATGCAAAGCCTCACAACCACCAGTTTACGTATTCGTGAAAACCAGCTGTGGATCCTCGACCAGCAAGCTCTGCCGCAACGTTCAGACTGGCGCGAATGCCGTGATGTCAGCGAACTGGTGGATCACATCCGCACCCTGCGCGTACGCGGTGCGCCGCTGATTGGTTTGTCCGCCAGTCTGTTGCTGGCGCTGCTGGCCGAACAGGGAATGGCGCAGGATGAATTGCATCAGGCTCTGGAGACATTGCGCGCCTCGCGCCCGACCGCAGTGAATCTGATGAACAATCTCGACCGTATGAAGGCCGCGTTGCAACAAGCTGATTACGTGAAAGCGCTGGTGGAAGAAGCATTGCGGCTGGTGGATGAAGATCAGACATTGTGCGACAGCATTGCCACTCACGGCGCAAAACTGGTCACGCCCGGCAGCCGTCTGCTCACCCACTGCAACACCGGCGGCCTGGCAACAGCGGGCGTCGGCACGGCCATCGGCGTGATCCGCCGAGCCCATGAACAGGGCAATGTAGAACAGGTTTGGGTGGATGAAACCCGTCCGTTGTTGCAAGGGGGGCGCCTGACCGCGTGGGAACTAGGCGAGCTGGGTATTCCTTATCAGCTGATTTGTGATTCGATGGCCGCCAGCCTGATGGCGCAAAAACGCGTTGATGCCATCTGGGTCGGCGCTGACCGCATTGCTGCGAATGGCGATGTCGCCAACAAAATCGGCACTTACAGCCTGGCGGTGCTGGCGAAATATCACGGTATTCCGTTCTATGTTGCCGCGCCGCATACCACCCATGACCCGCACTGCCCGAACGGTGCCGCCATCCCTATCGAACAGCGCGCGGCAAATGAAGTGACCGGCGTTTCCGGCAGCTTTGGTTCCGTACAATGGGCGCCGCTCGGCGCGCAGGTTTATAACCCGGCGTTTGATGTCACACCGGCGGAGTTGATCAGCGGATGGGTGCTGGATGTGGGGGTGGTGACGCCGGAGCAGGTTCGGGATGGTGTGTTTGCGAAGGCGTTGAAGTAATCTTTTCTCCTCCCGGCAAACTGTGGCAAACAACTCGGTTTTACTCCTCCCCCTGCGAAGGGGGAGGGAGTCAAAGCTTACTCCCCCATCCGCGGATATGCATCCGCAATCTTATCGCCGGTGAAATGCGCCACCCAGCCTTCCGGATTATCGAATACACGGATCGCGGTAAACGACGGGGATCCGCCCATGTCAAACCAGTGGCGGGTATTAGCCGGTACGGAAATCAGATCGTTTTTCTCGCACAGGATCTGAAAAATCTTGCCGTTCAGATGCAGGCAAAACAGCCCGGCACCTTCGACGAAGAAACGCACTTCGTCTTCGCCATGTGTATGTTCAGAGAGAAATTTGGTGCGCAGCACCTCACGCTGTTCGTTGTCCGGGCGCATGCTGATCACATCCCAGCTCTGATAGCCCTTCTCTTCGACCAGTTTGTCGATTTCATGCTGATAGGCGGCAATCACGTCCTGCGGCTGCGGGTTCTCGCCTAAATCACGGTCAGCCTGCCAGCGTTCGAAACGCACATCAATTTTGCTCAGTTCAGCAGCGATCGCGTCCCCGTCGCGGCTTTCCCACAACGGTGCGGAAGGATCCTGGTCACTAAAAATCGTTAATGCACTCATGGTCAACCCTCTTATAAGAATGTTTCTAAGGCTATCTGATCAAAACGATTAACTTGCAGGTGATCGCTGAGTTCGTCCGCGTCATCGCGGATCAGCTGACAGGTATGCCAGCCCGCTAAGCGCGCGGCATCGAGCTCCTGACGGATGTCTGATAAAAACAGTAAATCCTGCGGCGGCAGGATCAGTTGCTCAGCGATGTTCTGATACGACTCCGTTTCACGCTTAGCACCGACGCGGGTATCGAAATATCCGCTGAACAGCGAGGTTAAATCACCGGCATCGCTGTAACCAAACAACAGCTTTTGCGCGTCCACCGACCCCGAGGAATACACGCAAAGTTGCAGACCCTCAGCTTTCCACGCTTCCAGCTGCGGTGCGACGTCAGCATACAGATGCCCGCGAAAATCACCGTTTTCATAACCGGTACGCCAGATGATGCCCTGCAACACTTTCAGCGACGTCGATTTCACGTCGTTATCCATGTAAGTAAAGAGTTGTTCAATCAGCGCCTCGACGCTGGCCTGTGGCCGGTCGATTTCTGCGCGTAAGGCATCCAGTGCCGCCGCAACGTCCGGCTGTTCATGCTCATGGCGCAGGAATTCAGCAAGACGCTGACGGGCATACGGGAACAACACCTGATGCACAAAACGGATATCCGTGGTGGTACCTTCAATATCAGTCACAATGGCGCGGATCATTTAGCCTCCAGCAGGCGACGTTGCAGTTCACACTGGAATAAAAATTCCAGCCCTTCCAGATGGCGGCGCGCTTCGGCCACATCCCGTCCCCAGCAGGTCAGCCCATGACCGCGCAGCAGAAAACCATACTGCAACGGCGCGTGCTCCGCTGATGCGATGATCTTCTGCGCCAGCGCGGGAATATCCTGACTGTTGTCGAAAATCGGGATCACCACCTGATCAAGGTGCGAGGTCTGGCCGCTGAGCGATTTCTGCATCTCATAGCCTTCCAGCACCAGCGCACCACTGCGTTCTACCCGCGATAACACTGTCGAATTGACCGAATGGGTATGCAGCACCGCGCCTGTTTCAGGATAGCGGGAATACAGCATGGTGTGCAGGCCGGTTTCCGCAGAAGGACGACGTCCGCTGGGCGCAAGGCCGCTTTCCAGTTCCACCAGCAGGAAATCGTCTGCGGTGAGTGATCCTTTGTCTTTTCCCGATTCGGTGATCAGGCAATGAGCATCGCCTTCGCGCACGGACATATTGCCGCCCGTTGCCGGGCTCCAGCCCTTCTGACCAATCCAGTGACAGGCTGCCAGCAGCGCGCCCAGTTGCAAATTCTCTGTCATCGTATTCCTGAAAAGCTGTGCGTTGAGGGACGGAGTTCGGAATGAAATAGACGCTTTTTACCGCGATATATTCAATGTGTTGCGGCTTAGATCGAATTGGCATTTAGCCATCTAAGCGTCTCGATTGCCAAATATTAACATCGTGTTATATTGTGAGCAACATCGCTATTTGCACACCTGACGCCTGTCAGGTCAACGGTCCAGGAGTATTGACCCGCCATGAGCACAGCAGCATTGATCCCCGAAAGTAAACTTCCTGCATTAGGCACCACGATTTTCACCCAAATGAGTGCGCTGGCGCAGAAACACAATGCCATTAACCTGTCGCAGGGGTTTCCTGATTTCGACGGCCCGCAATATCTGAGGGATCGTCTGGCGTATCACGTCAGTCAGGGCGCGAACCAGTACGCACCGATGACCGGCACGGCGCAGCTACGTGAAGCGATTGCCACCAAAACCGAACAGATTTACGGCTATGCACCGGACGCCAACACCGACATCACCATCACGGCGGGCGCGACAGAATCGCTGTATATCGCCATCACCGCGCTGGTGTCGAAAGGCGACGAAGTGATTGCTTTCGACCCGAGCTATGACTGTTACGCCCCGGCGGTAGAACTGGCAGGCGGCGTGATGAAACGCATTCAGTTGCAGCCACCGGAATTCAAAGTGAACTGGGCGGAATTCGCCGATCAGATTACCGACCGCACAAAGCTTGTGATCATCAACACGCCGCATAACCCGTCGGCTACCGTCTGGAGCCACAGCGACGTCGGGCAGCTTTGGCAGATCATTGCGGATAAACACATTTTCGTGCTGAGCGATGAAGTGTACGAACACATTTGTTTTGCGCCGGAAGGTCACGCCAGCGTGCTGCGACATCCGCAGCTGCGTCAGCGCGCCATTGCCGTATCGTCGTTCGGCAAGACTTACCACATGACCGGCTGGCGCGTGGGATATTGCATCGCACCGGCGGTTATCAGCGCCGAACTGCGCAAGGTGCACCAGTATCTGACCTTCTCCGTCACCACGCCGGTTCAGCTGGCGCTGGCGGATATGCTGCGTGAAGCGCCGGAACACTGGCAGGAATTACCGGCCTTTTATCAGGCCAAGCGCGACCGTCTGGCGCAAGGGCTGGCGAACAGCCGTCTGAAAGTTTTACCGAGCCAGGGCACCTATTTTCTGCTGGTCGATTACAGCGAGGTGTCCGGTTTAGACGATGTTGCATTCTGCCACTGGCTGACTGAACATGTGGGTGTGGCGGCCATTCCGATGTCGGTCTTCTGCGCCGCGCCTTTCCCACATAAACTGATCCGGCTGTGCTTTGCCAAACAGGAAGCCACGCTGGACGCTGCTTCGGAGCGCCTGTGTCAACTTTAAAACTGTCCGTATTGCAACAGCCGCTGGTGTGGCTGGATGGCGAGGCGAACCTCGCACATTTCGACGGCCTGCTCAGTGCGCTGACTGGCCGCGACCTGATTGTTCTTCCTGAAATGTTTACCACCGGTTTCGCCATGCAGGCACCGGGCAGTGCGCTGCCTGAATCGCGTGTCGTGCAATGGCTGCAACAGTGGGCGAAACAACTCGGGGCAATGATTGGCGGCAGTGTGGCGTTAAGCACTACGGAAGGCGCCGTGAACCGTTTCCTGCTGGTTGAACCGCAGGGCAAGGTGCATTTTTACGATAAACGTCACCTGTTCCGCATGGCCGGTGAGCACAATTATTATGTAGCGGGCAAACGCCGTGAAATCGTCGAATGGCGCGGCTGGCGCATTCTGCCGCAAGTCTGTTACGACCTGCGTTTTCCGGTGTATTCCCGCAACCGGCAGGATTATGACCTGGCGCTTTACGTCGCCAACTGGCCTGCCCCGCGCAGCCGCCACTGGCAGACGCTGCTCGCCGCCCGGGCGATTGAAAATCAGGCTTATGTCGCCGGATGCAACCGCGTCGGCACTGATGACAACGGCCACTACTACAGCGGTGACAGCCTGATTATTAATCCGCAGGGGGAAGAGCTGGCGCGTGCTGAGCCGGGTTCGGCGATGATTATCGACGCAGAGTTGTCGCTGGAAGCGTTACAGGATTACCGCGAAACCTTCCCCGCCTGGCGCGATGCCGATACCTATTTGTTACATGACTAAAAAAATGCCCCGGACTTTTCAGCCGGGGCATTTTTAATTCCTGCCTGTCTGTTTAGTTCCCACCAATAAAGTCCATTTTACCGATGTTCACGCCCAGATGGCGCAGAATGTTGTAGGCGGTGGTGATGTGGAAATAGAAGTTCGGCACGGCAAACACGGTAACATAGCTGTGCGCAGTAAATTTCATTTCACGATTTCTGCCTTTCACCACGATCTCACGGGATTCATCGCCTTCCAGCTGTTGTGCATCCACACTTTCGATAAAACGCAGCGTTTTGGCGATGCGCTCCTGCAACTGGGCGAATGTTACTTCACTGTCTTCCATTGCAGGCGCGGCGATACCGGCCAGACGGGCAATTGCGCCTTTCGACATATCACTGGTGATTTGCACCTGTCGCGCCAGTGGATACATATCTTCTGCCAGACGGGTATTCAGGACTTCTTCTTCTGATTTTCCGTTTTCCTTTGCCCATGCCGCGCCTTTTTCCAGCAAGGCTGAAAGATTTTGTAAACCACGAACAAATTGTGCCGCCGTACTGCCATAAAGCGATGCTGACATGATGCTTCCTTAATGAATGATGGGTTAGAACAACTGGCGCTACCTTAGCGCGTTATGGTCTGAACAGCGCGCCGTTTTATAGCAATGAAGTGTGACGAAAAATCCGCTTTGCGAGCTGCCCCTGTCTTTTTGTCAGCGCATGTAAAAACATCCCGGTGTGGATCACTTCTTGCATTCAATACCCCCGCAAAAACATCTGACAGAGGATCACTGATGACTATCACCTTTATTGCCCACTCCACGCCCGAACCTGCGTTGTACGGCGCGATGGCAGCGATACTTGCTGAGCTACGCGCTTTGCCGCTGTGTCACTTTCCCGTCAGCCATGATGCGCAACGTTACCCGAATGCCCGCCAGCACGTGACGGCGCAAGGGCATGCACTGACCAGCGGACTGCTGTGGCTTGAGCGCCTGACCGGGCGCGGTGCGGGTGAAGAATCCGGTGTTGAATCCCTGATTTATCGGGCACTTAAAGAAGATATCGTCGTACCGTTGCGTGAACCGTTATCCGCAGAACTGGCAGTGCAAATCGCGGAACAGGGTATTGAAATTGAATCATTAACCGTGGTGCGTAATCAGGATAAATTCCAGCTGGAAGACGGCATCACCGGCAAAATTCGCAGCAACGGCTGGGGGCGTGATGCCTTTGGCCGCTGGGCATTAGGCCCGGTTTCACAACCGGTCATGCGGGCAGGAAAAACCCTGCGCGTGGCACTGGTCGGGGATTTTACCGAGCAGCGTGACAGTTATCCGGCGATGCTGGCTGCACTGGGAGACGCCGCCGATGCACTGGCAATGAACATTGATGTGATCTATGTGCCATCGACGTTACTGGGCAGCCAGCTTGATTGCACGCTGTTTGAGGTTGACGGCATTATGTTGCCGGGCGCGACACTCACCCGCAGCGACACGCAGGCCGGACAACTGGCGACCGCCACCTGGGCTCTGGAAAACCAGACGCCGGTATTAGGGATTAATCAGGGTATGCATCAGATGATCACTGCGCTGGGGCAGAAAGTGCTCGGGCAGGAACGCGTGGTGATGCACGGGCCGTCGACGCTCGGCAGCCTGCAAACCGCGTTGCCGCTGGCCGAGCACGTGCAGCCGCGTGTGGGGAATCATCCGGTCATTACCCGCAACGGCAGCCTGCTGGCCAATAAAACGGGGGATGAATTTATGCTGCGCTACAACCAGCGCCGCTATCTGAATCCGCATTTGCTGGCTGAGCTGGAAAACGCCGGGCTGATCGTTTCAGGGTATGACGAAAGTGGCGAACAGGCGCAGGCAATTGAGCTGAACAATCATCCGTTCTTTATGGGTGTGCAGGGGCAGCCGGAGCTGATGTCACGCCGCGAGCGGCCAAATCCGCTGCTGATGGCGTTCCTGCAACAGGTCCGTCAGGGCAACCGTGACCGCGATGTCAGCCACGCCGCGCTGACCCAAAGCGTGCGGCTTAAACATCCGCACCTGCTGATGGGCTGACTGACAGAAAGATCTAACTGCCGCGATACGTTGAATAAGAATACGGACTGATCAGCAGCGGCAGATGGTAATGATCCTGATCACCGTCGATCATCACATCAATGATCGCCGAGTGATACAGCGTCTCACGACCGGTGGCGGCGAAATACGCGCCGATATCCGCACACAACCGGTAATGCCCGGAGGTGACCGGTTCCGGCGTTAATTTTGCGGCGCGGCCATCGGCATCGGTTTGGATTTCACTGATGATCGTGACGTTCTGCCCTTCAATACATTCCAGCCAGACGCGCACATTCGCCGCGGGCTGCCCTAAAGACGTATCGAGAATATGGGTAGTGATGCGGGTCATTATTGAAATATCTCCTTTAAACGCAGCAGGGTAATTTCTTTGAGTTGTTGCGCCGTTTCCTGATCTTCAGCCTCCGGCGAATTCTGTAGCCGCCGTTGCAGATTATCAAGGATCTCCCCTGAACTGCGCCCTTTAGCGCGGATCAGAAACACCCGCCCGAAACGCTGTTCATAACGCAGATTCCCCTCGTGCAGTGCATCAATCACTGCCTGCTGGCTGATATTGAGCGTCGCCTGTTCGCCACGGGAAAGCTGCGCTTCTTTACTGGCACCGGCGGCGCGTTCACCGATACGCGGGTGCGCCGACAGCGCCTGAGTAATATCTTCCGGCTGCCAGTTTTCGCAGGCCGCTCCGGCGCTGTGCAATACGTCTTGCACAGAAGCATAAGGCCGCGCATCGCTGACGGTTTTCGCCCACGACGGGATATTCACCAGCGGGCGTAACAACGCAACGGCTTCGAATTCGGATAATGCGTTGAATTCTTCAAAGGTCATAAATGTCCCTCAGCAAAGCTCAGCACCGTATTGATATACGCCTGCACCGCGTAAGCCACGTCGCCGGTGGTGACCGATTCATCAGGATGATGGCTGATGCCGTCCTTGCAGCGCACAAACAACATGCCGACCGGCCAGCATTCAGCGATAGCAATCGCGTCATGCCCTGCGCCGCTTGGCAGCGACATCGCCTGTCCCTGCAAGTGTAAAACGCTCTGACTGAGACGATGCTGCAAACCGTCGTTACATTCAGTCGCGCTGATGCCATAAAACTGTTCGGCGGCAAACGTCAGCCCGCGACGTGCAGCAATATCGCGGCCCTTCGCCAGCAGCGTTTCCAGCAGTGCCGATAAATCATCATCACGCGGTCCGCGTACATCCAGCGACAATTTCACCTGTCCCGGAATGACATTCACCGCACCCGGCAGGCATTCCAGCGTGCCCACTGTCGCCACCAGATTGCGGCCGGTGGCGGTGGTGATACTTTCAATGGCCAGCGTCCATTCGGCGGCGGCAGTCAGCGCGTCCTGACGCTGCCCCATCGGCACGGTACCGGCATGACCGGCGTGACCGGTATATTCACAATTCAGGCGACGCGCGCCGTTAATCGCCGTGACCACGCCGAGCGGCACATCCGCCGTTTGCAGGCACGGCCCCTGCTCGATGTGCAATTCCAGGTAAGCGCAAAAGTCGCTGACCGCACGCTGTGATGCGCCGATTCTCAGCGGATCCAGCCCGACATCACGCATCGCCTGGGCGACCGAAATCCCCTGCGCGTCCTGACGTTCCAGCCAGTCCGCGGGCCAGGTACCGGTCAGTCCACGACTGCCGAGCAGCGTGATGCCAAAACGTGTGCCTTCCTCATCGCAGAACCCGACAATTTCCACCGCCATCGGCAAACGAATGCCGTTCTGATGGAAATGCGCCACCACCTCCAGCGCGGTCAGCACGCCCAGCGGGCCGTCGTAACGCCCGGCATTACGCACGCTGTCGAGATGTGATCCCAGCAAAATGGCCGGTGCTGTCGCATCCAGCCCGTCATAGCGCCCGCAGATATTGCCGACGCTGTCCTGCCAGACACGCATCCCGGCGGCGGTCATCCACTCGCCCACCTGTCGGTTAGCCTGCAAATGTTCCGGCGAGAGATAGACGCGGGTCAGTTGTCCCGGCGTTTCGCTGATGGCGGCGAGTGCGTCGCAACGCGCCATCACCCGTTCAGCGGCAAGCTTTGCGCTTTCTGAAACCGCAGCCAGCGTAAAAGCTTCAGCCATTACTGACCTCCCGCGTAATGATCCCAGGCACCCTGCGCCCCTGCGCCGTATTTTGACGCAAAGCCGAGACGGTTGAGCACCGCTTCAAGCGCCACCAGCGTTTGCAACACGCAGTCTTTACGCGCGTTGTAACCCATGGTGCCGATACGCCAGATTTTCCCGGCCAGCGGACCAAATGAGGTGCCGATTTCAATGCTGAAATCATTAAGCATCATCTGGCGAACCTGTTCGCCGTGGATGCCCGGTGGAATGACTACGCCGAGTACATTGCTCATGCGGTTATTCAGGTCGCCGAACACTTCCAGCCCCATGCCCTGAATGCCTGCCAGTAATGCGCCGCCGTGTAATTTATGACGGGCGATGCCGGTATCCAGCCCTTCTTCCAGAATGATGCGCGCACATTCACGCGCCGCAAACAGCATGCTGGTGGCTTCGGTATGGTGGTTAAGACGCTCCGGCCCCCAGTAATCCATGATCATCCCCAGATCGAAATAGTTGGAGTAGATCATCTCGTCGTCGCCGTCAGCATGGTCGGCGGTACGGATACCTTGCTCGACACATTTACGGCGACGGATTTGTTCTTCAAAGCGCGGGCTGATGGTCACCGGCGAACTGCCTGACGGACCGCCGAGGCATTTTTGCAAACCGGCAGATACGGCGTCTAAACCCCATGCGTCGGTTTCCAGCGGGTTACCGCCAAAGGACGCCGTGGCATCGGAGTAGAACAGCACGCCGTGACGGTGGCAGATTTCACCCAGTTGCTCCAGCGGCTGCAACATGGTGGTGGAGGTATCGCCCTGCACGGTCAGCAACCAGCGCGGTTTAACGGATTTAATCGCATCTTCGATTTGCTGCGGATCAAACACTTCGCCCCACGGCACTTCGAGGGTATGAACTTCCGCACGACAGCGACGGGCAATTTCGCACAGCAGATGACCGAAACGACCAAACACCGGCACCAGCACTTTGTCGCCCGGACGGATACCGGAAAGCAGCACGGCTTCGATACCGGCGCGCGAGGTGCCGTCGATCAGGAACGTCCACTGATTGTCGGTTTTGTACAAGGCGCGGTACAGCGCCATCACTTCGTTCATGTAGCCGGTCATCACCGGATCATATTGCCCGACCAGTTGACTCGCCATCGCCCGCAGTACGCGCGGATCGGCATTGATGGGTCCCGGCCCCATCAGCAGACGGGTTGGCGGGTTGATTTGTCCGGGAGAGATGAAATCTGACATAGTTAATCCTTTACGATGTTAGCTTGCGGCAGCCTCAGTAAGGCCGCGTACGGATGCTATAAATTGTTTTAACTCCGGCGTTTGCGGGTTAGCAAACAGCGCCCGGCTTTCGCCCTGTTCCCACACGGTGCCCTGATGCATAAACACCACGCGGTCACCCACTTCGCGGGCAAAATTCATTTCGTGTGTCACCAGCACCAGCGTCATGCCTTCTTTCGCCAGTTGCTCGAGCACTTTCAATACTTCGCCGACCAGTTCCGGATCCAGCGCCGAGGTGATTTCATCACACAGCAGCACTTTCGGGTTCATGGCCAGCGCACGGGCAATCGCCACGCGTTGCTGCTGGCCGCCGGAAAGATTCGACGGGTAATAATCCATGCGATCCGCCAGACCGACTTTCGCCAGCATCTGCGCGGCCAGTTCACGGCATTCGGCAGCGGACTTTTTCAGCACGCGGCGTGGCGCCAGCATGACGTTTTCCAGCGCGGTCATGTGCGGGAAAAGATTGAAACTCTGGAACACCATGCCCACGGAACGGCTGATGTCACGCGCCTGAGAATCGCGGTCGGTAATGGTCATCCCGCCGAGTTTGATGCTGCCTTCCTGATAGCCTTCCAGCCCGTTCATGCAGCGCAACAGCGTACTTTTCCCTGAACCGCTGCGGCCGATGATCGAAATCACTTCGCCGCTGTCAATATCCAGATCCACGCCTTTCAGTACGTGGTTCTGACCGTAAAATTTCTGAACCTGGTTGATGGTGATCAGTGGCATTACTGTTTCTCTCCACGCAATGATTTTTCTAAATGCTGGCTGTAACGGGACAGCGGATAGCACATCAGGAAGTAGCCCAGCGCCACTAATCCAAACACTTTGAACGGCTCATACGTCACGTTGTTCAGCATCGTTCCGGCTTTGGTCAGTTCGACAAAACCGATAATCGAGGCCAGCGCGGTCCCCTTCACCACCTGTACGGAAAACCCGACGGTCGGCGCGATAGCAATGCGCAGCGCCTGCGGGGTGATCACCCGCCATAACGTCTGGCCGAAATTCAGGCCGAGACAGCGCGACGCTTCCCACTGGCCTTTCGGTAATGCGGCAATACTGCCGCTCCAGATATCCACCAGATAAGCGCTGGTATACAGCGTCAGCGCCAGCGCGGCGGCGGTCCACGGGCTGACATTAATCCCAAACAGCCCAAGGCCGAAGAAGGCCAGGAATAGCTGCATCAGCAGCGGCGTGCCCTGAAACAGCTCGGAATACAGACGGACAAAAAGCGTCGGCCAGCGGCGTTTGGTGAGACGCAGTAACAGCAACGGCAACGTCACCAGCGTGCCGCCGATAAAAGCGGTCAGCGACAACAATAACGTCCAGCGCGCCGCCAGCAGGAGATTGCGCACAATGTCCCAGTCGGTGAAGGTCATCATCAGTTTTCACTCCCAAAGACACGGCGTCCGGCCAGCAGCAGCAACTGACGCATCGCAACCGACAGCAATAAATAAAACAACGTGGTGACCAGATACACTTCAAAACTGAGGAAGGTGCGCGACTGAATTAAGTTCGCGGCAAACGTCAGTTCTTCATAGGACACCTGCGATACCACGGAAGATCCGAGCATCACGATAATGCACTGGCTGACCAGTGACGGATAAATGCGTTTCAGCGACGGCGGCAGCACGATGCGCAGGAACGTCTGACTGCGGGTTAATCCCAGCACGCGCCCGGCTTCCCACTGACCTTTCGGCGTCACCTGAATACCGGCGCGGATAATCTCCGTGCTGTAGGCGCCGAGGTTAATCAGCATCGCCAGCAGCGCCGCTTCACCGGCAGTCATTTTCAGGCCAATGGCTGGCAGGCCAAAGACAATGAAAAACAGCTGCACCACAAACGGCGTATTACGGATGGCTTCGACATACACGCCCCAGACCGCACGCAGGGTTTTATGGTTGCCGCAGCGGATGGCCGCGCCGCAAATCCCTATTGCGACACCGCCAACCGTTGCCATTACCGTCAGCTCAATGGTGGTCCATAAACCGGCCAGCAGTTCCGGCATATAAGGCCATAGCGCGCTAAAGTTAAGCTGATAGGTCATGAAAGATCTCCGTCAGGCCTCTGATCACGCGCCGATGGACGCTGGCAGCGGTGCCTTCATCCATTTTTCAGACAGTGTATTCAGCGTCTTGTCTTTGATGCCTTCGGCGATCAGTTCATTCACTTTGTCTTTCAGCGCGGGTTCGTCTTTACGCAGACCGACGTAGCATGGTGAATCTTTCAGCATGACTTTCGAAACCGGTGCTTTGGCCGGGTTCATGCGGGCAATCGCGGCGACCACCAGGTTGCCGGTAGCGATGTATTCCACCTGGCCGGAAAGGTATGCAGACAGCGTGGTGTTGTTGTCTTCATACCGCTGAATTTTGGCATCTTTCGGTGCCACGCCGGTCAGTGCCAGATCTTCCACCGCGCCACGGGTCACGCCGATGGTTTTACCGGACAGTTCTTTCAGATCCGACAGTTTGTCACCCTGGGCACCAAACACGCCGAGGAAGAACGGTGCGTAAGCGTTGCTGAAGTCGATGACTTTTTCGCGCTCAGCGTTTTTACCCAGGCTTGAAATCACCAGATCGACTTTATCCGTTTGCAGATAAGGCACGCGGTTGGCGCTGGTGACCGGCACCAGTTGCAACTTAAGTTTCATCTTATCGGCCAGATAATGCGCCATATCGATGTCATAACCTTCCGGCTGCAAATCCTTGCTCACCGAACCAAACGGCGGGAAATCCTGAGGAACAGCCACACGCAGCACGCCACGTTTCTGAATATCCTGCAACTGATCCGCCATTACGCTGGATGCCTGAAGCACCAGCATTGCCGCACCTGCCCATGCCAACAGCCGTTTGTTCATGTTCATAGATTATCTCCGGTGAAAGGTTTTTGGAACGATAGATTCTTATGTTTATAGCTTTGCAACGAATGTGCCAAAAGCCGTGCAGCAGAAAAATTGTGCACAAAGTCACGGTATGACAAGGAATTAGACAATGAGAGGCGCGTTCAGAAGAGGTTTTTTTGCCCTGAATCAGGGCAAAAAGCGTGAACCAATGAAAAATATGATGCACTGAAATTGTGCGCAAGCACCAGAAAAGCGCCCGATTTGTTCTTCAAACGGGAATCAGCGCTGCTCCAGCTCATCCAGATCGTTATACAAATCGCTTATCTGATGAATACGCTGGCGGCCTGAAGCGAGCATATCGTGCAGCAATGCATTGCTGAGCAAATTCGCCAGACTCATGGCAGAAGAATAACTGTCGAACGCCGATACGCTGTCGAGCGGAGCAGCCAGATGCCAGGTTGCCAGCGGGATAAGTGTCTGCGCCTGCGGCTCGCAAATCAGCAACACCGGCACGCCAAGTGACTGTAACTGCATCAGAATTGCCTTCGCCATGCGCGGCCTGCGGCGGAAAGCGACGAAAATCACCACGTCCTGCGCGGTAAGATCCACCAGTTCTTCCGCCAGCGTTTGCCCCGGCTGCGGCATTATCATCACGCCAGCGCGCACCTGAATCAGTTGCTGACGCAGGTGCAGCGCCACCGGGTAACTATTACGAAAACCCAGCAAACGTACTTGCCGCGCCTGATTCAGGGCGGCGATCAGCGCACCGAACTGGGTGCCATCAATCTGGTTAATCCACTGCGTCAGGTTGGCCATTTCCTGTTTATAGTGCCGTGATAACAAGGTGTTACCTTGCACCGCGTCGCGGCTGTCGGTCAGCGGCATCCCGCTCTGGCGCAGGGTGCGCATTTCATCGCGCATATCGCGGTAGCTCGGGTAACCGAGGCGTTTGAACAGGCGGCTGACCGTGGCTTTCGATACGCCGCTAAGCCGCGCCAGTTCGGCGCTGTTATAGCTCATCAGGTCGTCAATACTGGCAAAAATAAAGTCGGCCACCCGCTGTTCCTGCGGCGTCAGTTCTGCGTAATGGTCACGCAGACGCTCATCAATCTGTTTCATCTCTGGCCCTTTTGTAACCAATGTTTCAGTAAATCAGCGGAACATACCATGCACTATGCTTGCCAATGCAAGAGAAATTAGCGCTAAAGCTGCAAGGTTTTGCCGATGTGGAACACCTCTTGCTTAACTTTATCCCTACGCGCCCACAACCCTGCAAGCACGGGCAGCATAAAAAAGCGTTTCTAAAAAGGACATCGCATGATTAACAGTAACAGCGCACCGCTGGGCATGGCGGTCACACCTCATCATCTGGCGAGCCAGAGTGCGCTTGCGGTATTGCGTGAAGGCGGCAATGCCATCGAGGCCATGGTGGCTGCGGCCGCGACGATTGCCGTGGTCTATCCGCACATGAACGGGCTGGGGGGCGATGGCTTCTGGCTGATCGTGCCGCCGCAGGGCAATCCGGTGGCGATAGACGCCAGCGGTGCCGCAGGCTCCCTCGCCTCTCTCGATTTCTACGCCGGTGAAACGCACATTCCGCACCGTGGCCCGAAAGCCGCGCTGACGGTAGCGGGTACCGTCGGCGGCTGGCAGGAAGCGCTGAATGTGTCGGCTGAATTTGGCGGCGAGCAAAAACCGCTCTCCCGCCTGCTGCGTGACGCCATCCGTTATGCCGCTGATGGTATTCCGGTGACGGCATCGCAGGAAGCGGCGACCCGCGCCAAGCAACACGAACTGAAAGATTTCCGCAGCTTTGCCGATGTTTTTCTGCCTAACGGCGATGTGCCCCGCGCCGGAAACCGCTTCACTCAGCCGCAACTGGCGCAGACGTTATCGATGCTGTGCGAGGACGGGCTGAACAGTTTCTATCGCGGTGAGCTGGCCGACAATATGGCCGCCGACATGGAAAAGCTCGGCATGCCGGTGACCCGCGCCGATCTCGCCGCTTACAAGCCACAGCGCCGTGTGCCGTTGCGGCTCAAACACAGTAAAGGCGAAATCTACAACCTGACACCCCCGACGCAGGGGCTGGTTTCGCTGGCGATCCTCGGCCTGACTGACCGTTTGCCGCTGGAAACCATGGACGAAAGTGCCACCATTCACAGCGTGGTGGAAGCCACCAAACTGGCGTTCGGTCTGCGCGATCGCTTTATCACCGATCCGCGCATGATGACGCAGGATGCACAGGAACTGCTGGATCCACAGTATCTCGATGCTCTTGCGACCCGCATCAAACCACACAGCGCCGCCGACTGGGGTAAAGGTAAAGGGCCAGGCGATACCGTCTGGATGGGCGTGATGGACAGCAGCGGGCTGGCGGTTTCTTTTATCCAGAGCATTTATCACGAGTTCGGCAGTGGTGTGGTGCTGCCGGGCAGCGGCGTGTTGTGGCAAAACCGTGGCGCGTCTTTCAGCCTTGATGCCGGTCATTTACTGGCGCTGGCACCGGGCAAGCAACCGTTCCATACCCTCAATCCTGCCGCCGCACGCTTATACGACGGGCGCACCATGGTTTACGGCTCGATGGGGGGTGACGGCCAGCCGCAGACGCAGGCCGCCGTGTTTATCCGCCATGTAGTACAGGGGCAATCGTTGCAACAGGCGATCAGCGGCCCGCGCTGGCTGCTTGGCCGTACCTGGGGCGAGAGTTCGGATTCACTGAAACTCGAAGGCCGTTTTGCCTATCCGACGCTGGCCGGGCTGAGGCAGCGTGGTCACGACGTCGAACTGTTGCCGGATTTCAGTGAAGCCGTCGGTCACGCCGGTGCCATCGTTCGCCATACCAACGGCATGTTTGAAGGTGCCTCCGACCCGCGCAGCAACGGCAGCGCCGCCGGTTTTTGATCAGGGTTTGCATAACAGAATGGATAAGGAAGCAGAATGAAAAATACCTCCGCAGCGACCGACTGGGCCGCCTATATCCGCCAGATGGAATCCGTTCTGGCGCTGGAACTCGACGACGCACGCCGTCAGGAATTGCTGGTGCAGTTCAGCCGCATTGCCCAAATGGCACAACCGCTGATGGATTTACCGCTGGATCCGCGTCTGGAAATTGCCGGGGTGTACCGCGCATGAAATCGTTTGATAGCTTTACCGTCAGCCAGTTACATCAGGCGATTGCGCAGGGCGAAATCTCGGCCACAGAAATCGCCACCTCCACGCTCGACGCCGTTGAACAGGCCAATCCGGTCATCAACGCCTGGACGCAAATCACCGGCGATCGCATGCTGAGTGAAGCAGCGAAAGTGGATAAAAGCCGCGCCAGCGGTGCCGTACTTCCGCCGCTGGCGGGCATTCCTTATGCGGTGAAAAACCTGCTGGACGTGGCCGGTGAAGTGACGCTGGCCGGTGCCAGCCTCAACAGCAGCAACGCCGCTGCACGCCATGACGCCTGGACGGTTTCACGCCTCGCGGCACAGGGCGCGATGCTTTCCGGCATGCTGAATATGGATGCTTACGCCTACGGTTTCACCACGGAAAACAGCCATTATGGTGCCACCCGTAACCCGCGGGATCTGGCGCGCGTGGCCGGAGGATCTTCCGGCGGTTCAGCCGCCGCCGTGGCTGCCGGGCTGGTGCATTTCACCCTCGGCAGTGATACCAACGGCTCGATCCGTGTGCCGTCCTCATTAAGTGGTATTCTCGGCCTGAAACCGACCTTCGGGCGGATTTCACGTCGCGGCAGCCAGCCGTTTGTCGCCAGCCTCGATCACATCGGCCCGATGGCACGTTGCAGCGAAGATTTGTCGCAGGTCTATGACGCCATACAGGGCACGGATCCGCAGGATCACTTTCAGGCTGACAAACCTGTCACAGAAACATTTTCCCAGCTTAAGCGCGGGCAACAGGGCCTGCGCAGCGCCGTACTGGGCGGATACTTTTCTCTCTGGTGTGACGACCACGCCAAAGCAGCCGTACACCGGATAGCGCAGGCACTGGAAGCCCAGGAAGAAATTGAAATGCCACAGGCCGGGCTGGCACGATCCGCCGCGTTTATCATCAGCGCGTCGGAAGGCGGCAATCAGTACCTGCCAAAACTGCGCAGCATTCCGGAACAGTTTGAGCCACTTTCACGTGAGCGTCTGCTCGCTGGCGCAATGATCCCGGCGGCATGGTATGTTCAGGCGCAGCGTTTCCGTCAGCAATTTCAGCAGCAAATCTTGCCCTTGTTCGATCATTGGGACATTCTGATCGCCCCTGCCACGCCGTGTCCGGCAACGTTGCTTGGTCAGGAAACCATCCGCATCAACGGTCAGGATCTGCCGACACGCGCCAACATGGGCATGCTGACGCAGCCAATTTCGTTCCTCGGCTTGCCGGTGGTGACGGTGCCGGTCACCACGTCGACCGGCCTGCCGATAGGATTACAATTGATTGCGCCACCGTGGCGCGAAGATCTCTGCCTGCGTGCCGCCTGGGCACTTGAGCAGCAGGGAATAGTGAATGTCAGCAGTTCTCCGGTGATGCCCGCGTAACAACCCGCATCCCCGTTTTCCCAGGGTGAAGTGAAAAGAGTAAAGAGAGTCACTATGAAAACTGAACATATCGACCGCCCGGCGATCCTCGCCGAAATGAATGCGGCGTTTTATCGCTATGAACAGGCGCTGATCACCAACGATACCGCCGTACTCGACGAACTGTTCTGGCACGACCCGCGTACCGTGCGCTATGGCGCGGGAGAAAATCTTTACGGCATTGACGCTATCCGCGCATTCCGCACCGCGCGATCGTCACAAGGGTTAGACCGGGAACTGGTCAACACGACTATCACCACGTTTGGCGATGACATGGCTGTCGCCAGCACAGAATTCCGCCGGGAAGGCAGCGACAAGATTGGTCGTCAGCAGCAGACATGGGTGAAGATGGCGAGTGGATGGAAGATTGTGGCGGCGCATGTGAGTCTGATGGTTTGACCGAACCAATGGGCGGTTCAGCTTTGGAAAGCTGAGGAAACTGTTCTTTTCCAGGAATGGACGGTGACAATTTCGGTTCCCACCGAGGGGAAATCTGAACGGTGATAATTTCGGTTTCTCAATAACAGCGATCACTTATCGCGCTGCGCCGAAACCGCCCAAAAGGGGCCAGGACGGGCCCCTCTTGGATCTCCCACGTCTTTTAACTGCGCGCTATCGCAGGCATGACGGACATGTTCCGGTAGAACAGAGAGTGGCGCAAAATATTGCCGCTTCGCGGTTCCTTCTCTCGGTCTTCGAGCCTGTGGTCTCGAAGCCGCTCCGTTCAGCAAAATTTTTGATCACGCCAATGCACTTTTCTAAAAGATGAAAGCAGTCTGCCTTTGAATTTAAAATCGCGCGGGCGATTCAGAAATCTTGCCGAACGGAGCGGCCTGAAGACCTAAGGCTTCAGGACCGAGAGAGGGAACCGCGCAGCGGCAAGATTTCCAGCCTGTCACGGTGATACCTGAAACATATTATCTAGCGATAGCGCGCAGTGAAAAAGCGCGGGAGTCCAGAGGGCGCGCGCTTACGCGTCCTCTGGGCCAGTTTGGGCGGCGAGCCCAAGGTGTTGAATTTCGAGATTAAACACCGAAATGTTTAACCCAATGGTCGGCAATGTCCTGCCGCTTACACACCCACACGCGATCATGCGATTCGACGTAATCGAGAAACCGCTGTAAAGCGCGAAATCTCCCCGGGCGTCCCAGGATCCGACAATGCATCCCAATCGACATCATTTTCGGTGAGGTTTCGCCTTCGGCGTACAACACGTCAAATGTGTCTTTCAGGTAGGTATAAAACTGTTCGCCGGTGTTGAAACCCTGCGGAGAGGCAAACCGCATGTCGTTGGTTTCCAGCGTGTAAGGGATGACCAGATGCTGCCTGGTTTCGCCATTTTCCAGTTTTACCGGCGTCCAGAACGGCAGGTCATCGCCATAATAATCGCTGTCATACTGCAACCCGCCCGATTCCACCACCAGCTGACGGGTGTTCGGGCTGTCGCGTCCGGTATACCAGCCGGACGGCGCTTTGCCGAACAGGTCACGCAGCACGGTGATGGCTTTTTGCATGTGCTCCGCCTCTTCGGTTTTGCTCATGTCCTGATAATGGATCCAGCGCCAGCCGTGGCTGACAACATCGTAATCCGCTGCTTTGATCGCACTGACGATTTCCGGATTGCGAGCCAGTGCCATCGCTACGCCGAAAACGGTCAGCGGTAAGCCGCGTTTCTGAAACTCATTGTGGATGCGCCAGAAACCCGCACGCGAACCGTATTCGTACAGCGAATCCATCGACATGTGGCGGTCGGGGAAACTGGCGGCACCGATAATGTCCGATAAAAATTGTTCAGAACCGGCATCACCATGCAGAACGTTATTCTCTGCGCCCTCTTCATAATTGAGGACAAACTGTACCGCAATGCGCGCGTTGCCCGGCCAGTTAGCGTGGGGCGGGCGTCCGGCGTAACCGATTAAGTCGCGCGGGTAAGCATCAGTAAAACCGTATTCAGTATCAGACATAGTGTTCTCTCAGATTCAGCCCGGCAAAACGGCCAGACAAGGGTTTTTCCAGCGGATAATCCAGATCACCGTGTTTACTGGTCGTCAGGCGAAGAGCTGCCAGTGACTCGACCATTTTGACCGCCGCGCTGACGCCATCGATCACCGGTATACGCAGCTCGCGCGTCAGTTCCTGCGCCAGATCGGCCATTCCGCCACAACCGAGCACGATCGCCCCGCTGCCGTCAGATTTTTTCGCCGCGATACACTGCTCGCGCACTTTTTCCTGCGCCAGCCCGCTGCCGTCTTCCAGTGATAACACCGGCAGATCGATGGCGTGCAAGGCCGCGCAATGGCGTTCGAACCCGTACTGATGCAGTAAATGCCGGGCGATCGTCAGTGTGCGCGGCAAGGTCGTCACGATAGAAAATCGCGTCGCCAGCATCGTCGCCAGATGCATTGCCGCTTCCGCAATACCGATAACCGGCGCATGCGCCAGCTCGCGGGCAGCCAGTAATCCGGGGTCACCGAAACAGGCAATAATATGGCCGTCGACACCGGCATCGCGCCCGGCTTTTATCTGCTGCAACACGCCCAACGTGGCAATCGCTTCATCGAAGTGGCCTTCAATTGACGGCGCACCTTCTTCAGGGCAAACGGCCAGAATTTGTGTATCCATCCCCGCAACCGAGCGGGCAGTTTGCGCCATCACTTCGGTCATCGCCTGGCTGGTGTTCGGATTGATCAGTTGTATACAAAGTGATTTGACCATCAGCCTGGCTCCTTACCTGCAACCGGCTTCTGAACCGCAAATATCTGCGCAAAATCGGGGGTCTGCCCGTTATGTTGCTCAAAACGCAGACTGGCGACGATGGTGTCGAAATGATGCGCCATGCTTGCCGTCAGCCCGGCGACGTCACGCTTTTTCAGCAACTCAATAAGGTCGTCATGATCATGGCAACGGCAGCCCTGTTGCCACGGTGCGCCCCAGGCAGCAATCGCCAGCGAGGAACGCAGGGTCAGTTGCGAGACAGATTCAGTCAGCACTTTATTGCCGGAAATAGCCTGAAGCTGAACATGGAAGGCGGCGGAAAGGCGGATCGCAGCGGCACCGTCACGTTCATCGTGCGCACGCTTTTCTTCCTGCACCAGTTTTTTCAGCGCCACCAGATGTGGCGACTGGCAATGCGCAATCACCAGCGGCAGGTTGGCGCACTCCAGGATTTTACGGGTTGCGAAGACATCGCGCGATTCTTCAGCGTCCGGCGTGGTGACATGCGCACCACGCTTGGGCAATAACGTCACCAGTTGCACTGCGGCAAGGCGCTGCAGGACGCGGCGAATCCCCGTGCGGCTGACTGAAAACACCTCAGCCAGCGCTTCTTCCGGCAATTTACTGCCCGGCAAAAGCTGGTGTTCCACAATAGATTTCACCAGCGCGTTATAAATATGGTCGTCCTTATCCTCGGTAAAATAGGCCGTATTAAGCCCGTTCCAACTGGTCATTGCCGTTACTCCGTATACCGTTCGAGAACTTAATCGTATACATGAAAGTTATTTTTTGTATACAAAAAATGAAATTTGGCCTGATTCATGCAGTGCTCCTGTGACTGCTTTTTAACTTTTGGCAGCCGGCATCCGGCTTCCGACTTTCACATGTTGTTTATGACAGGAGCACGATTTATGCCAAATCAGGAAATCACCTCCGCCACGGCGTCATCAGAACAGAGCGCCGGGATCATCAAACCTTATTACAGCCCGAAGCTGTGTAACGATGATTTAGCGCCCACCCGTGACCAAAACTGGAGCTGGTACAACATATTTTCTTTCTGGATGTCCGATGTGCACAGTATGGGCGGCTATGTGGTGGCCGCGAGCTTCTTTACGCTCGGCCTGACCAGCTGGCAGGTTCTGCTGTGTTTGTTGTGCGGGATTTGTATCGTGCAGATTTGTGCCAACCTGGTGGCGAAACCGAGCCAGCAGGCCGGTGTGCCTTACGCGGTCATTTGCCGTCAGGCATTTGGCGTATTCGGAGCGAATATACCGGCAGTGATCCGCGGGCTGATCGCTTTCGCCTGGTACGGCATTCAGACCTATCTGGCGGCTAATGCGTTAATGCTGGTGCTGCTCAAATTCTTCCCATCGCTGACACCTATGACCCTTCCGCACTGGCTGGGATTGTCGGCGCTGGGATGGGTGTGTTTCGGCATTATGTGGGTGTTGCAGGCGATGGTGTTCTGGCACGGGATGAGCGCGATTAAGCGTTTTATCGATGTGGCGGGTCCGGCGGTATATGTCGTTATGCTGATGCTGGCGGGCTGGATTTTGTATAAAACCGGGCTGAGCAATATCTCCTTTACGTTATCCACCAAAACCCTGACGGTCGGCCAGCAAGGCTGGGAAATGCTGACCGCCACGGCGCTGGTGGTGTCTTACTTCTCCGGTCCGCTGCTGAACTTCGGCGACTTCTCACGTTACGGGAAAAGCATGGGCGAAATCCGTCGTGGTAACCGCTGGGGCCTGCCGTTTAACTTCCTGCTGTTCTCGATTGTGACCGTAGTGATCGTTTCAGGGACACAATCACTGTTCGGGCAGATGATCACCGATCCTATCGAAACCGTCAGCCGTGTGGGTAACAGCGTGGCTGTGGCGCTCGGCCTGCTGACCATGATCATCGCGACCATCGGTATCAATATCGTGGCGAACTTCGTGTCTCCTGCGTTCGACTTCTCTAACTGTTCGCCGCAGAAAATCAGTTTCCGTACCGGCGGGATGATCGCCGCAGTCGGTTCTGTTCTGCTGACACCGTGGAACCTGTTCCAGTCACCGGAAATTATCCACTATACGCTGGACGTGCTGGGATCCTTTATCGGGCCACTGTTCGGGATTTTACTGGCGGATTATTACCTGATTAAACGCGGTCATATGGATGTGGATGCGCTGTTTAACGCCACGCCTTCCGGCCGTTACTGGTACCGCAACGGGTTCAACCCGAAAGCGATTGCCGCGCTGGTGCCGGCGGTGGTGATTGGTCTGGTGATAAGCTTTACGCCGAGCCTGCATCAGGTAGCGAACTTCAGCTGGTTTATTGGTGCCTTCCTGGCTGGCGGTTTCTATCGTTACATCGCCCGTCATGATCGTGCGACCAGCGGTGCAATTGGCTATATGAAAACCGAAGCGGAATAACAGGAAGGAAATAGCCAGGACGGCTGAAACGACGAAGCCCTGAGTGATTTCTCACTCAGGGCTTCTGAATAGTGGCGGAACGGACGGGGCTCGAACCCGCGACCCCCTGCGTGACAGGCAGGTATTCTAACCAACTGAACTACCGCTCCGCGTTGTGTTCTGGTTAAGAACGGAGCGGATATTAAGGAATGGCCGCCGTTACGTCAATGCTTTTCCTGATATTTTCAATCAACCGCACAGTTTTTCCTCAGGCTGGACAATTTCAATCCAAAAGTCAGAAAAACGGCTTACGAACGCCACAAACAGCTGCCGCCCTTTTTCACCACTAAATCTAAACGCTCTTCATGCCACGCCAGTTCCTGATCAGTGGCGGCGATGACTTTTAACCCGGAGGCTGGCCGCGCCACACGCTGGATCCCCAAGCCGTCAGCGCCAGTATTTTGCTCGCCTTCGTGGGTGAATTTAATGCTGGTCTGGCCGCCGGTCATCATCAGATAGACTTCGGCAAGAATCTCGGAGTCAAGCAACGCGCCATGGAGCGTACGCTTGCTGTTGTCGATCAGGTAGCGATCGCTCAGCGCATCGAGGTTATTACGCTTGCCCGGGAACAGCTTGCGCGCCATGGCCAGGCTGTCGGTGATTTTGCAGAACGTCTCGGTTTTCGGCAGATTACGGCCGAGCATGTCGAACTCGTAATCCATAAAGCCGATGTCGAACGTCGCGTTATGAATGACTAATTCGCCGCCGCGAATGTATTCAATGAAGTCGTCGGCCACGTCGGCAAACGTCGGTTTATCAGCGAGGAATTCATCGCTGATACCGTGAACGCCAAAGGCTTCCGGATCCACCAGACGATCGGGTTTGAGATAAACATGGAAATTGCGCCCTGTCAGGCGGCGGTTAACCACTTCAACAGCACCGATTTCGATAATCCGGTGCCCTTCATAATGGACGCCGAGTTTATTCATACCGGTGGTTTCGGTATCGAGAACGACGATCCTGTTAGAGGTGTTTTGTAAATCCATGGCTCATTATCCAACGCTGACAGTCAATTACAGAAACGATCTGCCCGGCGCGAGACAGGGTGACGCGCCGGGCACTTTTTCTTACGCAGGAATTTGCTGTGTAATGCAGTGGATGTTACCACCACCCAGCAGAATTTCACGGGCAGGAATACCCGTGATTTTGTACTCAGGATACATTTCACCCAGCAACTTCTCAGCCTGCTTATCCGTTTTAGCGTCCAGCAGCGGGAAGATAATGTGGTTGTTGCTGATCAGGTAATTGACGTAAGACGCCGCCAGACGGTTACCTTCCACACGCTCAATGGCTGTGCCCGGCAACACCCCGATCGTTTCTTCCGCGGTGGCATGCATAACCGGAGGTGAGGGCATTTTCCAGATTTTCAGGCTGCGCCCTTTGGCATCTTTCGCCGCTTCCAGCACTTTCAACGCTGCCGCCGAACGCGCGTACTGCGGATCCTGCTGATCGTCAGTCCAGTGCAATGCAACTTCTCCCGGACGCACGAAGCAGCACATGTTATCAATGTGACCGTCTGTTTCATCGTTAAATACGCCGTCTTCCAGCCAGATGAATTGCTTAACACCGAGGAGTTCCCGCAATTTCGCCTCAATCTCTGCCTTCGACAAATCAGGATTGCGGTTAGGATTGAGCAAACATTCAGCGGTGGTCAGCAAAGTGCCTTCACCATCAACATGAATGGAGCCACCTTCCAGTACCAGATCCGTTGAAACATAAGGAATGTGATGATAGTTCGCCACCTGACGCGCCACCCGCTGATCACGCTCCCAGCTTGAGTAAAGGCCACCGTGCAAGCCGCCCCATGCGTTGAATGTCCAGTCGATAGCCAGACGTTCACCTTGCGGATTGACCACAATGGTCGGGCCGGTATCACGCATCCACGCATCATCGCTTTCCATTTCCACCAGCGTAATTTGTGCTGGCATCACTTCGCGTGCATTTGCCATTTCTGCTGTCGGAACCGCCATAAATACCGGCGTTTTGGTCGCAATCGCTGCCGCTACGTTAGCAAAAGCCAACTGGGCCGGACGCCCGTTAGAGCGCCAGTTATCGGTGCGATAAGGCCAGATCATCCAGACAGCCTGCTGCGCAGCCCATTCAGCGGGCATCGCAAAACCTTCAGCCTGAGGATTGATATCAATAGAAGACATCAGTTATTTCCTTGTTGAACCGTCGGACGTCGCGATTGCGCCATACATTTCAGGACGGCGGTCGCGGAACAGACCCCAGGATGCACGCTGTGCAGCGATAGCATCCAGATCAAAGGTATGAACCAGCACGGCTTCTTCCGTTTTGTTGGCCTGCTCAACCAGCGCACCGGTCTGATCAGCAATGAAGGAAGAACCGTAGAAGGTCATTTCATAATCAGGAATGAATTTGCTTTTTTCAGTACCAATGCGGTTTGAGGCGATCACCGGCACCAGATTTGCCGCAGCGTGGCCCTGCTGAACACGGGTCCAGTGTGGCTGGCTGTCAATTTCCGGATAGGCCGGTTCGGAACCAATCGCTGTCGGATAGAAGATAATTTCCGCGCCTTGCAATGCCAGACAGCGGGCAGTTTCCGGGAACCACTGATCCCAGCAGATACCCACGCCGATTTTCGCGTAACGGGTATTCCACACTTTGAAGCCGGTATCACCAGGAATGAAGAATTGTTTTTCCTGATAGGCCGGGCCGTTCGGAATGTGAGTTTTGCGATAGACATCCAGCACACTGCCGTCAGCATCAATCATGACCAGCGAGTTATAATAGGCGTTATTGCACTTCTCAAAGAAGCTCAGAGGAAGCACCACTTCCAGTTCTTTCGCCAGCGCAGAGAAATGGCGGATAAGCGCGCTGTTGTCCAGCTCCTGTGCCAGGCTGTAATGCTCAGGGCTCTGATCAATACAGAAGTAAGGTGCAGCAAAAAGTTCCTGAATCAGAATAACTTGCGCGCCTTTGGCATGTGCCTGGCGAACCAGCTTTTCGGCGTTAACAATATTATTTTCCAGATCCCAGCTGCAGCTCATTTGTGTTGCAGAAACCGTTACATTTCTCATCAGACATCCTTAAAGCATTGAAAAATTGGCAGTGAAAAAACCATGAAAGGCTCAACTCGCTCAGAGTTTTGAACTGGCACTCTGCATTTTCCTATTATATTGCAAAAGACAGCGCTCTCCAGCCAAAAGAGTGATGAATGCCCGGGCAACCTGTTTCATCCCCCCGCTTTCAGACAGTTACACCTCAAGATATTGCTGTGCCCGGCACGGCGGTTTATGTCAGACTTGGTTTTTACATTTGATGAAAGAGCCTGCCAGATATGACCAAACAGGTAGAAATTTTCACCGACGGCTCCTGCCTGGGTAATCCCGGCCCCGGCGGTTTCGGCGCGATTTTACGCTATAAGCAACACGAAAAAGAGTTCAGCGCGGGTTTTCGTCTGACCACCAATAACCGCATGGAAATGATGGCGGCGATTGTGGCGCTTGAAGCTCTGAGCACACCATGCGAAGTGACACTGAGCACCGACAGCCAGTATGTTCGTCAGGGGATCACATTGTGGATCCACAACTGGAAAAAACGTGGCTGGAAAACTGCCGATAAAAAACCGGTGAAAAACGTCGATTTGTGGAAGCGTCTTGATGCCGCGATCCAGACGCATGAACTGAACTGGATGTGGGTGAAAGGCCATGCCGGACACCCTGAAAATGAACGCTGTGATGTGCTGGCGAAAGAAGCCGCAGGGAATCCGACGCTGGACGATTTAGGCTATCAGGCGGAGAATTAATTCCGTAGGCCCCACAGCCCATCTCAACCTTCCCCTTGTGAAAGGGGAAGGTGCAAGACTTCAGTCGCGATGCTCCTTCCGGTAACTCTTCGTTGCGCCCACCGCCTGCGGTATTTTCTGTTTCTGCGCAAGAACTTTTTTCGCGGTTGGCGTCAGCGGGAAAGTCCGTTTACGGGCAATAATCAGCGTCATGCACCCCAGCGCGGGAAGGTGCGTACTCAGCAATTTTCCGCCATTCTTTTTCCATGGCAGCACGTGAAAACGCCGGTGCAACATCACTTCATAATTAAGCAACGACAGCCAGTCGAGCAGACGCATTTGGGTAAACAAGCGGCTGCTGTACGGCTGACGCTTGCGAAAAAGCGGCATCAGTTTGCCAATGCCCAGCAGGCTGAGCGGATTAAAGCTACTGAGCACCATCCAGCCATCATCAATCAGCACGCGGTCCACTTCGCGCAGAATGCGGTGCGGGTCATCCGCGTAGGCCAGCGTATGGCTGAGCAGGCAGGCATCCACTGATTTTGCTGCGAAAGGTAAATGATACGGATCCCCCCGAACATGCAGCCCCTCGCCTTCCTGGGCAAAATTTACCTGATGCGAGATCGGGCACGCCTGAGCGTCGATTTCGGCACTTAATGCGCCGATTTTCAGCAGGTGGAAACCGTAAAGTTTCCCCCACCAGGGTTGCAGTTGTTGCTCAAGCGCGGCACGGTAGTAGCCGCCGCACGGGATCTCATCCCAGGAAGCCGGAGCAACAATGGTCTTGCGGATGCGGGCTGGTCGCATAGTTTATTATCTTCTTTCAAGCAGTTGCTAAAGAGAGGTTGCCATGAATCTTATCAGTATTCCGGCGTTGCAGGACAATTACATTTGGATGCTCGATGACCAGCAGGGGCATTGCCTGATCGTCGATCCCGGCGAAGCAGCGCCTGTTTTGGCCGCGTTGAAAAAGGCCAATTTAACCCCGACAGCCATCCTTCTGACACATCATCATCACGATCATGTGGGGGGCGTTGATGAGATTTCGAGCCATTTTCCGGGTCTAAAAGTATACGGACCTCACGAAACTGAGAATAAATTTAGTCAGACTAGTCTTAAAAATGGTGAAAAAAGGGTAATTGGCGGTCTGGAATGGCAGATCTTTGCTACGCCCGGTCATACACTTGGTCATATTTCATACTATAGCGCGCCTTATCTTTTCTGTGGAGACACGATGTTTTCCGCCGGATGCGGTCGCTTGTTCGAAGGGACGCCGGAGCAAATGTACCAGTCGTTTCAACGGTTAGCGGCGTTGTCTGACGAAACATTAGTCTGCGCAGCACATGAGTACACTCTTTCAAATCTTAAGTTTGCGCGCTGTATTTTACCGGAGGATGATGATATTCTTTCTCATGAGCACAAAGTGCAACAAATGCGTGAAAAGGGACAATCTTCCCTGCCTTCAACCCTCGGTCTTGAGCGTAAAATCAACCTCTTTTTACGATGCGATGACGTTGATTTACAAAACAAATTAAACCTTAACGATCCCTTAAAGCCTGACTGGCAGGTTTTTGCCTATTTAAGGGCACTCAAGGATAGCTACTAGACCCAAAGGTTGTGTTTTTTTCCGAAGCAAAGTATTATCGCTCGTCTTTTAAGCAACTATGACACACACATGAAGGCAAACGCGATCCTAATAATCGCCTCCATGTTGCTCACAGGTTGCCAGGCGTCCAGGCAGGGCGTGAAGGTACCGGAACAACATGCACAGAGTTTGTCTTCAGCAAGTCAAAGTGAAGAAGCAGGACAGTTCACAGGTGATGGCCGAGCGGCCTCTGGGGGATGGTTGGATGGAAACGACACCGTCTCCCAACAAAATCTGTGGAACTTCATAGGCGACGAGCTGAAGATGAAGGTTCCGGATAATCCCCGGATCCGCGAGCAAAGAGTTAAATATTTAAAAAATAAGAGCTATCTCCACGATGTAACATTACGGGCAGAGCCGTACATGTACTGGATCACCGAGCAGATTAAGAAACGTAATATGCCGATGGAACTGGTACTGCTACCCATAGTGGAGAGCGCTTTTGACCCCAAAGCAACCTCATCAGCTAACGCTGCAGGGTTGTGGCAAATTGTGCCGCAGACGGGTCGAAACTATGGTTTGAAACAAAACCAGTGGTATGACGGACGCCGTGATGTTGTGGCTTCGACAACTGCTGCGCTTGATATGATGCAACGTCTGAACAAGATGTTTGGTGGCGACTGGTTACTGACCGTTGCTGCGTATAACAGCGGTGAAGGCCGTGTCATGCAAGCGGTGAAAGCGAACAAAGCCAGAGGCCGTTCCACGGATTTCTGGGCACTGGCGCTGCCACGTGAAACATCGATTTATGTGCCGAAAATGTTAGCCCTTAGCGACATTCTCAAGCACAGCAAGAAATACGGTATCAATCTGCCGAAACCGAGTGAAGACCGTGCTCTTGCGCGTGTTGAAGTCGGACAGCAGATGCAACTGACCCAGGCGGCTGAGATGGCGGGCATGTCCCTGACCAAGCTTAAGTCGTTTAACACTGGCTACAAGAAAAATGTAACCGCGCCGAATGGCCCGCATTACATTGTTCTGCCGAAGGCGCATGCCGACCAGTTAAAAGATTCACTGGCTGATGGCGATATTGCCGCAGTACAGGAAACCAAACTGGCCAGCAACACTCCGTCAGGTGCAAAACAGTACAAGGTTCGCTCCGGCGACAGCTTGTCTGGCATTGCAGCCCGGCTGAATGTGAAGACCCGTGATTTACAGCGTTGGAACAATTTGCGCTCAGCAGGCGCGGTAAAAGTTGGGCAAACACTGCAGGTGGCGGATAACAGCGTCAGCAATACCAGTGCCAATCGCGGCAGTATCACTTATCAGGTACGTAAAGGTGATTCATTGTCGAGCATTGCTAAGCGTCACGGCGTCAACATCAAGGATGTGATGCGCTGGAACACCAATGCCGACAACCTGCAACCGGGCAACAAGTTAACGTTGTTCGTCAGCAACAAGATGAGTCCTGATACCTGATTCGAAAGGTACCGGTAATAAAAAAGCACCCTGAATATTCCGGGTGCTTTTTTTATGTCTGCGTTTTTTAGCGGACGAATTAAGCGTTATTGCGTCAGCGGTTTTCCCGCCATAAATTCTACCCGCAACGGGTTATGGTCAGAGGCTCGTGTTTCCATCACCGATGCGCTGGTGACGCTGAGATCCCGGTAGAAAATGAAGTCCAGCGGTCTGCCGAACGCCCGCTTGCGGTAATCAGAAGGAAAACGGACTTCCTCCAGATGGATATTTCCCGCAAAGCCAAACAAGGCATTGATACGCTGTTTGCTCCACGCATTAAAATCCCCGGCCATGATCACCGGCCCTTTGTGATTAGCAATCTGCTCACCAATCGGATCCAACTGCTTGCTGTAAACGTCGATGCCAATGCTGAAATTGACCGCATGAATGTTCACCACCATCAATAAACGACCATCTACAAGCGGATACACCGTAACTAAAGCCGATTTAGACAGCCTCAGAAGCGGCTCACGCTCACGCAGCGGGCAACAATAAACCGGATGTGCCGCAGAGAGTGTCATCACGCCAGAGGGGTGCTGAGGCAGCATAAAGGCAGGCACCTGATCAGCGGCCAGATAATTTGAGGTCGCGTAACGGATCAGTTCAGGGGTTGTCTGGGCTTCCTGAAGCAAGACCAGTTGCGCATCTTTGCCATAATCACGCAGAACTGACAACCAGTCAGCCCGCTGTTGTTTGAAGATATTCCACACCATCACGCGCAAAATATTCGAATTGGGCAGTGCAGCACCCGGCGGCAAATCTGGTCCTAAATGTGCGAGGACTCCCGGAAAGATTTGCTCTGCGGGCTGACCTGCGACATACCTCATTGCATATGTTTTTTTCCGCACGCTAATCGCCTGTTTACCCGTTATATCGTTGCTATATGAGAGAGATTCTCACAGCGAAAGCTCAGTATACGCCCGCAAGCGCTCAGGCCAAATCTGTTTACATTGGTATACAACCTGGTCACATCTATAGGCTAGCATAAAAATAAAAACGGCCCGCCAGAGGCGAGCCGTGCAGACGCAGAATGACAGGATAATCAGGCCAGCGCCGCTTTGGGTTTTCGGTCCAGATGCCCGCTCAGGCAGATAAGCAGCAGCGCGCCCGCGACGATAACCGCTCCAATCCATGGCGTTTGCGCCAGGCCAAGGGTGGAAACCACCTGCCCGCCAATCACTGACCCCAGGGCAATACCGACGTTAAAGGCCGCAATGTTCAGGCCGGAAGCAACATCGACCGCATTTGGCGTCACCTCTTCGGCTTTCTGCACCACATAAACCTGTAATCCCGGTACGTTACCGAAAGCAAAGATGCCCATCACCAACAGCGTGATTAACGCCGGAATACCGAAACCTGAAGTGAACTGGAAAATCAGGAGCAGCACAGCGAGTGCGGCAAAAATAATCGTCAGCGCTTTGACTGCACCATGACGGTCAGCCAGTTTGCCGCCCCAGATATTCCCGATGGCCACCGACACGCCATACGCCAGCAGGATCCAGCTCACCATGCTGGCTGAGAAACCGGCTTGTTCCTGCATCATCGGAGCAAGGAACGTAAAGGTAGTGAATACGCCACCGTAACCCAGCGCGGTAATGGCGTAAATGAGTAACAGTCGCGGATTCATCAGCACTTTTACCTGATCTACAATGCGTGACGCAGGTTTGTTTTTGATGTTATTGGGCACCAGAATAGCGCTGGCAATAATCGCCACGACACCAATAACTGACACGGCGAGGAAGGTTTCGCGCCAGCCAAAATGCTGACCTATAAATGTCCCGAGCGGCACACCGGTCACCAGCGCGACGGTCAGACCGCCAAACATCAGCGCAATCGCAGAAGCCGCTTTTTCTTTCGACACCAGACTGGTGGCGATCGTCGAGCCAATAGAGAAGAAAACGCCATGCGCCAGACCGGTCAGCAGACGCGCCATCACCAGCGTGCTGTAATTCGGTGACTGCCACGCCAGCAGATTACCCAGCGTGAACAACACCATCAAACCAATCAGCAGCGCTTTGCGCGGTACGCGGCTGGTCAGCGCCGTCAGAACCGGCGCGCCAATCGCCACACCGAGGGCGTATATAGACACCAGCAAACCGGCTGACGGGACCGAAACCCCCAGTTGCTGCGCGATAGTCGGCACCAGCCCGACGATGACAAACTCTGTTGTTCCTATAGCAAACGCACTGATGGTCAGTGCTAATAGTGCAAGCGGCATAACCTTTACTCCACATGAATATCGATTTGATGGCGACGATTATCAGCTTGTGCTTAAATGACTTAAATAACCAAAGTATCAATTTATTTATGCTGGAGTAACAACAATGCGAGCCAGTTCCGAAGAGTTGATTACGTTTGTGACTGTGGTGGAAAGTGGCAGTTTCAGCCGTGCCGCTGAACAACTGGGTCAGGATAATTCAGTGGTCAGCCGGACATTAAAACGTCTGGAACAAAAGCTGGGGATCACCCTGCTCAACCGCACCACGCGTCAGATCAGCCTGACGCACGAAGGCGAGCGCTATTTCGTCCGGGTACAAAAAATCCTGCATGAGATGGCGGCTGCAGAAGATGATTTGCTGGAGAACCGCGACGATCCGCAGGGGCTGTTGCGAATCGATGCCGCAACCCCGGTCATTTTGCATGTCATTTCACCGCTGGTGGCCGAATTTACTGAACGTTTCCCGAAGATGTCGCTCGCACTATTCTCCTCCGAGAGCAATATCAATCTGATCGACCATAAAGTGGATGTGGCGATCCGCGTCGGTGAGCTGGAAGATTCCAGCCTGCGGGCGCGCAAACTGATGCTGAGCTATCGCAGCGTGCTGGCTTCGCCGGATTACCTGAAAAAATGGGGAACGCCGCAAAGCGCCGATGATTTACTGAAACACCGTTGTCTGGGCTTTAACGAAGTGGTTGCGCTGAATAAATGGCCGCTGCTGTGCGCTGACGGTCAGCAACTGACGGTCACACCATTTATCAGTTCAGGAAGCGGTGAAACACTGCGCAGGCTGTGTTTGCAGGGCAATGGTATTGCCTGTCTGTCGGATTTTATGACTGATGAAGATGTGGCGCGGGGTGATTTGGTAAAACTGCTGGTGCCGGACATTATGCGCATCGCCATGCCGTTGCACGCGGTGTATTACAGCGATCAGACCGTCAGCACACGTATCCGGTGTTTTATTGATTTTCTGAGTGAGAAGCTTGGGGCTGGAAGAGCTTAAATGCCTGCTTCTCCCCCTTTGCAGGGGGAGGCGTTGTGGATCAATCCCACGCAGGCGCCAGACCTTCAGGGCTGACCAGACGCCCGTTACGTTCAAGCGCAGCGATCTGCTGCATATCCGCATCTGTCAGCGTCAGTTGTTGCGCCAGCAGATTACTTTGCAGGTTTTCACGTTTGGTCGATGACGGGATCACCGCGTAACCCAGCTGCAATGCCCAGGCCAGCACGATCTGTGCAGGTGTTGCGTTATGGCGGGCGGCAATCTCAATAATCGTCGAATCTTTCAACGCGTCGCCGTAAGCCAGCGTCATGTAAGACGTCACGGCAATACCGTTCTGGCGGGCAAAATCGACTACGGTCTGGTTTTGCAGGAACGGTGAAAGTTCAATCTGGTTAGTCGCAATCTGATCCGCGCCCACCGCGTCGATCGCTTCCTGCATCAGTGCAACGGTAAAGTTGGAAATACCGATTTCACGGGTCAGGCCCATTTTCTTCGCCTCAACCAGCGCATGCATTGTTTCTGCCACGCTGACGGCCTGATTCGGTGACGGCCAGTGGATCAGCGTCAGATCGACATAATCGGTTTTCAGTTTGCGCAGACTGTCTTTCAGGCTGTCGATGACTTTGTCAGCCGCAAGGTTTTCAATCCAGATTTTGGTGGTGATGTAAAACTCTTCACGCGAGACACCGCTTTCAGCCAGTGCATCGCCGACAGCCGCTTCGTTGTCATAAATCTGTGCGGTATCGATGGCGCGATAGCCCAGTTCCACGGCGGTGGCTACGGACGCTTTGACCACGTCATCTTTCAGGCGGAATGTGCCCAGACCGAATGCAGGAATACTCATACTGTTCTCTCTTTGAATGTTTCAGGAAGATAAATCTTGGAGAGAGTATGGACTGCGCATTCATGGATAAAAACGACCGCTTTGCCAGAAGACTTTTGATGTGAGCGCAATAATCAGGAAAGGGAAAAGCGGGTCCAGCGCCGTGAAACCTGCCAGATAAAACCGCCTGACGCGGCATCAAACCGATATTCATCAACGTCAGAGACACCGGCAGGCAACGCCAGGGCGCGCATCACGGACTCATCCGCAGCGCACCATAACCGGCTTTCAGCGGCAGATTGTGAAGTAAACCGCTGATTGCCTGGATCCAGGCGAAGCCTGTCCATCTGCCACACACTGCCACCCTGCTGTTTCAGCCACGCCTCACGCAGACACCACAGCTGCCAGAACGCCGTTTGCGGGCAAGCCTGTTCCACCAGCCACTGACATTCGATATCACTGAATGCGGCACGTGCCACGTCAAGATAACGTGGGCGCGGGCGGATTTGCTCCACGTCGCCGCCGCTTTCACCCGCCGGACATAACAACAGTTGCAGATGATTTTTACTGTGGCTGAGGGAGAAATGTGGCAGAGAAGCATCCGCAAAAGACGGTTTTCCCTGCGCGGAAATCTGCAGGGCGGGTAAGTTGTCACAGCCGTTGAAAACTGACATGGCCTCGGCCAGAAGCGCCCTGCCCGCTAACCATTGCTGGCGGCGGGCAGGATTCATCCCTTCACTTTTTTCGAGCCATTCTGCGGGCAAACGTGACAACGAAAAGTTGTCATCCAGCGACGCAGTAATGACACGCGCAACATTCATCGTTACGGCCAGCGACGGAAAACTAAAGAGGTATTAATTCCACCGAATGCAAAGTTATTCGACTGGATAAATTCAGTCTGAATATGACGTGATTCGCCCATTACGTAGTCGAGTTCGCCGCAAAGCGGATCCGGCTGCGTCAGGTTGATAGTCGGCACGAACCGGTCTTCGCGCATCATTTCCAGCGACATCCACGCTTCCAGTGCACCGCAGGCACCGAGTGTATGACCGAAGTAGCTTTTCAGTGACGAGATTGGCGTCTGATTGCCAAACACCGCAGCGGTCGCGTGGCTTTCGGCAATATCACCGCGGTCGGTGGCCGTGCCATGTGCACTGATATAACCGATTTCAGAAGCAGGTATACCGGCATTTTTCAGCGCTTTTTCGATGCAAATCTGCATCGTCGATTGCTGCGGCTGGGTGATATGGGACGCGTCGCAGTTAGTGGCAAAACCCACGATCTCGGCGTAAATTTTCGCACCGCGCGCCTGTGCATGTTCCAGTGACTCGAGGATCAGTGCCCCGGCACCTTCGCCGATCACCAGTCCGTCGCGCTGCGTATCAAACGGACGCGGCGACAGTTCAGGGTGCTCATTTTGCTGGCTGGTGGCGAACAGCGTGTCAAACACAGCAGCTTCTGACGGGCAAAGTTCTTCCGCGCCGCCTGCCACCATCACCGTCTGGTAACCGTGTCTGATGGCTTCATAGGCATAACCGATCGCCTGGCTGCCCGAGGTGCAGGCGCTGGAGGTTGGGATCACCCGTCCTTTCAGGCCAAAGAACAAACCTGCATTCACCGCTGTGGTGTGCGGCATCATCTGCACGTAAGTCGTACCGGTAATATTGTTAGTGTGCTTTTCCGTCAGCATGGTCGCGAATTCGCTGACCGGACCCGTGCTGCCGGTGGATGACCCGAAGGCAATACCGGTTTCGCCGTCAGTCAGCACCGGGTCTTCCAGTAAACCGGCCTGCTCCAGCGCCAGTTCAACCGCACGGGTTGACAGCAGGGAGACGCGGCCCATCGAACGGATGCGCTTGCGGGTGTAATGCGCCGGGATAACAAAATCATCCACCGGCGCACCCAGATGCGTATTCAGCCCCTGGTAAATCAGCCATTCGTCCATGTGGCGGACAGCGTTTTTACCCTGTTGCAGGCGGATGGAAATCTCGTCCCAATGATTGCCGAACGCCGTTATGCCTTTCATACCGGTAATGACTACGCGCTGGCTCATACCATGCCTCCGTTGATGGAGATCACCTGGCGGGTCACATAACCGGCGATATCTGACATCAGATAACTTGCCAGTCCGGCAACTTCTTCTGCCCGGCCCATACGTTTGAGCGGGATCATACCCATTGCAGCATCGAGTGCCGTTTTTTCCATATCCAGCATGCCAGTGTCGATCAGCCCCGGCGCAATGCAGTTAACAGTGATTTTGCGTTTCGCCAGTTCCAGCGACAGCGCTTTACAGGCACCGATAATTCCGGCTTTCGCCGCGCTGTAGTTGACCTGTCCGCGGTTGCCCGTAATACCGGAAACCGAGGAAAGCGCGATTATACGCCCGCCCTGACGCAGCCCAATCATCGGCATCACGCAGGGCTGTAAAACATTGTAGAAGCTGTCGAGATTGGTGTGGATCACGCCGTCCCAGTCTTCGTCGGTCAGTGCCGGAAATGCCGCGTCGCGGGTAATCCCGGCATTATTGATCACACCGTAGTACGCGCCATGCGCCTCAATATCGGCTTCAATAACGTCGCGGCACTGCTGGCGGTTGCTGATATCAAACTGCACAATTCGCCCGCTGCCGCCGTTGTCGGTTATCTGTTGCAGGGTGCTTTCTGCCCCTGCTTTATCGCTGTGGTAGTGAATGACCACCAAAAAACCATCGCCGGCTAACTGGCTGGCAATGGCTTTGCCGATCCCTTTGCTGGCACCGGTTACTAATACCGAACGCATCATTCCTGTTTCCCCTGAGTTAACTTAATAAGTTCATCCTTGTCTGGCTGGTATGTATTCAGCCGTCCTTTTGCAACCTGCAGGTTGTCTTTTTCTTGTTTAATGCAGATCACGCCTTCGAAGCTGGCGAGTTTTTCATCGCGCAGCACCATTGAGACGCTGATGAATAATTCACTGCCTGCCGCAAATTCCGGCACGCTGCATTTCAAAGCCCTGCCGCCCAGCAACATGCCAACCTGAGGCGGTTCGCCACTTTGTGCACCGTGCCAGCCGCTCCAGACGCCGACCGTTTGCGCGATAAGCTCAAGGGCATACCACGCAGGTAACGCGCCACGGACATTGAGAAACGGCGCCAGCACGCTGTTTTCGGACACCACCACGCTGCACAGCGCGGTCTCTTCTGTGACGCTAAGTACCTTATCCAGCAAAACCATCGGTGATTCATGCGGCAGATAATGCTCCGCGCTGAGCATACTCATGACGGCCTCCCGATCACAATGCAGGCGTTATTACCGCCAAAGGCAAACGAGTTGGAGAGAATAACGGGTTTCGCCAGCGTTTCGCCTTTTTCCACCAGCCGGATCGCCGCCAGACGGGTATCACGGGGCATCACGCTGAAATCCTGTGGCGGCAGGTTAAGATTTTGCGTCAGGATCATCCAGCCCAGCGCCGCTTCTGTCGCACCCGCCGCGCCCAGCGTATGGCCAGTGAGATGCTTGGTCGAACTGCACGGCGTCTGGCTGCCAAACAGCCGGTGTATGACAGCGGCTTCTGCCTGATCATTGAGCGGTGTGGCGGTACCGTGTGCGTTGATGTAACCCACGTCTGCCGCACTCAGCCCGGCCTGCGCCAGTGCCATGCGGATTGCCCGTTCCGCGCCGAGACCTTCCGGATGCGGTGCAGACATATGCCACGCATCGGATGATTCGCCAGCCCCCAGTAATGCGACGTCTGCGGGCTCACGGGTCAGCAGGATCAACGCCGAGGCTTCACCGATATTGATGCCATCGCGATCTTGCCCGAACGGCGTACAGCGTCCGCGGGAGAAAGATTCCAGGCTGTTGAAGCCGTTCACCGGCATCCGGCACAGGCTGTCAGCGCCACCCACCAGCGCCGCGTCGGCCAGCCCGGCGTCAATCAGGCGTTTCCCGCTGATAATCGCTCGCGCGCTGGATGAGCAGGCTGTTGATAATGTGTAAGCCGGGCCACAGAGATCCAGCAACTCCGCCATAAAAAGTGAAGGATCGCCCAGTTCCTGTTGCTGGTAATCATAGCCCGACGGAAATTGCCCATGCCGGTGCAGATGGCGCACCGCCTCTTCACCTTCGGCAATGCCCGAGGTACTGGTGCCCATAATGACCGCGACACGATCTTTACCGTACCGGCTGACAGCCGCGTGAACCTGAGGCTCAATCTGTGCCAGCGCAGCCAGCAACAACTGGTTGTTGCGGCTGCGGTGCGCTGACAGAGAGCCGGGGATCGCGGGCAGTTCGCCGGTCACCGCGCCGAGCCAGACCGGCCGTTCTTCCGTCAGCCATCCTTCCTGCAACGACATTCCCGGCGCGGCACCTGATGTCAGGCTGGCAGCGATTTGCGCATTGCTGTTTCCCAGCGCGTTAACCATGCCCACGGCCGAAAAATAAATCATGTTAGTCACCCACATTCTGGATAGTTATCTGGTAGTGGAACGCCATCTGCGTGATGGATACCGGCTGACGTCCGCTGCCCTGTGGCAGATAGTCGATGCGGGTGATCGTTTTGCCCTGGTTATCCAGTAATGTGCGGCGCAGCGGCTGATCGTCCAGTTTCCAGCCCGCCGGCAACAGCGGCTGCCAGCGCTGCGCTGGCCAGTAGCTCAGCATAATATCGGCCAGAACTTGATTTGCTGGAGGTAAACCGTCGATCTTCATGGCCTGTTCGGTGTGGATCCCCGTTTGATCGTAGACCACTTTGAACAGGCGGATCCCCAGAGGGGAAAGCCCGGCAAGCTGTAACGACTTTCCATCTGCATTGAGCAGCACCAGCAATGACTGTTGTTTACCTTTCACCGTGGCCGTCAGCAACTGCTGCTGGCTGACCGGTTTATCCAGGGTGGGCGCGGGTAATTTCACCTGCACGCCGCGTTTCAGCCAGGCTTGCGGCTGCGTATCTGAAGGGGGATTTGTCGCGCATCCGACAAGCATAAAAATCAGAAGTGTCAGCGCTGGCAGCATAAGCCGGGTCATTTTTTGCGTCCTCTTTTTTTAGCTGGCAAGGTCAGTGGCGACAACAGAAATGCCGTTAATATGCCAAAGCTCAGCACGATGCCAAAACTGCTGATCGCCTGCGTGGAACTGAACACCAGCATACCGAACGTCAGCAACGTGGTGACCGCAGCCATAAAAATGGCAAACATGGATGTCGTCGGCGTGCCGCGTGGATTGGTGAAAAACAGGGTGTAATTGATGCCGATCCCCAGCACCAGAATCAGCGCCAGCAGGGAAAACAAATTAAGATTATGGCCACTGAAGCCCAGCGCAGCGACGCCCATCCCAAGGGAAAGTAAGGTCGGAACCAGGCAAACAAGCCCGTGTGGCAGGCGAAAACGCCAGAGATAAGTGACCGCAATGACTGCAACGGCGAGCGCCAGTAGCCAGGTCAGATAAACACGGTATTGCGAAAACAGTTCGCTGAATTCAGTTTTACGATCGATCCAGCCGGTCCCCGGCATGGATGCCGCCAGCGCCGCCATGGCTGCGCTGTCATGAACGCCATTCACCGGGATCAGTGCGGCGCTGCGCCCGTCCGGCAGGGACAGCCACAACAAACGCCAGCCCTCACTGACCACGCTGTTGCGCCATTCCGGCACATCAACCGTCTGCGCACTGAGATCCGGCTTCGCCACCGGGATCCCCGCCTGCTGCAATTGCGCAATAATTTGCGGTGCGTGCTGGCGAAGCAGCGATAAATCCCGCTGCTGCTGTGCCTGAGAAGGCAGAGTGATCGCCCGGAATCCGTCAATCACCCCCTTCTCTTTGGCCTGCGCCAGCTTTGGCCGCAATGCTTCCAGACGTTGCAGTGTCTGCTCTGCGCTATCGCCGTATACCACCAGCCATTTCTGATCGTTCGTCTGCCCGGTCAGCGCGGCAATTTGCTGTTCCTGTAGTTGCAAACCAGCCGGAAGAGATTGCAAATCCGCAATGTCATCATTGATTTTCAGCCGCGATATTCCTGCCACCACCAGCACTAAAATCAGTAACGGCAGGCCAATGCGCACAGCTTTGCGACTACGCCAGGCCAGTAACCAGCGCATGATCAGCGTCAGCCCCGGCGCTGGCCCTGTCGGCAAACGCCTGGACAAATACGGATACCAGCACATCACGGTGATGCAGGCCGCACTCAGCCCGGCGGCGGCAAACACTGCCAGCTGCCGCAAGCCGGGGAATGGCGCAATCAGCAACATCAGATAGGCCACCACCGTGGTCAGCAGCGCCACCGATAACGCAGGGAACAGTTTTTTCAGACTTTCCAGCGGTGTGCTGGAATCGCCATGCACCCGCCGTTCGGTCAGGAAATACAGCGTGTAATCGGCAGAAATACCAACAATGCTGGTGCTCAGCACCAATGTCATCACGTGGATTTCACCAAATACCCACAGGGTAAACACCGTGCCTGACAGCGCGCCGATGGCGATTGACAGTAAGCTGAGCAGCATCGGCAGGACCGAACGAAACATCAGTAAAATCAGCACAAACACGCCAGTTACTGACGCCGCACCAATCGTGGAAAGATCGTGCTCAGCCTGCTGGCTGGCATAATTGCTGTAGAAAATCGTGCCACGCTCAAGCACTTTTGCACCCGGCCAGCGCGCCTCAAAAACTTCTTTCACCGCACCAAGAGCCGCTACGGTTTGTTTAGCCGACGTGATGTCATAAGAAGACGCCTTCAGCTCGCCATGCACCATGTACCAGCTACGCCCCTTTTTATCACGGACCATCAGCCAGCCCTGATCCAGCGTCATACCGCCGCTGCTCTGCTGTTGCGCCATCTGCGAGGCACGAACCAGCAATAACGGATCGTTTGCCAGCTCTTTGCCACTGACGCCTGAAAATGCCGAATAGATCTGGCCGAGGATCCACTGGCTTTGCGATTCAGCACCTGCCATCAGACGCTGGCGTGTGGCGTCATCGAGCAACGCATTGCGATGTTTGAAGAAGAAAGTGCCCCACTCCTGCTGACGCTGTGCGTCCATCGGGCCCTGTACCTGACTCAGTTCAGGCAGCGCCTGCAAATGCTTCAGCCACTCAGCAGCGGGCTGAATACCCGCTCCCGGCGGCGGGCTGACCAGCCACATAAGCTGGCGATCCAGACGCTGAGTAAAGCCGTCAGAAAAAGCCTGCGGAATATCCGTTTCCTGCTGCTGCGGCAACAGCGCCAGAACGCTGCTGTTAATCTGGCTGCGTGGCAGTAACCAGAACAACGCTGCGACCAGTAGCACGATAATCAGCAGCCAGCTTTGCGCCAGTTTTCGATGAAGGTCAGGATGCAAAATGGCGTTTCTCTGCGTCAGTCAGCATGGCAGGCGTCGTTTTCTGATTGAAGAAACGAATATGCGTGGCGTCGCCCTGCATGTCATTAATATCGATATTGTTCAGAAAGGTTTCGCCATTGAGCGTAATACTGCGGAACAGACGGTTTAGCGGCGAGACCTTCGGCGTAAGAATCAGCGTCCAGGCGCCTTTACCGTGATCGGTAAAATCAAGCGAAAAATTCTCTTCCAGCACCTTGCGGTCTGCGTGGAACAGCGCGCTGAGCAAGGAATTAAACTGGAACATTTGCGGATTCGTCTCCGCCGTGACCACCTGTGGCTGCTGCCCCGCCATGATTTGCACCATGCGGTTTTCAGTCAGTAATAATGTCAGGCTGAACGGTTTTTCCTGCTGCCACCACAGCCCTTGTTGCCGGGCAATCAGCAGATTTCCGCTGGAATTGAGCGGTTGCGCCATCCCGCTGATGGTTCTTTGCTGCGCAAATTCAGCACGGAGTACCGGCACCTGACTGAAACGCTGTTGTAATTCTTCCAGCGTAACAGCGTTTGCCGTTACGCTGAAAACCGTCAGTACAAATAGCAAAAAGGCTTTCACAGGCTGACTCCTGTTTTATCAAAAAGAACCTGCGGCGAGACAAAACACATTTCTTTGGTGGCAGCGTCTACCGCGACCTGTAACGTGTAACCTGTCGTTGTGCGTTTACCGGTTTCGATGTCGTAAATCTGATAGCCGATGCGCAAACGGTTTTCGATTTCCTCAAGCTGCGCATGAACGGCAATACGCTGTTCAAAGAGCAGCGGCGCGATATATTTCACGCGGGTATCAACAATCGGCCAGACATAACCTGACGCTTGCATCTGACGATAACCGTAATCAAATTGCTTGAGTAACTGCTCGCGCGCGACTTCCAGATAACGGAAATAGTTGCCATGCCAGACCACGCCCATTGCATCTGCGTCGTGGAAAGGAACCGTGATTTCAACGCGGGTAGAAAATCGCGGATCGTTAAAACGCGGATCAAGTTTGGAAGTCATATCAGTCAGGTTTCCTGTCAGGGGCAACATCCGTCGGATGTTGCCAGAAATCATAAAAATTGAACCAGTCGTGAGGCGCCAGCAGGCTGTAATGCTCAAGTCGTGCGGCATAGTGATCGACGGCAGACTGTAACGCAGACAGGCGGCTGGTACGCGGCAGGATCAGAGGATCCGCAAAAGATTCGCAGTAAATATGCAGACGCTGTCGCTGCATGATGCCAAACATCAGCATGACGGGCGCGCGTAGCGCTGCAGCCAGAATAAAGGGCCCCTGCGGGAATGCGGCGGGTTCACCCAGAAACTCGCTGTAAATCACGCGGGCATGCTCTCCACGCTGATGAGGACTGGCAGATGTCCGGTCGCCGACAATCGCCACCCACTCACCGGCATCCAGTTTTTCCTGCAATAAAATGGCGGTCTCCGGCCCCATCTTGTTCACCTGGATAAGGTTAACCACGGCCTGCGGGTTAATCTCTTTCATTACCTGATTGAACCGCTCGGCATGTTCGGTAAATACCAGCGCATTAACGGTAATGCGGTGATTGAGCGCGCCAATCGCGCGGCAGGATTCGATATCGCCTAAATGCGAGGCGAGGATCACCGTGCCACGCCCCGAGGCAATATGCGATTCGCAAATTTCGGGATTGACCAGTACCGCATCGGTCAGGGTTTTATCGCCCTGCCAGCTCGCCAGTTTACTCAGCATAGATTCACCAAACCGCATGAAATGCCGGAAAGTGCTCAGCGGATAAGGCAGGGAAATATTGCGATGTGCGGCCGTTACGCGGACACGTTCCAGCCAGCTGGCAGAGGCATTGCGCTGTTTGCGGCCGGTAAGCCAAAAATAGGTGATGACCGGATAAAGCAGCACACGAAAAGCCTGATATCCCAGTGTCCGGTAAACCGCCAGCATCAGGCGAATACCCCACAATCCTTTGCGTTCCTGTGTAGCAGACCAGTGCCGGGGACATTTTCTTCGCTGACGCAGCAAATAAGGAATACGCGGCAACATGCCAAAAAACAGCCGCGTGTGCATCCAGGAAATCTGCAGATTGTCCTTCACTGCATCAAAATGCGAGAGGCCATCTTCGGGATAGGTCACCCGCGTGGGCAGGAAACGGCTGCGCGTGCCCTGCCAGTAAAGGCGCACCATGATTTCCGTATCGAAATCCATCCGTAAACCCAGTGTTTTTTCCGCCATCAGTTGCAGACAAGGTTTGAGAGGATACACGCGAAATCCACACATACTGTCTTTGATTGAGAATGACAGGGTTTCAATCCAGACCCAGAAATGGGTGATATAGCGGCCATACAGGCGCGATTTCGGCACGCTGTCATCGTAAACCGGCTGCCCGGAGATCAGACAATCCGGATGACTTCTGGCTTCAGACAGCATCGCGGGAACATCTGAAAGCTGATGCTGGCCGTCGGCATCCACCTGTAAGGCGTGCGTAAAGCCTTTTTCAACGGCCAGCCGCAGGGCCGCCATCACAGCCCCACCTTTCCCCTGATTTACAGTTAATCGCGTCAGGCTCATCCACGGCGTCACACTGGCCAGGCGTTGCAACTCTTCTGCTGTCTGCTCGTCGCTGCCATCATCCACCACAATGCAGGGCAAACCGAATGGCCGGAGACTCTCCAGTACACCGGCCATCATCGGCCCGTGGTTGTAGCAGGGAATAATCAGGCAGGGAGAAAAAGAAACTGACAGCATTATGGACATAAGGTAATTTTTCCACTGCTGGCGACGGCATCACCTACGCTGTACCGGAATACCAGCCGGTTTTTTTCTTTCAGCCAGTCGATGTGCAAATCTACGGTTTCTTCAGGCAAAAGTGGTCGCTGGAATTTCACCACTTCCATGCCGGAAAACGCTTTATCCAGCCCCAGAAGTTCTTCGGCGTAGCCCATGGCCCAGTTCACCTGTGTCACGCCAGGCAAAATCGGAGACGACGGGAAATGGCCTTTAAACCAGAATAAATCCGCAGACAACCGGAACGTGAGAAGCAGACGGGTGTCGCTGACGAGTTGCTGGTTCAGCACTTGCGGCAAAATCATAAGAACAGTTCCTGTAATTCAGCAGTCGCGCGTTTGCCTTGCTGGTTAAGAGGAATGGCAGACGCCAGACGCCAGTATCGCGGCACAGAGACCGGCGATAACCACTGGTGCAGCGTCAGGCGAATCTGCCCAAGCAGCGCGGCCTGCCCCTGCGCCTGTAATAACAGCTCTCCGCCGTGACTTAATACCAGTACGGCTGCGATATAAAGCCGCCCCTGTTTTTCGAGTGTCAGCACGCTGGCGTCGCTTAAAAGATCCAACGCACACAAACGCTGCTCAATTTCAGTCAGTGAGATCCGCTGCTCTGCAATCTTAACGATCCGATCCTTACGGCCTAAAAGAACAAACTGGCGTTGTCCCGCGGGCAATAGCTGGATTTTATCACTGAGGATCATGCCTTCCGGCTGCGGGAGCAGCGGAGAAATCAGGGAAATATTGCCATCAGCACAGGAAGAGAATCGGATATTTTCAAAAAGCGTCCAGGCTTCGTCTGGCTGATGTTGCGTACGAAAAGCAATAATGCCGCTTTCGCTGGTGCCATAGATTTCTGTCGGCAGACAACCACAGACATTTTCTACCAGCAAGGCGGCCTCATTACTTAGCGGGCCTCCGGCAGAAAAGACATGCCGGCAGTGAGTTGGCTCCAAAGCCGGATCAAGGCGTTTAAGAAAGGCCGGGCTGCTGGTCAGCACCAAAGTATTTTTACTGGCAAGTGACTGCAACTGTTCGTGATACTCCACACTTTTCGTCGCAAAAGGCCGGCCAAGCGACAGCGGCAACATAAAAGCAAAACTCAGGCCGTACATATGATGAGGCGCCACGGTGGCAACAAAGTGTGCATCTGCGAATTGATCGCCCCATCGCGCTGAAAGCCACTGGCTCTCCAGTTCAAGACAGGTAATTGGTTTGATTATTTTTTGCGGTTTACCGGTCGAACCGGAGGTAAATAAGTGAAGCGCGGGATTTTCTGGCCAGTTGGGTAAAACAGTCAATGGCTGATCCACTGAGCAAGGCAAACGCAGAACAGGGCAATCAATCGTCAAATCAAGATCGGTAATTAACGCATCAAATTCATCGCGTTGTTCAGCCAGAACGGCCGGGCGAAAATGTCCAGGTAAAACCGGCGTGTTACCGCTGTAAAGCACTGCCAGCAGCGCCACGGCAAATGAATAGTTATCTTCAAAACACAATGCCCAGCGGGTATGCGATGTCGCGCTGATATGAGTCAGCAGAGATAATACGTCCTGGCGGAAATCACACTGACGCCATTCCCGGCTTTCGCTCCAGGCAACCAGATAATCATCTGCTCTTTCCGTGCTTAGCCATTTGCACATTGGCAGCGTCATGGCTGGCGCAGACGCTTTCTGACTATCCATTCAATACCCATTAATAAGCCAATCAGCAGATAACTGATCCCGCCGTTGTAAAGAGCCCATAGGGCCATATCGCCTTTCAGGCAGGTATATAAAGCAAATGATCCATTCCACAGAAAAAAAATGCACCAGACCTGGGTGACACGGCGTGTATAAACAACACCTTCGGGCGGTAAATCGGGTTCATTCAGTCGCGCAAGACGTTCAACCAAAGATTGCCGGGCGTATAAGGAACTGAAAAATACCCCCAGTAATAAAGCATTTACCGCGACCGGGTAATACAACAGCATAGAGGTTTCGCGTAATAAAAGGCTGCTGGCGACCAGCACAATCCCTGAGGCCGCAATCGCTTTTCCAAAAAAAGTTAACTGGGATAATTTTCCGCGAAAAGTCAGTAATCGCAGAATAAAGACAGCAATCAGCACAGGTGCCAGAACGCTAATTCCCCAACTTTTTAAACCGCACCATACGGCTAGCGGATAGACAATAACCGCCACCGGCATCGCCCAGCGGGCAATCTTCGCAACCTGAGAAAATGAGAAGCGCCGGGGTTTATCCACAAAAAAGATACCCACACATACTATGGCGCCGGGGAATTAAGTAATTCATCTATGGCATCAACAACATCCTGAACGGTGCGAACAGATTTAAACATTTCAGGCTTAATTTTTCTGCCAGTGATTTTCTGCAAATGAACCACCAGATCAACAGCATCAATGCTGTCTAATTCCAAATCCTCATAGAGTTTTGCATCCGGGCGGATATCATCTTCATCGATTTCAAATAGCTTGACTAATAACGCGCTAATCTGCTGGTAAATTTCTTGCTTCTGCATAGGAATCTCTTTAACCACGCTGTACTGATATAAATCTGGCCAAACTTTCAACAGAATAAAAGTGCTCGCGCATTTCCTGACTTTCCGCCGAAAGGATCACACCGTATTGCTTCTTTAATGCCAGACCAAGCTCAAGGGCATCAATAGAATCCAGCCCTAATCCGTCACCAAAAAGTGGGGCCTGCGTCTCTATCTCATCTGGCGTCATTCCTTCCAGATTCAGCGTCTCAATGATAAGTGCTTTTATGTCGTTACTTAATGAATCCATGACTTAATTCTCATTATTTTGCATATTGCTGCGCATCAACTCAGTGCACAAATACTGCGTCAGACGCCGTGCAGCCAAAGCAGGTGAAAGATCGCTTTCATCTAAAAAGTCTTCAGCCTTTACCTTATCGGCAACGGTAATCACAAACTGAGGTTTTACACGGGGAATTTCGTACCACTTCCCATTTTTTGTCAGCATGGGTGGCTGACATGAAATATGGACAATCCTGACATCACACCCCGCCCTCAGAGCAATGTTAGCGGCACCACGCTGCAGCGTCATCGGTTTCTCAGGTAAGGAGCGCGTTCCTTCCGGGAAAATTAACAGCGTACCGCCTGCTTGCAACCGGGTTTCACAGGCCTGCAACAGAGCGTCAGACCCAGAGTTAATCAGGTAGCCCGCCGCTTTTATCACTCCGCTTAAGAATGGGTTTTGCAACAAAGCCTGTTTGACGATGCAGTCACAACGCGGCATCCGGGATGCCAGGATCACATAATCAAGAAGGCTGGGATGATTCGCCACGATCAGACACCCGGTATCTTGCTGAAACTTTTCATCACCGGTAAACCGGTAATCCATCACTCCCACCCTCCGTAATCCACTCAGAAAAAACCTAAAACTATTACGGATGCTGTTTAGCGTCATTCGGTGCAATCTGTCGGGTTGCCGGATGATCAGTCGCAACAGATTAAACCAGATAATAGAAAGCAACAGCCCGCCAATTCCGAAAAGTGCGAAAAAGAATCCAGTTACCAGCCATCGCCAGATGCGATTTACCAGAGAAGACTTTTCTTCGGGTACTAGCGTTTCTCTCATCACAAATCCCGAACCCATTGCCAGCTATGGCGGCTATCTGCACTGACATTGAATAAAGAAGAGGAAGAAAGATAACCTCGCAGAAATTGCAGACTCTGCGGAATTTCTGAATTCAGATCCTCACCCGGCAATGAAATACGCTGGCACTGCAAACTATCGCCAGAAGTTAATATTATTGCTACAGCGTAAGGTAGAAACTCAGAATTTACCGATTCGTTATATATATCTGGGATTTCACCATCAAAATCGACCAGCATGACGCTGGAAGCACCGGTTGCCAGCATCGACTGAGCTTCCAGTATCCCTTGCTGAAAACTGTCTTTTCCGGCTGCTAATGAGGTTACCGGCAACGGATTTTTGCTAATAATGGTAAGCCAACCTGCTGCGGTATTATGTACTGACATGGAGAATTCAGTCGGAGATAAAGCGTCTTCCTCTGCCAGAGAATGCAAAATGCGCCCTGTATTCTCCAGCTCACCATGGCGGCTGGTAAAAATTGCCGCATCTACGTTGTTATTGGCGAGCAATGCAAGCCCGGCATCAACAGCAAAACGACTGCCGGTACTCATTCGACGTGCTGACATCATTGGAATTTGCTGGCTTTTGGGGTTCTCACCGGAAAATGTATTTATATCTGAGCACTGAGCCCATTGGATCCAGTGCTCACAACTATCGACTCCCGGAGCCACTGCCCGCCAGTCCAGTATATCCAATGAGAATTTCATAATGATGATCTTTGTGATTATTCCAAATTGAGACTTTATGGTATTTTATTGGAACTTGCATCTGTAATCTGACAACTTATTGAACTGGATTAAGAATTTTAGTACTCATTTATTATGAGCTTTATTAGTACTTTGCAGGTTTATCTGAACACACAAATTTTTCAATTTGATACAAAGTATTCCCTGGATGTCTGGATATACTTATTCTTTGATAAATTCAAACTGATAACCATTCTATTTAGTTAAAGATAATAGTTTAATATCAGTTAACTCCTCAGGATTAAATCCTGTAAGAAACGCCGATGAGATAAACGTGAGCCTGTGAGATAATAAATATATCAGAGAAAGAAAGGAGTCCGGTTTGCATTTTCACTGGAAAATAAATGCAAAAAGTCCCTGAATCTTTCGATTCAGGGACTATGCAATAATTGGCGGAACGGACGGGGCTCGAACCCGCGACCCCCTGCGTGACAGGCAGGTATTCTAACCAACTGAACTACCGCTCCACCGGTTCTTTCACACGTATCAGCAATCGTCTGATACCTGTTTGTTCCTGTTATTTTCCTTGTCAGGGGAAAAGGAACTAATTTGATGCCTGGCAGTTCCCTACTCTCGCATGGGGAGACCCCACACTACCATCGGCGCTACGGCGTTTCACTTCTGAGTTCGGCATGGGGTCAGGTGGGACCACCGCGCTACTGCCGCCAGGCAAA